>NZ_JCAMOR010000011.1:0-178217 GCF_059512385.1 Bradyrhizobium sp. Crot121 | reverse complement strand
GCGTGCACCGAGGCGCCGCCGAGTTCCTCCGCCGTCACCACCTCGTTGGTCACGGTCTTCACCACGTCGGGGCCGGTGACGAACATGTAGCTCGTGTTCTTCACCATGAAGATGAAATCGGTCATCGCCGGCGAATAGACGTCGCCGCCGGCGCACGGACCCATGATGACGGAGATCTGCGGAATCACGCCGGAGGCAATGACGTTGCGGCGGAACACGTAGGAATAGCCGGCCAGCGCGGCGACGCCCTCCTGGATGCGCGCGCCGCCGGCGTCATAGAGGCCGATTATCGGCGCCCTCGCCTTCATCGCCATGTCCTGGAGTTTCGTGATCTTCAGCGCATGCGTCTCCGACAGCGAGCCGCCGAACACGGTGAAGTCCTTGGCGAAGACGAAGGTCCTGCGGCCGTTGACGGTGCCCCAGCCGGTGACGACGCCGTCGCCGGGAACCCTGGTCTTCTCCATGCCGAACTCGATCGAGCGGTGCTCGACGAACATGTCGAATTCCTCGAACGATCCCTTGTCGAGCAGCAGCTCGATGCGCTCCCGCGCGGTCAGCTTGCCGCGGGCATGCTGCGCCTCGATGCGCTTCTCCCCGCCGCCCAGCTTTGCGCCGGCACGCCTTTCCTCCAGTTCAGCCAACATCGTCATGATAGCCACATCCTCACAATCCGGTCCGACCTGGTCGCGCCGGGACAGGAATCCCTTACGGAGCCGATGCAGGGCGCGCGAGCATTCGCACATAGTCCCCCGGTACCACCTGGCTGCTCCGGCAAGCGCGGATGGATTGCCAAACCGGCCCCCCGGCGCTTTGCATCCCAGTCAATGTATGCAAGATTAGCAAGGAGATCGCCGCAAGGGACCGAAGAAAGTGCTTATTTTTGCCGATAGCGCTGAACCAGTTGTAAAGTTTGCCAAGTGAGACAGCACAAGATCTTTGCCGGCGACCGGCTACGGCGGTTGCGCGAACAACGCAGCATGACACAAGCAGAGCTCGCAGACGCTCTCAGCATTTCCGCGGGCTATTTGAGTCAAATGGAGAGTGATCAGCGGCCGATCACGCGAGAGCTGCTCATGCGGCTCAGCCGGCAATTTGGTATTGAGACGAATTATTTTTCGTCTGACGACGATTTGCGGCTCGCCAGCGAACTTCGTGAAAGCGCCAGTGACCCTCTGTTCGGGTCGCCCATTTTGCCTGACGAGGCCAGCGCGGCCGTCCGGGTCGCCCCCGATATCGCGCAGCGCTTTTTGCATCTCTATCGCGGTTATCTTGCGCTCGAAGAGGAACATCGCTCCTTGCAAACGCGTGTGGCCCAAACCGACGTGGGTGCGGCCAGCCGCTTTCCCTATGACGAGGTACGCGATTGGGTGCAATCAAAACGTAACCATTTTGATGCGCTTGATCGCGCCGCGGAACGGCTTTCGGAGGCAAGAGACTTTCAGCCCGAGAACCGCGGCGAGGACTTCATCAGATATTTGCGTGATACCTACGGGGTTCGGATCGGCCAAGGCCCGGTGGATCTTGGCAAGGGAATGATCTGGCGGCTGGATAGCAACGCCAAAACGCTTTTCATGTCCAAAGATGCGCCGGTGGAAAGCCGGCTGTTCTGGATCGCTCACGTCATCGGCCTGCTCGAACAGCGAGACAGCATCGAACGTCAGATCAGACAGGCACGTCTCAGCAACGAGGAAGCTGCATCGCTCGCGCGCGTCGCACTCGCCAATTACTTTGCCGGCGCCCTGGTTATGCCATATGGAGCATTTCTCGCCACAGCGCGCGACGTTCGCTATGACATCGAACGCCTCCAGCGACGCTTTGGCACGAGCTTCGAGCAGGTCTGCCATCGTTTGAGCACGCTGCAACGGAGAAACTCGCCGGGAATTCCGTTCTATTTCCTGAAAATCGACATCGCCGGCAACGTCTTGAAGCGCAGCAGCGCCACCCGCTTTCAGTTCGCGCGCTTCGGAGGTCCCTGCCCCGTATGGAACGTACACCAGTCGTTTTCGCATCCTGGCCGCATCCTGGCCCAATTAGCTGCTACGCCTGATGGAACGAGGTATCTTTGCGTAGCTCGGACCGTCAGCCTTTCGGCGGGCTCATATCTGAACCGACCGCGCGCGGTCGCCGTCGGACTCGGGTGTGAGGTGACCTATGCGGGCGAGACGGTTTACGCAAAGGGACTGAACCTGGACGATCTCGATGCGGTCGACTTCATCGGCCCGGGATGCAGAGCCTGCGAGCGAAGCGATTGCCGTCACCGAGCACTACCGCCGATCGGCCACCCACTTGACGTGGGTACCGTCGAAAGAGGCGTCGTTCCGTATCAGATCGATGCCAAGACTTCTCGCACCAGCAGCCTCAAATGATTTCGCAAAGTCCGCTCGACCTGGCGGCGATCGAGCAACTCTTCATTTTCTTGCCATGGCGCGGCCGGCTGTGACCGAACTCGCAACGACAATCGGCCACACGATCCTTCTGGGGCAATCATGGTCCACCATCATCCTGAAAATCAGCGGCCGCTCACACCGCAGCGGTCACCATTTCAATGCGGCCGTACGCACGGGATGATCCCAGAGCGCAGTGGTTTCGCCATCGAGCAGGCTCACGGTGAGCGAGCACCCGGCCATTTCGAGCGATGTGACGTAGCTGCCAACCAGTGAACGGGCGATGCGCAGGCCCCGCTCCTCGAGCATCCTGCGCACCGCGTTGTACATCAGATAGAGCTCGATCGTCGGCGTGCCGCCGAAGCCGTTGACGAGCAGCAGCGCCTCGGTACCGGCCCGCGTGCCAAGATCATCGGCGATGGCGGTGGTCATCTCGGCGGCGATCGCATCGGCCTGCGCGAGCTTGACGCGGCGGCGTCCCGGCTCGCCGTGAATGCCGACCCCCATCTCTATCTCGTCGTCACGAAGTGCAAAGGTCGGCGTGCCCGCCGCCGGAACGGTGCAGCTGGTCAGCGCAACGCCCATTGAACGCGTCTGTGCGTTGACGCGCTCGCCAAGCGCGACACAAGTTGCAAGATCGGCGCCCTTCTCGGCCGCCGCGCCGACGATCTTCTCGACGATCAGCGTGCCGGCGACGCCGCGCCGTCCGATACTGTAAGTCGACTTCTCGACCGCGACGTCGTCGTCGGTCACGATGGTGGCGGTGCGGCCCTCGGCGATCTCCGCCGCCATCTCGAAGTTCATGCGGTCGCCGGCATAGTTCTTGACGATGAAGAGGACGCCAGCGTCGCCCGTGATCGCCTGGGCGGCCTCGACGATCTGGTCCGGCGTCGGCGATGTGAACACCTGCCCGGGACAGGCGGCGTCGAGCATGCCGTAGCCGACGAAGCCGGCATGCAGCGGCTCATGCCCGCTGCCGCCCCCCGACACCAGCGCAACTTTCCTCGGATTCAGCTCGCGGCGACGGACGAATTTCCGCTCAGCGCCGAGCATGACGAGGTCGGCATGCGCGGCGGCAAAGCCGTCGAGGCTCTCTGCGAGCATATTGTCGACCGAATTGATGAACTTCTTCATTGTGTCCTCCCGCTTCGTCCGCCCGGCGTTCCTCGCCTATTTTTCCCGCATGATGGCAATCAGTCGCCGCGTGAACTCCTGGAGCAGCGTGTCAAGCTCGGCGTTGCGCTTGGCGCTGCCGAGATCCGGCAGATGCAGCGTCAGTGTCCGCTCGTGCGAGCCTTCGCTCAACCGGCCGACGCGGCGCGGATGAGCGCGCGCATAGGCGCGAAGGAAGGCCGTCTTCGCCTGCGGCGGGAAATGGCACACATCGAAGATCGTATTGAGATGCTGCACCGGTATCGGCACCGGATAGGCCGGATTGCTGATCTGGCTGACGAAGCTGCGGTTCTTCCCCATGGCATGGGCCAGCCGAAGCCGCATGCCCGACGGACGGCTCTCCAGCACCTCCTTGAAGATGCGCTTGTAGACCGCAACCGCGCCGGCTTCGGGCGCGTCGTCGGCCGCCGTATCAGCCAAGGCCGCCTCCGCTGCTCAGCCGGTCGATGGTCTGCTTGATCTGCGCCAGCGCCGATGCATTGACGGAGAGCTCGCGCAGGCCGCAACTCAGCAGGGCGGGCAGACAACGCGGATCACCCGCCATGTCGCCGCACAGGCTGACGCTGATGGCGGCGCGCCGCCCATGCTCCGCGGTCCGCGCGATCAGTTCGAGCACTGCCGGATGCAGCGGATCCATCAGGGGGACGAGAGCTCCGTTGGAACGGTCGCAGGCCAGGACATATTGCGCGAGATCGTTCGAGCCGATCGAGAAGAAGGACGTCTTGAAGCTCGCGATTGCCAGGGCCGCCGCCGGCACCTCGACCATGATACCGAGCTCGGGCAGCATCGCGGCAATGCCATCCGCCTGCAAGTGCTGCACGACATCTGCGAACAGCTTCCGCCCCGCCTCGAGCTCGTCCGCCGACGTGACCATCGGGAACATGACCTTGAGATTGCCGCGCACCGCGGCCCGCGCCAGCGCGCGGAGCTGAACCGCAAAGATCTCAGGCCGGGCAAGGCACAGGCGCAGGCCGCGCACCCCGAGGAACGGATTGGCTTCGCCGTCCAGCGTGAAGCCAGCCACCGGCTTGTCACCGCCGGCATCGAAGGTGCGGATGGTGACGGGGCGCTGGCCGGCCCATCGCAACACCGCATCGTAAGCCTGAAACTGTGTCTCCTCGTCGGGCAGGCCACCGCGCTCCGTCAACAGGAACTCAGTGCGCATCAGGCCGATGCCGTCGGCATATTGCGCGTCGGCATGCTCGAGATCCTCGACGCGCTGGATGTTGATGAAGAGCTTGATCCGCTCGCCGCGCCAGGAGGCTGTCGGCCGCCGCAGGATCGCGCGCGCGGATGCCCTGCTCTTGTGATGGCTGTCGCGCCGCTTCTCGAAAATTCGGACCTGCTCGGCACTGGGATCCAGCTCCAGCGTGGCGCCTTCGCCGTCAAGCAGCGCTGTGGTGCCCGTGTCAGGAATGGCCCCGAGCTGTACCACCATCGGGATGCCGCGCGCTCGCGCCAGCATCGCGACATGGCTGGTCGGGCTGCCGCGCAACAGCGCCAAGCCACCGCCGCCGGACCAGTTAATCTCAAGGAATCGCGATGGCGGCAGATCGTCGGCGCAAACCACGCCTCCGCGCGGGATTTTCAGCGGCTGGTCCTGGTCGCCACGCAGAATGTGGATCACGCGGTCGCGCAAATCGGCAAGATCGGAGGAGCGCGCCTTCAGATAGTCGTCCGGTGCGGAGTTGTACTCGGCAATATGGGCGTCGAGCGTGGAACGCCATGCGATATCGGCGGGACGTCCCTCGCCGATCGACGCGAAGATCGCCTCGATCAATTCCTCATCCTCGAGCAGCGCGACCTGGAATTCGAGAATCTGCGCGGCCTCGCCGCCGGCGCTGGCGGCAAGATCGGCGATCTGCACGCTCGCGACGTCGATCGCATTGCGCAAGGCCAGCGCCTCCTCGACCAGCGTACCGGCCACCCGCTCGCCGCCAGCTCCCGCGTCGACGCGGACGAACGGGCCATGGGCAAAGCCGATCGAGGCAGTCCTGCCGCGATACGCCAGCCCTGCAGCGCCGCCCTGCATGCTATGGTGCTCCATCCGGGAAATCGCTTGCGATCAGATCAACCAGCGCCGCGACCGCGGCCTCGGCATCGCTGCCGGAAGCCTTGATCTCGATCGTGCTGCCGTGTGCCGCGCGCATTGCCATGATCTTGGCCACGCTCTTGGCATTGATCCATTCGGGTGCGCCCGCGACCCGCACGGAGATCTGGGCCTCGAACTTCTTGGCGAGCTTGGTCAGCTTGACCGCGGGGCGCGCATGCATGCCAACCGCATGCACCAGCCGCACATTGCCGGTGAAGATCTGTTCGTCCGCTTTATCAAGCATGCTCGTCATCCATCATCGCTTCGCCGACGCCTCAGTCGGCAGAGAGTTCCTCGGCCACGGCCCTGACCTGGGCCAGCGAGCTGCCGCCCGCAGCTTCCGTCGCCGCCATGACGGCGCCCTCGACGATCGGCGCGTTGCAGACGACAACGAGATCACGCCGCGCCGGCTCCAGCATCTCGACTGCCATTTCGCTGTTGGTCTCGGCGCCGCCGAGGTCGACAAGCACAGCAACGCCTTTCGACGACCAGGCGTCGTTGATGGCGTCGATGATCAGCGGCACGCTGGTGCCGAGACCACCGTCGGGATTGCCGCCGCAGAAGGCGACCTTGACCTCGCTGCCGACCATCTGCCGCACCATGTCTGCGGTTCCCTTCGCGATGTCCCGGGAATGCGATACGATCACGATGCCCACGGTGTCGGTCATTGCCGCGCCTCCAGGCCAGCGCACACCGCGTGCAGCAGAACGCAGCTCGATCGCGCCCCGGGATCGACATGACCGACGCTGCGCGCGCCGAGGAACGACGCCCGACCCTTCGTTGCTTGCATCGGCACCGTGCGCTCGACCGCTTCAGCCGCGGTGGTGCGCACCCGCGCGATCAGATCGGGCTGGCCGGCGCCCGCTTTCAGTGTCTCCAGCACCGGAATGAGCACATCGAGCATCGTCTTCTCGCCGGCCTGCGAGCGGCCGCGCGCGCTCACCGCGTTCACGCCACTGCCGAACACGTCGGCGAGATCGTCAGGCAGGTGCTTGTCGTGCGACAGCGCCTCGCCCGCGGCGAGAAAGAAGCTGCCATAGAGCGGGCCGGAAGCGCCGCCGACCGTCATGACTAGGGTCTTGCCGATCGTCTTGAACGCCTCGTCGAGCGGTTGCGCCGAGATGGCATCGAGCTTGCCGAGCACCGCTTCGAAGCCGCGCTTCATGTTGGTTCCGTGGTCGCCGTCGCCGATCGCCTGGTCCAGACTCGTGAGCTCCGGCGCGCTATCGATGACCTGCTCGGCGGCCGCCTTGAGCAGCGACTTGAATGTCTCGGGTTGCACCGACATTGATCTGAACCTTTCGCTCCTCTAATGAACCATCGGGCCGATGCGCTGTCCCGCACCGTCGAAACACAGCGGACGCACCAGTTGCAATTCAACCTCCTGGCCGGCCCGCAGCGGTTGATGCGGATCCGCCAGCGTCACCAGCGTTTCGCCCTTATAGTCCAGGTGAACGTGATTCTGCTCGCCGAGGTGCTCGACGCGATGCACCCGGCCGATCATCCGTCCGTCGTTGCGCGTGGCGATCTGGAGGTGTTCGGTACGGATGCCGACCGTCTCCGT
Source organism: Bradyrhizobium sp. Crot121 (assembly GCF_059512385.1). Taxonomy (NCBI): domain Bacteria; kingdom Pseudomonadati; phylum Pseudomonadota; class Alphaproteobacteria; order Hyphomicrobiales; family Nitrobacteraceae; genus Bradyrhizobium; species Bradyrhizobium sp. Crot121. Next base: position 171,004 of record NZ_JCAMOR010000011.1, on the reverse strand, counting down.
TTCCGGCGGCATCGCCACATCGGACAGCAGCCGCGCGGGCAGGAAATTGATCTGTGGCGTCCCGAGCCGCGAAGCGACGTAGCTGCTGGATGGATTTTCATAGATCTCCCTCGGCGTGCCGAGCTGAAGCAGCCGGCCGTCCTTGATCACGCCGATCCTTGATGCCATCGTCATGGCTTCGACCTGGTCGTGGGTCACATACAGGATGGTCGCGCCGAGCTCGAGCTGGATCCGCTTCAGCTCGAGCCGAAGTTCGGCGCGAAGCTTTGCATCCAGCGACGACAGCGGCTCGTCCATCAGATAGATCGAGGGATCGCGCACAAGCGCGCGGCCGATGGCGACCCGCTGCATCTCACCTCCCGACAGGCGGGTGGCGCGATTGTTCAGCTTGCTGGCGATATGCAGCAGTTCCGCCGTCTGCTCGACACGCTCGCGGATCAGCGGCTCCGGCACGCGCCGCGCCGGAGAGCGCAGCGGGAACGCCAAATTGTCGTAGACCGACAAATGCGGATACAGCGAATATTGCTGGAACACGAATGCGATGTCCCGTGCACCCGGCGGATCATGCGTCACGTCGCGCCCGTCGATCATGACCGAACCGGCGTCGGGGCTCTCGAGGCCGGTGATCAACCGCAGCGTCGTGGTCTTGCCGGCGCCGCTCGGCCCGAGCAGGACGAGGAATTCGCCGTCGTTCACCGTCAGCGAGAGGTCGCGCACCGCGTCCACCGCGCCGAAGCGCTTGCTGATATTGCGCAAGCTGACGTCAACCATGGCGCATGCCCTCCTCCCTGGCGGTCCTGATTGCAAGGCCGCTGCCGGCATCGAACAGCGAGAGCCGATCGGAGTTGAATTCGAGGCCGACGGTCTCGCCGATCCGCACCGAGGCGCTCGAAGGTAGCCGCGCCGCGACCCGCCCATACGCCGTGTCGATCGTGACGATCTGCGTCGTGCCGAGATATTCCGCGCCGAACACCTCGCCACGAACGGATCCGGCGTCGGCGAAGCGGATATGCTCCGGACGAACCCCGAGCGCCAGCGCCGCGCTTGCGCGGTCCTCGCGGATCTCGGGCACCGCGAGCCTGGTGTCGTGAAAATTGATCGCCCGGTCACCGGATCGCAGCCCGCCCTCGAAGTGCAGGAAGTTCATCGACGGCGAGCCGATGAAGTCCGCGACGAACATGCAGGCGGGTCGGTCATAGACCTCCTGCGGCGTGCCGATCTGTTCCACGCGCCCCTTGTTCATGATCGCGATCTGGTCGGCCATCGACATCGCCTCTAGCTGGTCGTGAGTGACATAGACCGTGGTCGCCTTGATGCGATCGTGCAGGTCGCGCAGCTCGCCGCACATCAGATGACGAAACTCGGCGTCGAGCGCGCCCAGCGGCTCGTCCATCAGGAAGGCCTTCGGGCGCCGCACCATGGCTCGCCCGAGCGCGACGCGCTGGCGGTCGCCGCCCGAGAGCTTTGACGTCTTGCTCGACAGCAGATGCTCGATCCGCAGCATCCGCGCGGTCTCCTGCACCCGCTCGCGAATCTCGTGCCGCGCCATGCCCTGGCACTTTAGCGGGAAGCCGATGTTCTGCCCGACATTCATGTGCGGATAGAGCGCAAACAGCTGGAACACGAACGCGATGTCGCGGGCGGCGGCACGGTGGAACGTGACGTCCTCCCCGTCGAGCAGAATCTTGCCCTCGGTCGGCAGCTCGAGGCCGGCAATCATGCGCAACGTGGTGGTCTTGCCGCAGCCGGAGGGACCGAGCAACGCGAAGAAGGTGCCGTCGTCGATGGTGAATGTCGAGCCTTCCACCGCCGTGAACTGATCGAACGACTTGCGAAGATATTCGATGCGGATCTGAGCCATGGCCTCATTCCGGAAAGTGGCTGACGATGACGAAGCCGACAGTGCCGGCGAGGATCGTCACGAATGAATAGCTGTACAGATCTATCGAGAAGGGTTGCACCAGCATGAAGATGCCGCCCCCGATCAGGGTCATCGCAACGGCCTCCCAGCGCCCGCGGCCGAAGAAGCGATGCAATGTCCCCTTGGCGCCCTTGGCAACGGCAGAATCGCTCATTTGCGCATCGCTCCGAAGGTGATGCCGCGCAACAGATGCTTGCGCAACAGCACGGTGAACATGACGATCGGGACGACGAACAGCGTGGTCGCGGCGGCAACCGCCGGCCAGTCCTGCCCGCCCTCCCCGATGATGAAGGGAATGAAGGGCGGCATGGTCTGCGCCTCGCCGCTGGTCAGCAGGACTGCGAAGGCGTATTCGTTCCAGGAGAAGATCAGGCAGAAGATCGCGGTTGCCGCAATTCCGGTGACGGCCTGCGGCAACACCACCTTGCGCAGCGCCTGCAGTCGCGTGTAGCCGTCGACGAGGGCCGCCTCCTCATACTCGCGCGGAATCTCGTCGATGAAGCCCTTGAGCAGCCAGACCGCAAGCGAGACGTTCACCGCGGTGTAGAGCAGGATCATGCCGAGCCTGGTGTCGGTCAGATTGAGCTGCCGGTACATCAAATAGATCGGTATCGCAACCGCGACCGGCGGCATCATCCGCGTCGACAGGATGAAGAACAGCAGATCGTCGGCCAGCGGAATGCGGAAGCGCGAAAAAGCGTAGGCCGCGAGCGTGCCGAGGAAGACGGCGAGGAAGGTCGAACCGAAGCCGATGATCAGCGAGTTGACGAAGCGCGGCACGACCTTGGACGGTCCGGCAATCACCATGTCATGCTTGCGGACGAGCTTGTCATACCAGGTCTCCGGCGGCGGCAACTTGGCGATGAAATCCGGTGTCTGGCGGGTGCGCACCGTGAACAGGTTGACATAGCCTTCGAGCGTCGGCTCGAAGATCACCTTGGGCGGATAGGCGATGGCATCGCTTTGCGACTTAAAGGCGGTGGCGACGATCCAGAGCAGCGGCAGGATCGTGATCAACGCATAGAGGATGACGAGAGCACCGGCGAATGCCTTGATGCGCGGCGAGGCCTCGACGATCGAGTGTGCGGTGGATCTGGCGACGGCAGCGGTCATCGTTGCTTCACCTTGTTGAGCGCTTTGACGTAGATGTTGGCGGCACCGAACACGGTCACGAACAGGATAATGGCAAGCGCCGAGGAATAGCCGGTGCGCCACTTCTCGAACGCCGCGCGCTTCAGCGTGATGGACACGAGCTCGGTGGTCGACCCCGGTCCTCCCGACGTCAGGAGATTGACCATGTCGAACATCTTGAAGTTCTCGATCGCGCGAAACAGCACCGCCAGCATCAGGAACGGCACCGTCATCGGCAACGTGATCGACCAGAACTGCCGCCAGGCCGAGGCACGATCGACCTCAGCCGCCTCATAGATATAATCGGGGATCGAGCGTAGCCCGGCGAGACAGATCAACATCACATAGGGCGCCCACATCCAGGTGTCGACGAGCACGATGGTCCATGGCGCCAGCGCGACCTGCCCTGTCATGCTGAACGAGCTCGGCGGCACGCCAGTGAACAAGCTGATCAGATAGTTGAACGGTCCGATCTGCGGCTGCAGCAGCAGCGTCCAGAAATTGCCGACAACTGCCGGGGACAGCATCATCGGCAGCAGGATGATCGTGGTCCAGAAGCTGTGGCCGCGGAATTGGCGGTTGATCAGGAGCGCGAGCCCAAAGCCGACCACCACCTGCAGGGCAACCGAGCAGATCACGAATTGCGCCGTGGTCTGGAGCCGGAACCAGACGTCCTCGTCGTTGAGGATGTCGCTGAAATTGTCGAGCCCAACAAACCGCAGCGGCAGATAGGACATGCTGAGGTTGAGGCTGGTGAAGGAGAGCCGGATCATCCAGACCAGCGGGAAGATGTTGATCGCGAGCAGCAGCGCAATCGTCGGCGCGACGAACAGCCACGCAATGGTCCGGTCGGACAGACCGTGTGCGCGGCGCGCGGCGCGGGATTTGGCGGACTCGCTCACGCCCGCGATCGTAGCATGATCGGGTTGCAGGATCGTCGTCATCTTGTCCATCGGCTGGGCTGGTTCGGCTTCCACGAGGCTGACCTCGGGGAAGCCAGTTCAGTTGGATCGCGGAGTTCAGGCTATCGCGAGGCGACTTCCTTGCCCTGCTCCTTGAACACCTTGGTCCAGTCCTTGACCAGGAGATCGAGCGCCTGCTGCGCCGTGCCCTTGTCGGCGACGACGTAGTCGTGCACCCGCTTCTGCATGTCGAGCAGCAGTTGGGCGTAGGACGGCTCGGCCCAGAAGTCCTTGACGATGCCCATCGACTCCAGGAATTGCGGCGCGAACGCCGCGCTCTTCGGGAAGTCCGGCGCATCGACCACCGCCTTGAGCGCCGAGTAGCCGCCGATCTGCCACCATTTCTGCTGCACGGCGGGCTGCGCGAACCACTTGATATAGGCGAGCGCGTCGTCCTTGCGGTCGGAAGTCGCAACCACCGAGATGCCCTGTCCGCCGAGTTGGGTGAAGTGCCCCTTCGGGCCAGCCGGATTGACGAAGAAGCCGATCTTGTCGCCGCCGACATTCGGATCCTTGTAGAGGCCGGGGAAGAAGGCGAACCAGTTCATCTGCATCGCCACCTGGCCCGACTTGAAGGCATCGAGCCCTTCCTGCATGTAGGCGTTCGTCATGCCGGGCGCGGTGCAGCACTTGTAGAGCTCCTTGTAGAATTCGAGCCCCTTGGCGGCATCGGCCGAATTGACGATGCCCTGCATCTGGTACGGCTTCTTCGGATTGTCGTAGCTGAAGCCGTAGTTGTAGAGCACGTTGGTCACGCCCATCGTGATGCCTTCGGAACCGCGCTCGGTGAAGATGTACGCGCCATAGACCTTCTTGCCGTCGATCTCGCGGCCCTGGAAGAACTCCGCGATCTGCTTCAACTCGTCATAGGTTTTCGGCGGCGCCAGATCGCGGCCGTACTTGGCCTTGAACGCCGACTGGATGTCCGGTCGCGAGAACCAGTCCTTGCGGTAGGTCCAGCCCACGGCATCAGCCATCGCCGGCAGCGCCCAGTAGTTCGCCGAATTCTTCGGCCACCGCGAATAACCCACGACCGTCGCCGGGACGAAATCGTCCATCGAGATGTGCTCTTTGTCGAAGAACTCGTTGAGCTTGACGTACCACTTGTTCTCGGCGGCTCCGCCGATCCACTGGCTATCGCCGATGATCAGGTCGCAGAGTTTGCCGTGGGAATTGAGCTCGTTGAGGAAGCGATCCGCATAGCTCGTCCAGGGGACGAACTCGTATTTCATCTCGATGCCGGATTGCTTGGTGAAATCCTTGCCCAGCTCGACCAGCGCGTTGGCCGGATCCCATGCCGCCCAGCACAGCGTGAGCTGCTTGCCCTGAGCCGCAGCTTCGCCTCCGCCAAATATCCCCAGCAGCGCCGCCCCGAGAACCGTGGTGGCCACTGAGCTTTTCAGCCGATTGAATGTCCGCATATCCGTTTCCTCTCTCGTTGAAGCATCCAACCCGCTCAACGCGCCCCGCCGGAGCGACGCCGAGACCTTGAAACCGAGTTTGAGGAGCGATGAGTGAAGGACGAGACGGACCGCTGCCGGAGACGGCTCCGGAATGGCTTGGGCTCCTCCTACACATCGGCTCGATGCACGATGTTTAGCTTTTTTGTATTACTAAACGTAGTACTAAATTTTTGAGGCCGTCAAGCCGGTTCTCGCGCTCTTGGCGAAATATTTGCGACGCTCGCACGCACGAGCGGGGATGTTCGCGGCGCAGCAAAATGTCCGACTCCTGTAGCTAGTTTGGCGGCCCACGATTACCGATCTGGTCCGGCGGACACAATACGGCCCATCCCGACAGCAGGAGAGCCGGAAGGTTAGCCATAACCGGCATGTTTAGTAAGCTAATTTACTGAACGTTCGACAAAGCGATTGACAGCGAGCAGCCTCATCGGCCGAAATCTGCCATTGCCGCGGACCGCACCAGTTTCGCGCCAGCAACGACCTCGCCAAAGCGCAACGAACGCGATCGAACTCAAGCGCCGGCGCAGAAAAATCAACGAAGCTGACCGATGTTCTGCGGCTCATAACGGTCTGATTGCAGGTTCGCATAAGGCTGGAACTGCTCACCCTTGTTTCAACGAGCTCGATGCAATTTTTGACGGGATGGACGCTCCGCTGAAGGTATCTGACATCACCGGCTGGGCGCTGGAAGACGAACGCTTTCACCTGAAGATCGTTGAACTCGCCGGCAACCGCCGCCTGTGCGAGACCGTCTCGACTGCTGGGGCCAGGCCCATCGCGCGCTGATGTTTAACCGAGCTACTTTGACGCATCGCGGAGCACGCTTGATCCCTTCTTCGCGCCTCGCGGCCAATTGACGTTCAGTCAGCGTTCATGGTTCGCAGCACAAACTCGAGTGTCAGCAATTCGGAGAAGAAATGTCTGGAAGTGTATGTGAGTTACTCTGCCCCGTGCCTGCCTCGGGCTAAGCGTTGTCGCACCGACAGGCCGCCCCGCTTGGACCGACGCTGATGTCCGTTGAGGGGCTGTTGCTACTTGCTCAAAGGCGTCCTTGATGTACTGCGGCTCGATTACTTCAAGCGTTGCGAATTCGTGTGATGCCACGGCAAGGCAACCCGCTCAATCGCTTCAATCACCGCAATCAATGCGACGCCGAGCACCGCAAGAATGACAATCGCAGCAAAGACACGCGGCGTGTCGAACGTACCCTGCGCGGTCAGAATGACATAGCCGAGGCCGCGCTGGGACGAGACGAATTCGCCGACAATGGCGCCAACCAGAGCCAGCGACATCGCCACCTTCAGTCCGGCAAACAGATGCGGCAGCGCGCAATAGAGCTTGATGCGCAGCAGCACCTTCAGACGCGACCCACGCAAGGTCTTCGCCAGGTCGATCGTATCCGGCGACACCGATTGCAGACCAAGCGCGGTGTCGATCACCACGGCAAAGACTGCGATCAGAAAGGCAATGGCGATCTTGGGCTCCGCGCCTGTCCCGAACCAGATCAGAAAGAGCGGCGCCAGCGCCACCTTCGGCACGCTATTGAGCGCGACGAAGAGCGGGAACAGCAGACGATCCAGGATCTTCCACTCCACGATCGCAACCGCAAACGAGACGCCGAACACGACGGCGACGGCAAAACCGGCGAGCGTGATGCCCAGGGTATAGGCCGTCTGCACGGCGAACCAGCCCGGAGAGGCTGCAAGTTCCTCGATGATCAGCGACGGCGCCGGCAGCAGAATGGACCGCACGCCAAGCGCGCGCACGCCGATCTCCCACACCGAAAGGAAGATCGCAACCCCCAGTAGCGGCACGGCGGCTCGACGCGCGGCTTTCATCAAGCTCCTAGTCATGGATCAGGCCCATTTGCTCGAACAGAGCCCGGATACGGCTTGTATAGGCACCGAATTCCGGCGTCTCGCGCATCGCCAGTTTCCGCTCGGCCGGCAGGTCGATGCCGATGTCCGCGACCACGCGCCCCGGCCGTGGCGTAAAGACCACCACGCGGGTCGACAGGAACACCGCCTCAGTGATGCTGTGGGTCACAAAGACAACGGTCATCCGATGCTTGGTCCAGAGCCGATGCAGGTCGACATTGATCTGATCGCGCGTCAGCGCATCGAGCGCCCCGAACGGCTCGTCCATCAGCAGCAAACGCGGGTCGAGCAGCAGCGAGCGGCAGATCGCGACGCGCTGCCGCATGCCGCCGGACAATGCCCGAGGATAGGCGCGTGCGAATCCGTCGAGCCCCACCATCTGCAGCAATTGCCGTGCGCGCTCCTCGTATTTCTTCTTGCCGTAACCGCCGAAATCTGCCGGCAACAGCACGTTCTCCAGAACGTCGAACCATTCCAGCAAGGCATCCCGCTGGAACGCCATGCCGAGACGCTCCGGAGGACCGTCGATGGGCGCGCCATCCAGTTGCAGGCGTCCGCCGGTCGGCGCCTCAAGTCCGGCAAGACAGCGCAAGAACGTGCTCTTGCCGCAGCCGCTCGGCCCCACCAAGCTGATGAATTCGCCCTCTGCGATATCAAGCGAAACGCCTTGCAACGCGGTGACGCCGTCGGCGTCACCGTATCTTTTCACGACATCGGACGCTGCGATCATGGATTCAACGGGATCGCGAGGGTCAGTTCTTGCCGCTGGCCACGTCCGCAACGACGCGCTCGTCGATCAGTTCATTGGTGAAGACTGCATCCGCATCGAGGCCCTTCTCGATGAGCCCGCCATCGGCGAGCACCGCAACGGCCCGCTTCCAGTCCGCCGCAGCCATCGTGCCGAACGGCAGGTTCCGGGTTGCATCGGTGTACGCATAATCCTTCAGCGTATCGATCTGCTGCCGTAAGACGGCCGGATTGAGTTTGGCCTGCGGCCGCGCCGCAATGATCGCCCTCACCGCTTCGTCCTGATTGCCGGCAAAGATATAGGCCCAACATCCCGCGACCACGCTCGCAAAACGCTTCAGCGCCTCGCGCTTCGAGGCGATCGACTTCTCGGTCGCCAGCAAGCCGAAGCTCGGGAATTCCAGCCCCTGATCGGCGAAGCGGATGGCGTTCGAGGGACGCTGGCTTGCGACGACGGCCAGAAAGAATGGTCCGGACGAGAATGCCGCGTCGGACCGGCCAGCCATGTAGAGGCCGGCTTTGCCTGCCGCGTCGACGCTGACGAGGTCGACGTCATTGCGAGTCAGCTTTCCGGCGGCGAGAAACTGGTCGATGAACGGCGCCTCGAGCGAACCGGCGGTGAAGGCGATCTTCTTGCCTTTCAAATCGGCGGGGCTGGCGATGCCGCTGTCCTTCGGAACCAACAGACCGATGTCGTTCTGCTTGATGAAGCCGGCAATCGCTTTCACCGGCAACCCCTTGGAGCGCGCGATCACCATCGGAGCCAACGACGCGTAGCCGACATCGTATTCACCATTACCGACGATCTGCACGGTGGCGACGGACCCGGTTCCGTCATCCAGCACGACATCAAGGTTGTACTTCGCGAACAATCCCTTTTGCGCCGCCAGATGAAACGGTGCCTGCGACCCCCAGGGCGTCCAGTCGAGTCGTACCGTCAGGCGGTCGGCCGCCGATGCGCTACAATTAATCAGTACACATGCAATAAACGCCGTAACCGCAGTTAACTCTCGAAATCCCATCATGTGCACACCTCCCATATCTGCTCGGCGGTACCGCATTCCTTCAAAAGACTAACACGGCGCCTTGCCCGCGCAAGATATGATTATGTACTGATTAATTTTCCGATTGCCCAACAATGAGGCTCGGGGCGCGCGGCGCAGGCAACGACAGTTCAGAACGCGTCAGCCTGCGTGCTCGGTTCGGCAGTGCGGAAGGCGTCAAGTGCCATGCAGCGATCGGTGATCGCCAGCAGGATCGGATACGCGTCAACCGGACAATTGAAGCGCCGCGCGTTGAAGATCTGAGGGACGAGACATATGTCGGCCATCGTTACGGAATCGCCGTAGCAAAACCGGCCAAACAGGCGCTCGCGCCGCAGATAGTCTTCGAGTCCGGACAGCCCTTCCGCGATCCAGTGCCGATACCAGGCATTGGTGGCCGCCTCGTCCGCCTTGAACTGCGCCTTGAGATGCTTCAGCACGCGCACATTGTTCAGCGGATGAATTTCGCAACCGATGATCTGCGACACCGCCCTGACGTAGATCCGCCCGAGCGGATCCTTCGGCATCAGCGGAGGATCGGGATAGACTTCATCCAGATACTCGATCACGGCCATCGACTGGATGAGGCATCGGCCGCCTTCCACCAGAAGCGGCACCAGCCCTTGCGGATTGATATCGCAATAGGACGGGGTCCGATGCTCCATCTTCGGCAGACTGATATAGCGCGGCTCGTAGTCGAGCCGCTTGTGGGCCAGCGCGATCCGGAGACGGAACGAGGTCGAAGACCGAAAGAATGTGTAGAGTTGCCGCGACACGTCAGATCACTCTGCGGCGGCCTTCTGCAGGATGTCATCCGGCGTGGAGGATACGACCTCGACATATTTCGGGATGAACTTGCCGCCCTCGATATACTTGATGAAGGCCGGTTTGATTTCATTGGCGAGGATCTTGCGGATCCTGGCATGCTCCTCGATATCGCTCCATTCGGCGATCAGGAAGAATCGCTGCGGGTCCTCGCTATCGCGGCACAGCACGCCATCCTTCACCTGCGCCGATGATTTGTGCATCGGATTGCCTTCCGAATAGTCAAATTCCTCGAACAGCTTGATGAACTCTTCCTCATGCCCCGCCATGACGCGGAAGTCGTAGATATGCAGATAATTGCCCTTGGTGGCGAGCGGCTCTTGCGCCATGAAAGTCTCCCGTTCCTGAACATATATGATGGTACACTGACTATCTTGGTTTCGCAACAGGCGCGATATCGCGCCGCTTTTGTGCGCAGCAGCGCTCTTCTTTTCGTCCGCAGCAGCGCTCTTCACGGAGTTGCGAGCTTTAGAAATGATGTTATACTGATTATAAATTCCAGCGCGAGAGACGCCACAAATGGCATGGACGAGAGCGGCTTCGCTGAACGACGTGCCCGAGGGCAAGGCCCTCGGCGTCGAAGTCGGCGGCATTCATATCGCGCTCTACAATCTCGACGGCAAAATCTACGCAACGCATGGCATCTGCACGCACGCGCTCGCGCTGCTGGCCGAAGGCTGGATCGAAGACGGCAAGGTGGAATGTCCGCTGCACCAGGGGCAGTTCGACATCCGCAGCGGAAAGGCCCTTTGCGCGCCGGTGACCGAGGATTTGCGGACCTATGCTGTTCGCGTCGAAGGCGATGACATTCTCATCGATCCCGACCAGCCGGCTACCGAATCCGCCTTCGAGAGCAAGCTCGCTGCCGCTGCGCCCGCGAAAGATACGACGGGTGTCGTGATCGTCGGCGCAGGTCAGGCGGCCGCGGCTGCAATCCGGGCCATGCGCACCGGCGGCTTCGATGGCAGCATCGATCTGGTAGGCGCAGAACCTCATCTTCCCTATGAGCGACCGCCGCTGTCCAAGGAATTCCTGCTGGGTACGGCCGAATTTTCATCCAGCGTTCGTTTGAGCGAGGCAGACGCGGTTCAGCTCGGCGTGCGCCTGCATCTTGGCGTTGCCGCGACGACGATCGATGCCACGCAGCGCCGGATCACTCTCGCGAACGGCGAGGTTCTGGCTTACGATTCGCTCCTGCTTGCCACCGGCGGAACGCCACGACGGCTGAGCATTCCCGGTGCGGATTTCCCGGGCGTTCACTATCTGCGCACGATCGAGGATTCCGCCGCCATCGGCGCAGCCCTTGACCGCGCCCAGCATGTCGCTGTGGTCGGCGGTGGGTTCATCGGTCTAGAACTTGCATCGACCGCAATTTCGCGCGGCGTTGCAGTGACCCTGCTCGAACGCGAACGCGAGATCATGGCGCGGATCATGCCGGCCGCCGTCGGCCGTGCCTTCCGGATCATGGCGGAGCGGCATGGCGTCGATATTCGCCGCAACGCCGGGGTTATCGAAATCACCAGGCGCGGCGAACGCCTCGGCGTCGTGACCAGCGAAGACACGATCGAAGTCGACGCGGCTCTGGTCGGTATCGGCATGCAACCGGTGCTCGGCCTTGCGCTGCAGGCCGGCTGCGCCACCACGCCCGCCGGCATCGAAGTGGACGCGCAAGGACGCACCTCCGTGCCGGGCATCTGGGCGGCCGGCGATTGCGCGTTGTACCATGAGCCGATCGCAGGGCGGCGCCCCTCGCTCGAAAGTTGGCAGAACGCCGAAGAGCAAGGCGGCGCGGCCGGCCGCTCGATCGCCGGAAACAGCGCACCAGTGGCGCAAAAGCGCCCCTGGTTCTGGACCGACCAGTTCGGCTGCAATGTGCAGATGCTCGGAATTGTCGGCGCTGACGATCATGTCGCGCTCGTAGCCGCGAACGAAGCGGCCCCGGGCGCGGTCTATCGCATGTTCGACAAAGCGACCGGACGGCTCACCGGCGTCGTCGCGTTCTCGCACCCGCAGGCGATCCGCGCCGCGCGCGCCGAACTCGATTCCGCCCCGCCTTTCGATCCCGATATTCATGGCGCCATCATCTCATCCGATGGACAAGAAGGCGCCGATGCCATGGAGGCCAGCCTCATGAACGCCAACCCGGGACTGTCGCTCACCAAACGCTATATCTGGCCGGCCGATGGCCTCACCCGCATTCCGGATTGGGTCTATACCGATCAGGCGATCTACGAGCGCGAGGTCGAGAAGATCTTCCACGGCCGCACCTGGAATTATGTCGCGCTCGAATCCGAAATCCCCAATTCCGGCGACTTCATCCGCTCGCATGTCGGACCGACACCGGTCGTCGTCTCTCGCGCGGAAGACGGCTCGATCCATGTGTTCGAGAACCGCTGCGCGCATCGCGCCGCCGAGTTCTGCCGAGAGCTTTCCGGCAACGCAAAGGAATTCGTCTGTCCCTATCATCAATGGTCGTACGATCTGAAAGGAAATCTGGCCGGCGTTCCCTTTCGTCGCGGCGTCGGCGGCAAGGGTGGCATGCCTCCAGATTTCAGGAATGCGGATCATGGCTTGCGCCGCCTGAAAGTGACGACGCATCGCGGCGTGGTGTTCGCCTCCTATTGCGACGACATGGAGCCGCTGGCCGAATATTTCACGCCGGAGATCATGCGCGAATTCGAGGCGACCTTCGATGGCCGCAAGCTCAAGGTGCTCGGCTATTACCGCCACTCACTGCCCGGTAATTGGAAGCTCTATCATGAGAATTTGAAAGACCCCTATCACGCCACCCTGCTGCACACTTTCCTGGTCACGTTCGGCCTTCTGGTCGCGGGCAACAAGTCGCTGATGCTCGCCGATCCGAGCGGGCGTCATGGCGTGATGGCTTCGGCAAAGTCCGACGGCAAGGCCGTGTCAAGCGACGCGAAGAAGGAAATGCGCGCTTACAAGGAGGGCATGACGCTGGCCGAGCCGCGCTTCATGGATTTCGTGGACGAGTTCGACAGCCCCTGGTCGGTGACAATGGCGACGATCTGGCCAAACCTGATCGTGCAGCGCGAGATGAACACACTGGGCGTACGCCAGATCGTGCCGACGGGACCGCATGAATTCATCATGAAGTGGACTATGTTCGGTTTTGAGGGCGACAGCGATGAGATGACACGGCATCGCCTCCGGCAAGGCAATCTGATGGGGCCGGCCGGCTTCCTCGGGCTTGAAGACAACGAGGCGATCAAGTTCGTGCAGGACGGCATGCAGCGCGTGCCGAACGGCGAGCATCTGGTGAAACTCGATCCGGCAGTCGAAGCCGGCACCGCCGACAACCTGATCTCTGAAGCGGCAATCCGCGCCATGTACAAGCACTGGCGCGCCGAGATGGGACTGTGAGTCATGGATATGGCCCTTAAGCGCAACCTCTCATCCGACACGCTCATGGATCCGCGCCTCGAGGCACTCCTGCTGCGGCACGAGATCGAGACCTTCAACGTGCGCTATGCGAACGCGCTCGACGAGCAGCGTCTCGCCGACTGGACCGAGATGTTCGCGGAGGACGCGACCTACGTCGTCCTGTCGCGCGAGAACCATGACCGCAACATGCCGGTTGGGCTGATCTATTGCGAAGGCAAAGGCATGATCCGCGACCGCGCCTTCGCTCTCAGCGAGACCGCGATGTTCGCGCCGCGCTATCTGCGGCACATCATCGGTAATCTCGACGTGCTGGGCGAAGAGCGCGACGGCACGATCAAGGCACGCGCCAACTACGTCGTGCTGCAGGTGCTGTTCGATCGGCCAGACGCTACGTTGCATCAGGTTGGCGTGTATTTCGACGTATTCCGCCGCGAGAACGGCGTGCTCAAATTGGCCAGCAGGCGCTGTGTCTATGACAACCTGCTGGTGCCGAATGCGCTTTGTCTGCCGGTGTGACCGCATATGACCTGCCGCGACGAACCGGCAGATAAGGCGCGCGGCCGGCGAGCGATCTCAGCTTGGTTGAAAGACCGTGCGGCCGAGATGGTTGTTCGCATCAACCAGCCGCAGCAGCGCCGCCATCAGGGCCGCGCGCTCCTTGGGAGGCAAAGGCTCGAGCAGGCGCGCCTGGGCGCGCTGCATCGCCTTGAACATCTCTCGGGTCACTTTCTCCCCGGCCGGCGTCAGGCGCGCGAGCACCGCGCGCCGATCCTTCTCACCCTTGCGGCGGGTCAGCAAGCCGCGCTGCTCCAGACGACGCAGCACGTCGGCGACATTGGTGCGGTCGATGCCGACCTCCCGCCCGAGCGTATGCTGATCGGTGTCGGGATTGAGGCTGAGCGTGGTCAGCAGCGCATATTGCACCGGCGTGATGTCGAAGCCTGCGCATTCCTCGAAGAACAGGGCGTAGTTGATCTGGTGCAGCCGCCGGATCAGAAAGCCGGGGCGCGCCCACAACGGCATGCTGGCATAAAGCGAGGTGTGCTCCGCCTTCTTTCCGGCGGGCTGGCTTTTCGGTTTTCGGGCCGGCTTGGATTTCCCGACTCTTTTGGGCTTTGCCAATTTCAACAATCTCCCTGCGACGGCTTCCGGCTGTTCTCTACCACCCCCAGCGTCCACTCGCATCTCCTTCGTCCCGGTTATTCATGACATGCCGCCTCACCGCGGCCTGGGGCTTAAGCATCGGCCGCAAGGAAAATAAGCAGTACGCTGTCTAATATAGGGAGGCCGCGGTGATCCGCAATCGAATGATACTTTCGCCCTTCGGCTTTAGTTTGCAGATGCGGCGCTCGGGAAACGTCCCTGATCTTATCGAAACCAAGTATTTCGACGGCATTATGCGTCCGGCCGTCATGACGCAAACCGGGCATTCCATACCCTCAACCACCACGGTCCTTCAGTTGGTGCAGCTTTTGCATCTTCAAAAATAGGATATATGCTGACTAATATGCTCCACGCATGGCCATAGATGGCGTAACCGACATGGTTCTTGGCGAACGGGATGTAATCCACCGGCGCGATATCCGCGGCCGCCCCGCACTCGCAAGCGACGGCATTTCTCACGCGAAGAAAGGATGGGGACTATGAATCGCCGCAAACTGCTCTTGGGCCTGGCGGGCGGGACCGCCGGCACCGCACTCGCTGCACCGGCCATCGCCCAAACTCAACCGGCGGTCCGCTGGCGTATGGCCACCGGCTGGCCGAAGAGCCTCGATACGATTCACGGCTCGGCCGAAGACCTTTGCCGCCGAGTCGGCCAGCTCACCGAAGGCCGCTTCGAGATCCGCTGCTTCGCCGGCGGCGAAGTCGTTCCGGCGCTGCAGGTGCTCGACGCCGTGCAGAACGGCACCATCGAATGCGGGCATATTCTGTCCGCCAATTACATCGGCAAGAGCCCGACCTACGCGTTCGATGCCGGTTTGCCGTTCGGCCTGAATGCGCGGCAGCAGGCCGCCTGGCTGTACGAGGGCGGCGGCCTGCCGCTTGTTCGCGCCTTCTACAAGAAATCGAACGTCATCCCCTTCCCCGTCGGCAACGTCGGCACGCAGATGGGCGGCTTCTACCGGAAAGAGATCAATACCGTGCAGGATTTGCAGGGCCTGAAGATCCGCATCGGCGGACTTGGCGGCACCATCCTGCGCAAGCTCGGCGCCGTACCGCAGCAGCTGCCGCCGTCCGATATCTATTCGGCCCTGGAGCGCGGCACCATCGACGCGTCGGAATGGATCGGTCCATACGACGACGCCAAGCTCGGCCTGAACAAGGTCGCCAAGTTCTACTACGCCCCCGGATGGTGGGAAGGCAGCGCGGGCATCACCGCGCCGGTCAGCCTGCCCGCCTGGGAAGCCCTCCCCGAGCCGTTCAAGGTCGCGTTCGAGACCGCGTGCAATGAGCAGATGATGTTCATGATCGCAAAGTATGACGCCCGCAATCCGGATGCGTTGCGGCGGATGATCGGGGAAGGCACGCAACTGCGGCTGTTCCCGCGCGCGGTTCTGGACGCGTGCTACAAGGCGAGCTTCGAGACGTTCGAAGAGATTGCCGCCAAGGACGCAGACTTCAAGACAATCTACGACCCCTGGAAGCGCTTTCTCGAAAGCTCCAATCCGTGGTTCCGAGTCGCAGAGCAGAGCCTCGACGCCTACCGCTTCACGCACGACATCCCGACGACATCGCAATGATGCTGCACGCCCGGTGGCCACTGACGCTGCCGGGCGACGACCTTTGAGGTTCGCGGGAAGTCGGCGCGCTCACGGCGCCAGTGTGGGAGAGATCGATGCATGCCTTGCTCGCCTTTAGCCGGAAGATCGACGCCGCCAGCGCGGTATTCGGCCGCATCGCGGACTGGATGGTCGGTCTGTCATGTGCCATCAGCGCCGCGAATGCCATCATTCGCTACGGCTTCAGCTACAGCTCCAATGCATGGCTGGAAGCGCAGTGGTACATGCTCGCAGGTATAGTCATGCTCGGGGCGAGCCACACGCTGTTTCGCAACGAGCATGTCCGCGTCGACCTGCTCTATGGCAATTTCGGTCCGCGAACCCGGCTATATGTGGACGTTTTCGGCATCATCTTCTTCCTGCTTCCGGCGACAATCCTGCTGACATGGATGACATGGCCGTTCTTCGTCACGAGCTGGGTGACCGAGGAAGGCTCGTCCAACGCGGGCGGACTGATGCGCTGGCCGGTGAAGCTGATCCTTCCGGTCGGCTTCCTACTGCTCACCCTTCAGGGTATGTCCGAGCTGGTCAAACGCATCGCGCTGTTGCGCGGCGTGGCGCCCGAGGCCGAGGTCATGACCGAATATCACCGTATGGAACAATGACCGCTTTCGCCGCACACATCCGATCCTCGAAAGAACTGTCCCGATGCTGACGGTGGCCCATATGCCGCCGCTAATGTTCGGCGGCCTTGTTCTATTCCTGCTGATCGGCTTTCCGGTCGCCTTCTCGCTTGCGGCCGTTGGCTTGTTTTTTGGCTTCCTGTCAGTCGGAATGGGCTTTTTTTCCGAGGCCTATCTCGGAAACCTGCCACTGCGCATCTTCGGCATCCTGTCCAACGATCTGCTGCTGGCTATTCCCTTCTTCACGCTCATGGGCGCGATCCTCGAACGCAGCGGCCTTGCCGAAGACCTTCTGGAGGGCACCGGCCAGTTGTTCGGCGGCGTGCCTGGGGGGCTCGCTTATGCGGTCATCATCGTCGGCGCCATCCTCGGTGCAATCACCGGAACCGTCGCCGCCTCGGTGATCGCCATGGGTATGATTTCGCTGCCGATCATGATCCGCTACGGCTACGACATGCGCATCGCGACCGGCGTGATCGCAGCCTCCGGAACGATCACGCAAGTCATACCGCCGTCGCTCGTGCTCATCGTACTCGCTGACCAGCTCGGCCGATCCGTTGGCGACATGTATGCCGGCGCGATCGGGCCTTCGATCCTTCAGGTGCTGCTGTTCCTGGCCTTCATCGCCGCTATTTCGATCATTTCGCCGCAGCGCGTCCCGCCCTTGCCCAAAGAGGCGCGCGCGCAGCGTGGATGGGTGCTGGTGCGACGCGTCCTTTGGGGCATGGTGCCGTCGATCGTCCTGATTTTCGTGGTGCTTGGCACTATTTTCATGGGCCTCGCGACGCCGACAGAAGCCGGCGCCATGGGCGCGGTCGGCGCGGTCATTCTCGCCGCCTTGAACCGTCGACTAAGCTGGCCGCTGGTCAATCAGGCGATGCAGAACACCATGCGCATCACATCCATGGTGATCTTCATTCTGATTGGATCCACGGTGTTCAGCTTGGTCTTCCAGGGCGTCGACGGCTCCCGCTGGATTGAACACCTGCTGAGCCATGTGCCGGGCGGACAAGTCGGCTTTCTGATTTTCGTCAACATCTTCGTATTCTTCCTCGCCTTCTTCCTCGACTTTTTCGAAATCGCTTTCATCATCATTCCGCTGCTGGTGCCCGTCGCCGACAAGCTCGGCATCGACCTCGTCTGGTTCGGGGTACTGCTCTGCGTCAACATGCAGACGAGCTTCATGCACCCTCCCTTCGGGTTTGCACTGTTCTACCTGCGCGGCATCGCTCCGAAGGAGGTGCTGTCCCGTGACATTTACCTCGGAGCGCTGCCGTGGGTCGGATTGCAACTCGTACTGGTGGCGATCGTGATCTTCTGGCCTGCGAGCGTCACCTATTGGATCGACAAGCGATCGAACATCGATCCGGCTGCGATCCGCATCGAGCTGCCGAAAACCGACAGCGGTGACGGCGACATGTCGACAGTAAACTTCAAATAGGGTGGCTGCGCTCTTCTCCCGCATGGCGGTCGCTTGACAGCATGGGTTATATCGTCAGTATACCTCTCATTTAGGACCACTGACTTTAACGGCACATGCAGATCGATCTCCGCACCGGAAAGCACAGCATCGAGGACGCGATCTCCGACACGATCAAGCGCTGCCAGCAGAGCCAGCCGACACTCAACGCCTTTGTCCGGATCGACCGCGACGGCGCGCTTGCCGCAGCGCGCACCGTCGATGCGAGCGGGGCAGCCGCTGGACCGCTCGCCGGTGTTCCGGTCAGCGTCAAGGACATCCTGAATGTCTGCGGCCTGCCGACGAACTGGGGTTCGCGGCTGATGCAGGACGCCGCTCCCGCCGCGGCGGATACGATCGCGGTCGCGCGGCTGCGCAAGGCCGGAGCAATCATCATCGGCAAGAGCACGACCACCGAATTCGCCCATACCATGATGGGCTCCTCGCCCCTGACGGGACTCACCATCAATCCCTGGAATCCGGCGGCGACGTGCGGCGGATCGAGCTGCGGCGGCGGGGTGTCCGTCGCCGCGGGCCTGGTACGCCTTGCGCTCACCACGGACGCGGGCGCATCGACGCGGCTGCCGGCCGCCTGCACAGGCGTGCTCGGACTGAAACCCACGCTCGGCCGTATCCCGCACGATCTCGTGCCGGAAGGGTTTGCCAACTTTATCCATCTCGGCATGATCACGCGCAGTGTCGCGGATATGGCGCTCGCGCTCGAAACCATGGCCGGCCCGGCGCCGAGCGATCCGCATTCGCTCGGCCTGCCGCGGTTCGACGCATCACAGATCAGCACGCGGGCAGCAAACCTCACCGGCAAGCGCATCGGCCTCATCATGCAGGTCGGTAACGCGCGCGTTAGCCGTGGGATGACCGAGACGATTCGGCGTGTTGCGAAGACGTTGGAGGGGTACGGCGCCTCCGTTACGGATATCGAATGGGCGATGGACAATCCGGAACCGACCTGGCGCATCCTTCAGCAGTCGAACTGGGCGGCGCGGCTCGGCAAGATTATCGACGAGGTCGAGAACAAGATCGAGACGAGCCTGGCCGAGGGCGTCCGCGTCGGTCTTTCCTATTCCGGACAGGACCTTCAGGGTGCGCTCAACAAGCGTACCGCGCTGTTTCGGCATGTGCAGAAGCTGTTTGACGGGTTTGACTTCTTGCTGACGCCGGCAATGAGCCGGGAGCCGCTGGATGCGCTGCACAAGCCGCTCGATCCGATCAGCATCGATGGGGAGGTGGTCGGCGACATGCGGCGCGAATGGACGCCGTATCTCAGTCTGTTCGATCTGACCGGGCATCCCGCGATCAGCGTGCCCGCCGGCCTCTCGGACGGCGGTGTTCCGCTGGCGTTCCAGCTCGTCGCCCCTTGGTATGAGGAGGCCAGACTGCTCGGAGCCGTCGCATTCCATGAGCAGCACCACCCCTGGCAACTTCTCGACGCGCAGTGATGAGGTAAGGTGTCGGACCGAGCGCAGGGAGCATGACGCAGATGGCACACGACAACGACGGCGAAGGCATCGGCGCCCGGGCGCCCCGGAAAGAAGACGCCCGGCATCTACACGGCCGCGGCCAATTCACCGCCGACATTCGCATCCCGGGGATGCGCGAAGTCGCGTTCCTGCGCAGCCCCGTGGCGCACGCGCTCATCATGCGACAGAGCAAGCCGCAAGGCTCCGAGGATTGCGTCTTCTTTCACAGCGATCTCGCCGGTGTCGCGCCGATCACCACCCGCTCCTCCATTCCCGGCTACAAGGTCTCCGACTATCCCGCGCTGGCAAACGGACGCGTGCGCTTTGTCGGCGAGATCGTGGCGATGTGCGTCGCCGACAACCGGGCGGCGGCGGAAGATCTCTGCGAGCTCGTCGATGTCGATTACGATGCAATCCCTGTGATTGCATCGAGCACCGCCGGCCGCCAACGCGAGGCGACGCTGCTGCATCGCGAATGGGGCGATAATCTCTTCCTCGAAACCAGCTTCGATCGCGGCATGGATGGGATCGCCCAAACGGCGCCAATTAGCGTCGAGCTGGAACTGTCGACCGCCCGGCAAGTCATGCATCCGATGGAAGGCAAGGGCCTTGTTGCGTGGTGGGACCATCGCGCTGGGCAGCTTGTCGTGCACACCTCCACGCAGGTGCCGCATCTGATCCGCATCGGCCTGGCCGAATGTCTCGGCATTCCGCAGGCGATCGTGCGCGTGGCGCCGCCCGATGTCGGCGGCGGCTTCGGCTACAAATGCATGCTGATGCCGGAGGAGATCGCGGTGGCCTGGCTGGCGCTGACGCAGAAGCAGCCGTTCCGCTGGATCGAGGACCGCCGCGAGCATCTGACCGCCGGCGCCAATGCGCGCCAGCACGAATACAAGTTGAAAGCCTATGCCGACGCACGCGGACGCCTGCTTGGTCTCGACGCCGAAGTATCGGTCGATTGCGGCGCCTACTCGGTCTGGCCGTTCTCGGCCTGTCTCGAAGCCGCGCAGGCCGGCGGAAACCTTCCGGGCCCCTACGACCTCAAATCCTATCGCTGCAAGACCTATTCGGTCGCAACCAACAAGCCGCCCTTCGCTCCATACCGAGGCGTGGCGCGACCGGGCGTCTGTTTCGCGATCGAACTGACCATCGATGCCATCGCGAAGGCGGTTGGACGCGAGGCGTGGGAAGTGCGCATGGAAAATCTCGTCGCGGCCGCGGCGATGCCCTACACCAACATCACCAACAAGCATTACGACAGCGGCGACTACCCGGCTTCGCTTCTGGAAGTAAAGCGCATGATCGATTTCGACGCGCGGCGCAAGCTGCCTGCACGCGACGACAAAGGCCGTTATCTCGGGATCGGCTTTGCGACCTATACAGAACAATCTGCGCACGGCACCAAGGTGTTTGCCGCCTGGGGGCTCCCGCTGGTGCCGGGCTTCGATCAGGCCCATGTCAAGCTCACGCCCGACGGAGCGCTCGAAGTCAAAGCCGGTATCCACACGATCGGACAAGGGCTCGAGACCACGCTGGCGCAGGTCGCGCATGAAATGACGCGCGTTCCGCTGAAGGATATCCGGGTGACGCTGGGCGACACCGCGACCACGCCCTTCTCCACGGGCGCCTATGCCTCGCGCGGTATCGTGATGACTGGCGGCGCGGTGTCACGCGCGGCGGACATCGTTGCCGGCCGCATCAAAGCCATCGCGGCGCATCTGCTGCAGGTCAAGCCGGACGATATCACTTTCCGCGACGGCCGGATTTTCGGCGGCGCCGCGAATGTCTCCTATGCGGACGTTGGCCGCGCCTGGTACATCCGCCCCGACGAATTGCCTGACGATGTCGACCGCGCCGGCCTGGAAGCGACGGCCGCCTACAAGCCCGAGGTCGACAGCGGCGTCTTCTCCTATGCGAGCCACGCCGCCTATGTCGCCGTGGACGCCAGGACCGGTCTCGTGGAAATCCTTGACTACGCCATTGTCGAGGATTGCGGGCGCATGGTGAACCCGATGATCGTCGAAGGGCAAACCTTCGGCGGGGCAGCGCAGGGTGTGGGCACAGCGCTGTTTGAAGAGAGCCCCTATGACGACAATGGCCAGCCGCTGGCCTCGACCTTGATCGATTACCTGTTGCCGGGGCCGACTGAACTGCCGCGTTTCCGCATCCATCATATGGAAACACTGTCGCCCTATTCCGCACATGGCATCAAGGGCGTCGGCGAAGGCGGCGCGATCGCGCCGTCAGCAGCGATCGTCAACGCCATTAACGATGCGCTTTCGCCGCTGAATGCCGTGCTGCGCGACATCCCGGCGACGCCGGAGCGCATACTTGCCGCCATCGCGAAAGGCGGACGCGCCAACACCAGGGATGCGGCATGAAACCGGCAGTTCTGGATTACGCGCGGGCGCGGACGCTCGACGACGCGCTCGAGTGGCTCGCCGCCGGCGATGGACAGGTCAAGGTGTTCGCCGGCGGCCAGTCGCTTGGGCCCATGCTCAATCTGCGCCTCGCGCGCCCGGCCAAACTCATCGATATCAGACACATCCCGCAATTGCGCGCGATCGAGGCGGACAGCCGCATGTTCTCGCTCGGCGCGACCTGGACGCATGCCGAGATCGAAGACGGCATGCTCGAAGACCCGACGCGCGGGCTTCTGCCTTTCGTCGCCCGCGGCATCGCCTATCGCGCGGTGCGCAATCGCGGCACAGTGGGCGGCAGCCTTTCGCACGCCGATCCAGCAGCGGACTGGGTGTCCACGATGGCCGCGATCGGAGCCATCATCGAAATCCGCAGCGCCATAGCCCCAGCGCGATCCGTCGTAGCGCACGACTTCCTGCGCGGCGCATTCACGCCGCAACTTGCGGCGGAGGACATCCTGTGCGCCGTGCAGATCCCGCGATTCTCCCCCGATATGCGTTGGGGCTACTACAAGGTCTGCCGCAAGACCGGCGAGTTTGCCAAGGCGATCGGCGCATGCGTCGTCGACCCGAGGCTGGATATCTGCCGCGTCGTCGCTGGTGCCCTGAATGGCCGCCCGCTGCTGTTGACGCGCACGGCCGCAGCATTACAGCAGGACGGCACGGACAAGGCCACCGCCCTTGTCCGCGACGAGATCGAGGACATGCTCGCTACGCTCGACGTCGCACATCGGCAGCAACTCGCCGTGGCTGTGGAGCGTAGCCTGGCGCAGCTCAACGATCCCTGGAGATCCTGACATGCTAGCGATCGATATCTCGCTTTCGGTGAATGGCCGATCGGTGCGCACCAGCGCGGAGCCGCGCACGCAATTGCTAGAATTGCTGCGCGAAGATCTCAACCTGACCGGCGCGCATGCCGGTTGCGAACAGGGCGTCTGCGGTGCCTGCACAGTGGTTGTCGACGGCAAGCCGCAGCGCTCTTGCATCAGCTATGCCGGAGACGCCGATGGCGGCTCGGTGACGACGATCGAGGGATTCGACAACGATCCGCTCATGGGTGAGCTGCGCGCCGCGTTCACCAGGCATCACGGCCTGCAATGCGGCTTCTGCACGCCCGGCATGCTGATCACGGCACGTGATATCGTGGTTCGCCTTGGCGAGGTTACGCCGGCGCGCATCCGCGAGGAACTATCGGGCAATCTGTGCCGCTGTACCGGCTATGTCGGCATCGTCGAGGCGATCCTAGAGGTCAGCGCAGGCAAGCAGCCGGCCGCAACTGTCGCTGCCGCCGTAGCCACCGCGGTCCGAACCGCCCCGCCAGCGTCCGAATTCGTGAAGCAGGCTGTTTCACCAGCCAAGAGACCTGCTTCGGCAAGTGTCGCGGCCACGCCGTCACGGCAAGGATGGACCTCGATCCAACAGCGGCTTCAGATCGCCTCGTCACCGGCCGACGTATGGACGAAGCTCACTGATCTGAAACAGGTCGCGACCTGCCTGCCCGGCGCGGAAATCACGACCATTGACGGCGACCACATCGAAGGCCGCATGCACATGGCGCTGGGGCCGATGAAAGTTGCGTTCAAGGGCGACGGCAATGTTACCCTGGATGCGACGGCCCGTCAGGGCCGCATGACCGGCCGCGGACGCGACACTGGATCTGGATCGAGCGCCGAGGGCGAAGTCGAATGGCACGTGTTGCCTGGCGACGCCGATCCGGCTGCCGCGAGCACCCTGGCCATCACTTTGTCTTGGCGTTTGAGCGGCCGGCTGGCGCAGTTCAATCGCGCCGGTCTGGTGCAGGACGTTGTGCAGCGCCTGACGTCTGACTTCACGGCTAATCTCGAACGTTCACTGAAGGGCGAAACGGCTTCGTCGGACCTATTCAAGCCAATCAGCTTCTGGTCCCTGGCATGGGCCATCCTGAAGGGCCGCCTGACCGGACGGCGCTGATCATCGCGATCGGGAGATCGACCTTACCTTCACCATCTGCAGTACCAACCTGCAGGAAATCGTCGGTTGACGTAGGAAATCGTTGTCTGTGTAGCGGGCGACGACTCGAAAGCAGGAATTCAACCGCCCCCACAATGGGATTGTCCGCCAGGAACGTTTCACCTGCGCGGCCGTACGGCGAGCCATTGATTGCCACGACCTCAATCGAGAAGCGGCACATGGTTCGGCTCCGTTGCATCTCCGTCATTCGGCACGAGGCGGCGCTGGCGCTCACAGATAGGATTTCGGCAACAGCATATGGATGCCCTTGTTGCCGTCGACGAGCTGGGTGACCCGCAGATTTCCGGCAAGCGAGCAGAGCATATAGGCTTGGTTGCGAGACAGGTTGGTGCGCGCGCAGATGTGCTTGACCATCTCGCGCACCGCCTGCTTCGCGGCATCGTCGAGATCCTCATCGAGGCCGATCGACATCAGATGCGTCGAACTCTCGGCAAACGGCCATGACAGCTCCATGTCCTTACGCACCGTCAGGCGGAACGTGCCGGTCACGCCGGTTTCGAGCGCGGTAATGCAGACCTCGCCGTCGCCCTGCACGCCATGTCCGTCGCCGGCGAAGAACAGCGCGCCTTCATTGTAGACCGGCAGATAGAGCGTCGTGCCGGGACGAAGCTCCTTGTTGTCCATGTTGCCACCGAAGCTGCGCGGTACCGGCGAGCCGCAACGGCCCCAGGCCGCCGGCGGCGCGGTGGCAATGATGCCGAAGAACGGGTCGAGCGGGATCTCGAGGCCCCAGGGCATCACGCAGACATTGCGTTCATGATCGACCTTCGGATGAATCGTTTCGTATTCCGTGAACTCGTCCGGCAAGGTACCCAGCAGCGGCAAGATCGACACGAAGCCCCAGTCCTGCCGCACCTTCACGCTGAGAATGTCGACCTGGAGGACATCGCCGGGCCTCGCACCCTTCACGTAGACCGGGCCTGTGATGAAATGCGGGCCGGGTCCCTGAGCCAGCGT
Organism: Bradyrhizobium sp. Crot121; assembly: GCF_059512385.1. Classification (NCBI taxonomy): domain Bacteria; kingdom Pseudomonadati; phylum Pseudomonadota; class Alphaproteobacteria; order Hyphomicrobiales; family Nitrobacteraceae; genus Bradyrhizobium; species Bradyrhizobium sp. Crot121. The sequence continues at coordinate 145,900 of NZ_JCAMOR010000011.1, read as the reverse complement.
GTCCAGCGCCAGCAGATAGTCGGCCGGCACGATGCTGCGATCCTCCGGCAGGCATTCCTTTCCACCGGCGGGGAAGGAATGCAGCGTGACAGTGTCGCCGGACGCGACCTCCAGAACCGGCGGCGTGGTACTGTCGAGATAGCCCCAGACCATGTTCTCGGGTGCGGAGGAAATTTCATGACGGCGCGACATGGGCTTGCTTTCTTGTTGTGATGTCAGATGGCGATGTGGCGACTTAACAACTCGCGGCTCGACTGATCCATGCGGCCCGCTTCGACTACCGAACCGCGCGACAGCACGACGAAGGCGTCAGCAAGGCTGACGGCGAAGTCGAGATATTGCTCGACCAGAAGCAGCGAGATCCTGCCCTTGAACGAGGCCAGCACATCCTTGATCGCGGCCACGAGATTGGGCTGGATCCCTTCGGTCGGCTCGTCGAGGATCAAGAGGCTCGGCCTCGTGACGAGCGCGCGGGCGATCGCAAGCTGCTGCTGCTGTCCACCGGAGAGCGCGCCGCCGGCGCGTCGCCACATCTGACTGAGCACGGGAAACAGCGCGATAGTTTCGTCCACGACGTCCGTTCCGAACGTGCCGTGCGCACGGGCAGCAGCCTCGATGTTCTCGCCGACCGTGAGCTCGGAGAAGATCTCGCGGCCCTGCGGCACGTAGGCCAGTCCGGCCGCCGAGCGCCGATGCGACGACCAGTCCGATATCTCAGTATCGTCGACCAGCACGCGGCCTCGTGACGCCGGCAGAATGCCCATCAGGCATTTCAGCAGTGTGGTCTTCCCCGCGCCGTTGCGACCGAGCACGGCAAGACACTCGCCGGGCATGATCTCGAAGCCCACCTTGCGCAGAACCTGCGCGCTGCCGTAATGCTGATCGAGGCTCTCGACGCGGAAGCGCATGCCTATCGTCCCAGATAGACGTCGATGACGCGCGCGTCCGCCCTTGCATTCGCCATCGAGCCCTCGAACAACGTCTTTCCTTCGTGCAGGACCGTGACGCGATCGGCGATCTGCTCGACGAAATCCATGTCGTGCTCGACCACGACGATGGCACGATCGGCGCGCTTGAGACTTCGCACGAGAGCGGCCGTGCGTTCGGTCTCTTCGTCTGTCAAGCCGGCGACCGGCTCGTCCAGCATCAGCACGGACGGGTTTGACGCCAGGACCATGCCGATCTCCAGCCACTGCTTCTGTCCATGTGCGAGTTCGGATGCGGAGCGATTGGCCAGGGCCAACAGGCCGACAGCATCCAGAACCTCTGCGACGCGTTGATCGAGTTCGGCTCTCGAGAGAGACCATTTCAGCCCGCCCTGCGCACCGATCTCGATGTGCTGGCGTACGTTCAGGCCCTCGAAGATGCTCGGCTTCTGGAATTTCCGCCGGATGCCCGCACGGGCGATCTGGGATTCACCGGCGCGCAGCACATCGGTGGCGTCGCCAAAGATCACCCGGCCCTTCTTGGGTTGCGTGATGCCGGAGATCACGTCCAGCAACGTCGTTTTGCCCGCGCCGTTCGGCCCGATCACCGCCCGGACCTCGCCGAAATCGATCGCCAGCGACAGCGTGTCGATGGCACGAAAACTGCCGAACTCGACCGTCACCGCGTCGATCACCAGCGCGGTCCCGCTCACCGGTTCAGCTCCGCCGGTTCGGAAGACAGCCGTGAGATCAGCGGGCGATGAAGCCTGAACCTGGCGAGATCGACGAGCCCGTTCGGGAATACGAACACGACCAGCACGATGAGCCCCGAAAGGATGAACGGCCAGAGCTCGGGCGCCGCAGCCGACAGCCAGAACTTGATCGCATTGACCAGCACCGCGCCGATGACGGCGCCGATCAGGTGCCCTCGTCCGCCGATCGCGACCCAGACCGCGATTTCGAGCGACAGATCGGGCGCGAGCAGCCGGGGATTGATGATGCCGACCTGCGGCACATAGAGCATGCCGGCGAGTGCCGCGATCAGCGCCGACAGGCACCAGACGGCGAGCTTCAACAACAAGGTGTCATAGCCGAGCGTGCGCAGCCTCACCTCGTCGTCCCGCGCCGCGATCATGAGCATGCCGAAGCGGCTCTGCAGCAGCAGGCGGCAGCCAAGCATCGTCAAGGCAAGGACAACGACCGAGATCGCCGCGATCGAGATGACGACGCCGCGCGAGCCGATCGGCCAATCGAAGATGACGGCGAACCCGGTCATGCCATTGTTGCCGCCGAAGCCGGTATCGTTGCGGAACATCAGCAGCATCGCGACATAGACCAGCGCCTGGGTGATGATCGCGAAATAGACACCGCCGACGCGGGAGCGGAACGAGACGTAGCCGAACACGCCGGAGATCAGGAGAGTCACGGCAACAGCGACAAGCGCAGCATAGACAAAGTAGCCAAAGCCCGCCCAATAGAACGGGAACGCCGTCCAGCCCATGAACTGCATGAAGTCCGGCACCTTGCCGGTGACCTCGAATGAATGCTTGAGGAGATACATCGCGACGACATAACCGCCGATGCCGAAGAACAGCCCGTGCCCGAGCGAGAGGATGCCGAGATAGCCCCAGATCAGGTCGAGCGACAGCGCCAGCACCGCGAAGGCCGCGAGTTGCCCGATGGCATTGGCGAGATAAGCGGACAAGCCGAACGGAACCGCAATGGACGTGACCAGCGACAGCGCTACCGCAAGCACTGCAGCCAACACAGCCAGGAACGGCCGGTCCGACCAGATTGAGCTCATTTCCGGCGTCCCTTGATGGCGAACAGGCCTTCCGGCCGCCATTGCAGGAAACCGATGATCATCAAGAGCACGATGACCTTGGCCGCAACCGCGCCCCACAGCGGCTCGATCAGCACATTGATCTGTCCGATGCCAAGGGCTGCGACGATGGTGCCGGCGATCGTGCCGACGCCGCCGAGCACCACCACCATGAAGCTGTCGATGACAAAGTTCTGTCCCATCTGCGGATTGACGCTGTAGATTGGCGCAAGCGCCAACCCTGCCAATCCTGCAAGTCCCGAACCAAGTCCGAACGCCAGCATGTCGACGCGGCGCACGGCGATGCCAATACAGCCGGCCATGGTCCGATTCTGGGTCACGGCCCGGATGTTCAGCCCCAGCGGGGTCAGGCGCATCAAGCCCCAGGTCAGGCCAAGCGTGACCACCGCAAACGCGATCGCAAACATGCGGTTCCAGGTAAAGATGAAATCACCGATCACGGGCACCCCGCCGGTGACGTAGAACGGAGTGACGAATTGGAGGTTCTGTGTGCCGAAGGTCACGCGCACCAGATTGATCAGGAACAGGCTGACCGCCCAGGTCGCAAGCAGGCTCATCAGCGGACGGCGATAGAGATGGCGCAGAAGGATCGCTTCCAGCACGATGCCGATCGCAGCGGTCACCAGGAAGACAACGGGAATCGCAATGATGAGATACCACTGCAGCAGGCCGGGCGCGATCAGCCGCAAGGCTTCCTGCACCAGCCAGGTGATATAGCCGCCGAGCATGATGAACTCGCCTTGCGCGAGATTGATTACGCCCATCAGGCCGAAGATGACCGCCAGCCCGATCGCGGCCATGAACAGGATGCTCGCGAAACTCAGGCCATTGTAAAGAGTGGCGAGCGTGTCGCCGATCGTGATGCCCCGACGGATCGCTGCGCTCGCCGCATCGACGGCGCGCCTGAAGTCCGTATTGACGCCGTAGGCGGGATCGTTTGTCAGCGGTCCTACCAGCGCCAGCGCGTGCCGGTCCGGCCTGGACGCGATGCGGCCGATCGCGGCGATGCGCTTGTCCATGTCGGGTGAGTTCAAAGCGGCGCCCTGCGCAACTGCCGAGATCTGCGCTTTCAGGCCAGGATTGCTCTCGTCGCGGCCGGCAGTCTCGAACAGTTGCTCGGGCAGATTCGAGGCCTGCCGTTCCAGCGTGCGCAGGGCTGCAGCGCGGCGTGCGGGATCCGGCGAGCTGCGCAAAGCGAGCGCCGCGTCGGCTGTCTCAAACACCGCTCTGTTCTTCAGGCTAAGCAATGGCAAGCGGCTGCCGTCGGCGGCGCTCCGTGCCGCGCGCGTCAGCGCGTCAACCGACCCGTCAGCCGAGGCGACGACGGCGCCCGTGGCATCGCAGGACAGTTTCCGATCCATCACGCTGCGTGCAATCGGCGCGGCCCAGGCGCGATCGTCGGGGGAGCCCTCCGCCGCGATGTCGATCATTGCGCGACCTGCCTCCCCCATCGCCGCCGCGTCGCCGCACACTTTGCCGATCAGATCGGCCCGCTCCATGGCATAAGCGGTCGAGCACCACGCGACAACGAGCACCCACAACACAAGCGCAAGGCTACGAATCATGCGCGACCATCCGAGCGAAGCCGACGGGCCAGGCGAGCCTGCGATCACGGATCAACTGTAAGGGCTAAACGGAACAGGTTTTGGCGTGTCCTTGGACTGCCAAAGAATGTCAAAGCCCTGCTTCTCGTTGACCGAACCGATGAAGACGCCACGCGAGACATAGTTGTTGTCGGCCGTCATCGAGAGCTTGTATCCGGACGGACAATCGAAGGAGAGACCCGCGAAAGCCTTCGTCACCTCCGGCACATCGAACGAATTGGCCTTGGCGGACGCCATGGCCCAGAGGTGAACCGCATCATAGGCCGAAACCATCGGATCGATGGCGACATCCGCCTTGAACGGCACGTTGTTGGCCTTCACGTAATCGGCCCACTGCTTGAGGAAAGCCGTATTCGCCGGCGCCTTCGCGTTCTGCAGATAAGCCCAGCAATTGAGATGGCCGACCAGCGGCTCCGTGTTGAGACCTTCGAGATCGGCTTCGACCATGTCGAGCCCGAGCACCGGCACGTCGGTGGCCTTGATCCCCTGATTGGCGAATTCGCGCAGGAAGTCCGGGATCGACGAACCAACCACCGTCAGCACCACGATCGGCTTGCCTCCGCCCGCGTCCGCGAAGGCGCGGATCTGGTTGACCAGCGTCTGGAAGTTGGAGAAGCCCAGCGGGACGTACTCTTCCTTCCACGCGCTCTCGGCGATGCCCTTGGACTTCCAGTAACCCTTGAGCTGCTTGTTGATTGTACGCGGCCAGACGTAATCCGAGCCGAGCATGAAGAAGCGCTTGGCGCTGACACCGTCTTCGCTCATCAGATAATCGACCGCCGGCAGCACCGAGCTCGCGGGTGGCGAATTGACATAGACGACGTTCTTGGAGTTCTCGTCACCCTCGAAATGCAGCGGGTAGAACAGCAGCCCGTTGGCCTGCTCAACCACGGGAAGCACGGTTTTGCGCGAGACCGAGGTCCAGCAGCCGAACAGTGCGGCAACCTTGTCCTGGTCGAGCATCTGCTTGCCAATCTGCGCGTAGAGCGGCCAGTCGGAGGCGGGATCGGAGACCATGACCTCGATGGTGCGGCCGTTGACTCCCCCCTTCGCGTTGATTTCCGACGCCGCCATCTTCACGACGTGATTCAAGCGGCCCTCGATGTTGGCCATCGTCCCCGACGACGAAAACAGGCAGCCGAGCTTGACCGTGCCGCCGGCTGCATTTGCGGAACGTACGATTGCCGGCATAGCGACCGATGTCGTTAGCGCCGCCGCCGCGCCAAGTCCAGTTCCGCGAAGAAACGAACGCCGTGAAAACCCTGCCATGGATCGGACCTCTGCTCTCCGAGTGCTGTCCGATTTCAAATCATGGCATTTGGTCAGGCAACGCCAAATAGTATTCAGGTGTGCTCAAGCGCTCGGCAAGGACTTTGCTTCTCGAAGCGTGATGTCACTTTTGCCATTTAGGATGTTACCTTTGCCTCGCGGGGCGACCGCAATGACGCAATGTGCGCAACACCCGCGATGCATCAAACGGCGTTGCGTCATGCCGGCAGCGCAAGCATCGCGTCTCTATCAAATGGTTGAAATCTATGCGATATGCCCGTAATCGGTCACGTATGAGGGTCCACGCCGATGCGCCGCTCACAGCACACTGAACACGAAATTTTATTCCTGCTCGAAGAGGCAGATGCCGGCATTTCGATTGCCGAAATTTGTAGCACGGCCCGTGTCTCGCTGCGGACCTTCTATCGTTGGCGCAAACGTTATGGCGGTCTCACCTCGCCCGCCCTTCGTCATCTGCGGGAGCTTGAGATCGAGAACCAGCGCCTGCGCACCATGCTCGACAAGCTGTCGGAGAACCGCCACGACGGCCGCGCGAGAGCAACGCTGGACAAAATCCCGCGTCAGGATTTCGGCTCGAGCCAGGCGTCGGTGGAAGCTGCAGAGCAGTCGCGCGGCGCCTGCCTGGGTCGTTTTGCCTCGATCCGCTACATGCGCTGACGCCTTCAAACGAGGCGGCATTTCGCTGATTTCGAACAACAATTTTGGCCCGCCCGGTATGGCTGGACGGTTGCCAAGCCGCTGGTGAGCAGCTTTGTCGCAATCGAAAGCTGAGCAGATCCGTTCGTTCCCCTGCCAGCGCTGGAGAGTATTTCATGATGACGGCGAAGCGACCCGCGAAACAATCCGATCGGGACGTCTGGCGCGTCGGCGTACTTTTTTCGCGTACCGGTTTGATGGCGGTCTCGGAATCCGAGCATTTCTTCGACACGGCGCTCGCCATGTAGGAGATCAACGAAGCTGGCGCCATCCTCGGTCGCGAGATCGAAGTCGTCGCCTACGATCCCGGCTCGATCCCCGAAACCTATCGCAAGATGGCCGACCGACTGCGGGAGGGCGCTCGGCTGTTCGAATGGCGCAACCGTAGCGCCAGGCCCGGTCAGATCCGGGACGGACGATGGCTCATAGGAATGGGCATGGCGGCAGCGACGCGCCGGCCTGCGCGGGATTTGCGCGATCTGGAGTGCAAGCGGCAGCAGTTATAGCGCTAACCCGGCCACGACAAGGCTCGTCACGAGCCAATAGGCAAAGAGCACCCCGAGCGATCCCTTGGACATCAGCATCGACCGCCGGAAAGCATCTTCGGCCTTGTCGCCGATGACGATCGCGAGCACCAGCGCCGCTAACAGATAGAACAGCTTCTTGAAGAGATAGCCGACGACGCCGAAGCCGAGCTTCATGACGACGTCGAGATAGGAGTTCGGCACCGAGTAGCCGTCACTACATAGATGATCACGATCAGGGGCGCGATGATGACAAACGGAATCCGCATCAAGGCGGCGAATATCGGAACGGTGAGCAGCACCAGCGCGACGGCGACCACGTTGCAGCCGAGTATCAGGTCAGGCAGCTCTGGTTGCATCTGAAATACGATACTCCGACAGGATCGCCTTCAGCGCGGCTTGAATTCCGATAATACGTCCCTTCTTCTTGAGGCACGCCCCACTATGGGAGGATCAGCGAAGCTCAGACGAGGTTTGGCCCTGCGCCGATGCGAGAAGCCTCTCGAGAAAATGGGGATCTGTGTGCGGCACAAACCGATCGAACGCGTCGATCGTGACACTTTTGAACAGTCCCGCCCGCATGTACGGCTCGTTGGCAAGAAAGACTTCGACCGCTTCGCGCGTCTCGTGACGCAGCATCAGAAACATGCCCTCGACGACAGCGCCATCGGCTGACAACAGGGCGCCGCCCTGCTCGAGCCAGCGGCGGTTTTCGATCATGTAAGCGATATGCACATCGCGGATCGCGAGACGCTCCTCTGCACCGCCGTTTCGGTAGAGGCCGCGGATGATTGTCAGCATGGCGGCCTCATGCGACATCCGTGATGCGACCTGGGGCCGGATTCCGAATTGCCTCGAACTGCTGCAGCAGCCGCTGCTCTTCCCGTTTCGCCATCTCCGCATTCGCCCGCTTGACGTGACCGAATCCTCTTATTTTTTCCGGCAGTATTGCGAGCTTCGCCGCGATGTCGAGTGTAGCCGGCGACAGGCCGGCCAGAAGGCGGTCGACTAGCGCCTTGTAGTCATCGATCAGACGTCGCTCAAATCGCCGTTCCTCGGTATAGCCGAACGGATCGAACACCGTTCCGCGCAGGACACGCAAACGTGCGAGCACCGCGAAAGCACGCAACATCCAGGGACCAAATGCGATTTTCTGCGGCACCGCGCTTCCGGCGCGTGGCCGTGCCAGAAATGGGGGCGCAAGATGGAAACGGAGCTCGAAGTCTCCCTCGAACTGCTGCCGTAGCGCAGCGATGAATTCAGGCCTCGAATAAAGTCGGGCGACCTCGTACTCGTCTTTGTAGGCCATGAGCTTGAACAACGCGCTCGCAATGATCTTCGTCAAAACGAACCTATTGGCGTCCTTCAGCTTGTGCTGCTCCATCGCGGCGCAGTGAGCGACGAAAGTCTGATACGATGTCGCGTAGCTTGCGTTCTGGTACCGGGTGAGTTCGTCGGCTCGCCGGTCGACCAGAGCCTCCCAGCGCTCCGGCTGCATCAAGGTGACGGACTGGGTGGCGCATGTAGGGATCCCCTGTGCGGCGACAACACGACCGCAAGCAAATGCACGCTTGTTCGCATCCACCGCCACTCCGTTGAGGGTAATCGCCTGGATCATCGCGGCCTCGCTCACCGGGATCAGTCCCTGCTGCCAGGCGTGTCCGACCAGGACCATATTGGCGCCTGTCGTCTCGCCGAACTGCTCTTGAGCCAATTGCTGAGCATCGAAACTCGACACACTGTCCGCGCCGGCTGCATGACGAACTTTGGCCAAGAGGTCGTCGCGCCGTGGATCTGCATCTGGATCGCGGGTGAATTCCGCAGTCGACCCCAGATGGGTATTGACCAGGATGCGGGTCCTATCCTTCCGAACCGTCCCGAGACTGTCGGGCAGGCAACCGACGATGAGGTCGCCCATTACCACCCCGTCGGCCTCGCCCCAGTCGATGCGGGGCTGGTTGATCGCGCTCCCGCTTGCTGCGATCCGAAGGTGGCACATCACGGAGCCGCCCTTCTGCGCAAGCGCCGTGAAATCGAGCTCGGCCACCTCCAAACCGTCGAGATGGGCAGCCATTGCGATGATGGCACCAACCGTGATGATGCCGCTGCCGCCGACGCCGGCCACGAGAAGATTGTGCGGCCGCCCGTCAGGCAACTCCAACGATGGCCGCGGAAGGGAGTTGGCGTGAGCAATCCAATCCCGGCCTGACGCCGGCTGTTTGCGCAGCCCTCCGCCCAGAACAGAGACGAAGCTCGGGCAGAAGCCCTCAACGCAGGAAAAGTCCTTGTTGCACGACGTCTGATCGATCGCGCGCTTGCGGCCGAGATCGGTCTCAAGCGGCACAATCGAAAGGCAGTTGGACGCCTTTCCGCAGTCGCCACATCCTTCACATACGGCGCTGTTGATGAACATCCGTCGGGCCGGATCGGGGTATGCGCCCTTCTTCCTCCGCCGACGTTTCTCCGCGGCACAGGTCTGATCATAGATTAGCACCGTGACGCCCTTGATCGCGCGCAATTCGCGCTGGACCGGATCGAGATCGAGTCGATCATGGATGGTAACCCCGTCCAGCACCGTCCCCGCATAACGAGCGGTGTCGTCGGTAACGATCACCACCCTCTTCGCCCCTTCACTCGCCACCTGCCGCGCGATCTGAGGAACCGTAAGTTGGCCGTCGACCGGCTGGCCCCCCGTCATCGCCACGGCATCGTTGAACAGGATCTTGTACGTAATGTTGTGCCCCGCGGCGATCGATTGCCGGATGGCGAGATGACCGGAATGGAAGTAGGTGCCCTCGCCCATGTTCTGAAAAACGTGGGGCGTGGTGGTGAAGGCCGCCTGCCCCACCCAATCGACTCCTTCGGCGCCCATCTGGGTCAGTCCGGACGTCTGCCGATCCATCCAGCTCGCCATATAGTGACAACCCACTCCGGCAAGGGCGATGCTCCCCGCGGGAATCCTGGTGGACGAGTTGTGCGGGCAGCCTGAGCAGAAGTATGGCAGCCGCCGCATGCCGTCCGCCGCATTGCTCAACGAAACCGACCGTTCAAACAGGCCAAGCCTGTCGCTAAAGGCGAGGTCTGGCCGCACGTTGGAGAGCCAGGCCGACAGCGGCGGTGCAAGCGAAGAAGGACGATGCTGGCCAAGCGCCGTGATAAGGGGCGATCCGTCAAGGCTACCGCGCCCCCAAACGCTCGGCCTGCGATCCGCAGGCCAGTTGAAGATCGCATCCTTGATCTGCCCTTCAACGAGGTTTGCTTTCTCCTCCACGACCAGGATGTGTTTCAGTCCATGCGCGAACTGCCCCAAGCGGTCGCGATCGAGCGGAAATGTCAGACCTGGCCGCCAGATTCTGACGCCCTTCTCCGCCAGAGCCTGCTGCGGCAAGCCTGCGCGCTCAAACACTTCCAGAACGTCCTTCGTGTTCTTGCCAATGGCAACAATGCCGATGTCAGCGCCTGGTGCGTCAACCAGCATTCTGTCCAACGGATTTGCCCGCGCGAACGCAGCGATCGCTTCCAGGCGATGAGCAATTCGCAGTTCAATGGCAGGGGTCAGAAAATCGCGGGTGGCATATCCGAGACCGCCTTCCGGAAAGCCGCCTCGTGACGGTACCGCAAAGCGCGGCAGCACGGGAACGGCGAAGCCGCGGCTGCTCTCCACCGTTTCGGAGATCGCCTTGAAAGCAACCCAGGCACCGGAAAAGCGCGAAGCCGCCCAGCTCCACAGCCCAAATTCCACATATTCGTCGACGCTTGCCGGATGAACGATCGGAATTCCCCACCCCATCAAGGACATGTCACTGGCGTTCGGGATCGAGGAGGAGGTGGCGGCATGATCGTCGCCAACCACGAGGACAACACCCCCCTTGACTGAAGCACCAGCGGCATGGCCGTGCCGGATAGCGTCACCAGCGCGATCAACGCCGGGGCCCTTGCCGTACCAGAGGGCGAATACCCCTTCAACGGTCCGGTTTGGATCGTCTGCGACCCGTTGTGTGCCGGAGACGGCCGTCGCGGCCAAATCTTCGTTGATACCCGGCAGAAATCTGATGTCGTGATCCGCTAATGCGGATTTCGCCCGCCACAGCTCCGTGTCCACGCCGGCGAGCGGCGAGCCGCGATAGCCGCTGACGAAGCCTGCGGAATGGATGCCATCGCGCCGGTCCGCAAGCCGCTGCATCACCAGCATGCGGACGAGCGCCTGCGTGCCCGACGCAAAAACACGCCCTTCGGTTTTGGTGATCGCATCATGGAGGCGATAGTCGAGATCGACGCGGGTTGCAGTTTCGCGAAGGGTCATGATGGATTGCTCTTTTTCGACTGTTCAGTACTCATGAGGCACCGCGCGATCGACGTCATTGATAGGGTTGATAGTCAGCGACACGCAGGACCTTTCCGGGATTCATGATGTTGCGCGGATCAAGCGCACGCTTGAGCGAAGCGAGCGCCATCATCGCCGTCCCTCGCTCGGCAACAAGGTAATCCATCTTGCCGGTACCGATGCCATGTTCGCCGGTACACGTTCCACCAACGGCATGGGCTCGCGCGATCATGCGGGTGTTCAGCTCCACGATCCGGCGCTTCTCGTCCTCGTCCTCGGGATTGACCAGAACGCAGAGATGAAAGTTGCCGTCGCCGACATGACCGCACAGCGGCGCAATCAGATCGAGCTCGGCAACGTCCTGGCGGGTCTGGGCGATCACGCCAGGCAGCTCGGATATCGGCACGCAGATATCGGTTGGTACTCCCCGCGATCCGGGACGGAGCGCCAGCGCTGCCCACCAGACGTCATGGCGGGCTTGCCAGAGCTTTGTCCGGTCTTCGGTCGCAGTCGCCCATCGGAATGTGCCACCGCCGAACTCCGTCGCAATCGCGGTCATCAGGCCGACCTGTTCATCGACCGCCAGCTGCGTCCCATGAAATTCCAGAAACAGCGTCGGCTGAACGGCAAGATCGAGCTTCGAATAACGGTTGCACGCCTCGATCTGCAGCGCGTCGAGCAATTCCGCGCGTGCCAGCGGGATGGCGCTCTGCGTTGCAGCGACGACGGCCGACACTGCCGCCTCCACGGTTGGAAAGGTGCAGACCGCCGCCCCGATCCGTTCCGGGATCGGTGCAAGCCGCAACGTAACCTCGGTAATGATACCGAGCGTACCTTCGGCACCGACAAACAGACGGGTCAGATCATAACCGGCGGACGATTTCCGCGCGCGAGAGCCGGTGTCGATCAGTTGGCCGTCGGCCAGCACGACGCGTAGCGACATCACCAGTTCGCGCATGGTTCCGTAGCGCACCGCGTTGGTACCGGATGCACGGGTCGATGCCATCCCGCCGATCGAGGCATCCGCTCCCGGATCGATCGGAAAGAACAGCCCCGTGTCCCGCAGGGCGGCGTTGAGCGCCTTGCGGGTCACCCCTGCCTCCACGGTGCAATCGAGATCGGCAGGCGACACCCGGACGACGCGGTTCATTCGCGACAGGTCGATCGTGAGCCCGCCATGCTCAGCGCTGATCTGCCCTTCCGTCGACGTACCGGTGCCGAATGCCACCACCGGACACCGATAGCGATGGCAGATAGTGACCGCATCCACCACGTCCTGCGTCGAGGCCGGAAACAGGACCGCATCGGGCGCGACCGTCACGTGCGAGGTGACGCTGCTCGCGTGATGGCTGCGGATCGCGGCGGACGTCGACAACTTGTCCCCGAACCGCTCGCTCAGCCTCGCGATCGCATCTGGTATGGCGCGCTTCATCCCACCTTGCCCATCTGTCGCTCATCCGGATTTGATGGAGTCGCTGCCGACATTCCAAGGTAGGCGTCGATGACGCGGCTGTCCGCAGCAACATCCGCAGCTTTCCCAGCCAATTGAATCGCTCCGCCTTCGAGCACGTAGGCACGATCGGCAAGACGCAGCGCGGCGCGCGCGTTCTGCTCGATCAGGAGAATCGACACGCCTTCGTTTTTCAGCCGTGCGATGATCCGAAACATTTCCGCGACGATCAGCGGCGCGAGCCCGAGGCTTGGCTCATCGAGCATCAGAAAGCGCGGCTTCAACATCAGAGCCCGTCCCAGAGCCAACATCTGGCGCTCCCCCCCGCTCAGTGTGCTGGCCTGCTGGTTTTGCCGTTCGTCGAGGCGAGGAAAGAGACGAAATATGCCGGCGAGTCGCGCGCGCATATCGAAGCATGGTTCCATCCGCGCCGAGAACGCGCCGAGTTTGAGATTGTCGAGCACCGTCATCGGTCCGAACAGGTCGCGCGTTTCCGGTACCAGCGAGATCCGGGCGCGGACCCGCGCCTCGATCGACCGAGAAGCCTCCGGCCATTGCGGGAACACCAACCGACCGCCAGACGGCACGAGTCCCATCACCGCATTGACCAGAGAGGTCTTGCCAGCGCCGTTCGGTCCGATAACCGCAGTGACCTCCCCCGCCCGCGCTTCCAGCGAAACGTCATGATCGCGGTCAGACGGCCATAGCGGACCACAAAACGCTCGAGCTGCAGTAGGACCGTCATGCAGCGACTCCCAGATACGCTTCCTGGACACCGGTATCGGCGCGAACCTCCTCGGGATCACCGAATGCGATTCGGCGCCCGAAATTCATCACCATCAGCCGATCGGCCAGGCGGAAGACGAATTCCATATCGTGTTCAACGAGAACGATGGCGAGGCCCTCGGCTCGCAACCGGACCAGCAGCTCCGCAAGCAATGCCTTTTCGTTCGCGCGCAAGCCGGCGGCGGGCTCGTCGAGCAGCAGCAGCACCGGATCGGCCGCCAGCGCGCGTGCGATCTCCAAGATCCGCTGATGACCGAGGGACAGTGTCCCGGCAAGCTCCCACGCTCTGTCGCCGAGCCCGACACGGTCGAGAAGGTGCTGGGCCCAACCCAATAGCTGCCGCTCCTCGCGAGCATCGAGTCCCAACGACGCAGCCACAATTCCGCATCGGCCGAGATGAGTGGCGCCAATCGCGACATTCTCGATCAGGCTCATCTCCGGAACCAGCGCGGCGTGCTGAAATGTCCGCGACAGCCCACGCACGCACATGTCGCGCGCGCTCACGCGTGCCAGCGGCGCCCCGAGGAAGCTCAGCTCACCTCCGCTCCGCTGCAAGCCACCGCTGATCAGGTTGAACAGGGTGCTCTTCCCTGCCCCGTTGGGACCCAGAACGCCGAGAATTTCGCCACTTCGAACATCGAAGCTGACGTCGTCCACTGCGACGAGGCCGCCGAACATCCGCCGCAGGCCGATCGCAGTCAGGACCGGCAGCCCCTGATCGGGCCTGCCCCTCCTGCTCGTCAACGTGACGGGTGCAACCGGAGCTCGAGGCGGCATATGGGATGCGACCACCTGCTGCAGGAAGGGCCACAGGCCCTTGCGCGCCTTGTGCAGCACGATGATCATCAGCGCGGCGAAGACCAGCAGTTCAAATCGTGCCGTCGCCCCGAACAGAGGCCGGAGCAGGTCCTGCAGCTCATGCTTGATGACTGTCACCAGCCCGGCACCGACCAACGCCCCCCAGACCTGCCCACTGCCGCCGATCACTGTCATGAACAGATAGTCGATACTGGCGTTGAGACCGAAAGGCGTCGGATTGATGAAGCGTTGCACGTGCGCGTAGAGCCAGCCTGCCAGCGCGGCGACCACTGCCGCAGCGACGAATGCCAGCAAGCGATGCCGTTGCGCATTCGCTCCGAAGGTCTCCGCGATCGTGCTTCCCGTACGGAGCGAGCGCAACACGCGCCCGCAACGAGATGCCAGCAGCCGCCGGCACCAGGCAACGGATAGCACGAGCGCGACCAGGACAAGGCCGAAGGCCTGCCGCTCGGATCGCAACTCAAAACCACCGACCGTGACCGGTGGGATTCCCGTCATTCCGTTGAAACGGCCGAACGCATCGGCGTTTCCGATTCCAAAATAGAAGCTGATGCCAAAGCAAAGTGTCGCCAGCGCGAGATAATGGCCGCTCATTCGCACCGTAACCACGCCGATCAGGGCAGCGGTCGCCGCCGCGCCGATCGTCGCCCCGGCAAGACCCAGCCAAGGCGACAGCCCGAACTGCGTCGACATACAGGCCGAGGTATACGCGCCGAGGCCGACGAAGGCGGCCTGTCCGAAGGAAACCATGCCCGCGATCCCGGTCATCAGCACCAATCCGGTGCATACGATCGACGCGATCATCACGTAGGTGGCCACCGACACCTGATAGGCCGGCAACACGAGCGACGCGAGGGCCGCAACTGCAACGGCGATGAACGGCGCGAGAGCAAGAAGCCGACCGATCATTCGATTCCATCCTCCGCGTGGGGATTGACCACCGAGCGCCAGAACAGGATCGGGATGATCAGCATGAAGACGATGATATCGCGATAGGCGCTCGCCCAGAACGAGGCAAAGGACTCCACCGCTCCAACCAACACGGCACCGGCTGCCGCGAGCGGATAGATCGCGAGCCCGCCCACGATGGCGCCGACAAAGCCCTTCAAGCCAAGAATGAAGCCAGAATCATAGTAGAGCGTTGTCATCGGGCCCACCAGCAGACCCGATACCGCGCCCACGAAGCCGGCGACGATGAAGGCCGTGCGGCCGGCCGCGGCCGCGCTGATGCCCACGATCTCCGCGCCACGGCGGTTGTATGCAGCCGCCAAGAGTGCGCGGCCACGCAACGAGCGATGAAAGAATAAGTAGAGCACGAACACGAGCACGATGCTGCTGGCGACCACTCCGGCCACCTGCTGCGAGATCAACTGTCCGGCGAACGAAAGCGGCGGACCGGAGAAACCTTGCGTCCGCACTCCCTCGGCCCCGAACACCTGCAAGCCGATACTGTTCATTCCCAGATGAGTTGCGATCGCCGCAATCAGGAGCACCAAGGGCGAAGCAGACGCGATCGGCTGGAACACGATCCGATAGATCACCGGATTGATGCAGGTGACCAGTGCGCATGTGACCGCCATCTTCCACAGGAGTGGTGCATCCTTCGGGACCAGCAGAACAGCCAGCAGCGCAACAGCGAGCGGCACGACGCCGAACTGAACGATCGATCGCGCGCGATCGCGCCGTGCGCCTGCCTCCAGCATTTCAAGTGACAGCGCGATGGCGGCCCCGAACAATAAGATCCACACCGTGCCTGGTATCGTCCCGGCATCAAAGGCCGCCAGGGTCAGGGCTGTAAAGGCGACCAGATCCCCTTGCGGAACGAAGATCACGCGTGTCACCGTGAACACGAGGACGAGCACTGTCGCAAGCAGGATGTAGATCGCGCCATTGGCGATGCCATCCTGCAGCAGAATCGCCGCAATATCCGCAGTCATGGCAGGGCTCCGCCGTCCGGCTCACGCCTCGGCACAGCCATCGAATGAAGACGTCGGGATATCATGGGACCAGCCGCCAGCCGCCGTTGACGATCTGTGTCATGACGCGCGAGCGCTCGTCGAGACCGAGGTGATCGGTGAACGACATGTTGTAGACGCCGTTCGGACCGGCGACGTCACTGGTCGCTTCAATCGCATCCCGCAACGCAATTCGAAACGCGTCTGTCCCGGGCTGCGCCTTGACCGCGGCTGCCGCGATCGCCCTATCGAGGATAAGTTGCGCATCCCAGAGATAGGCCGCAAAGGTCGAGCGGGCTCCGCCTCCGGGGATAGCCTCATAACGGCGGACGAAATCGAGCGCCGCGGCCTTGGCCGGATGGCTATCCGGCAGCTGCTCGGCGACCAGCACCGGTCCCGCCGGCACGAACGTCCCCTCGAGGGCCTTGCCACCAATACGCAGGAAGTCGTTATTGGCGACACCATGTGTCTGGTAAACGACACCCTTGTAACCCCGATCCGCGAGCGTCATCTGTGGCAACGCTGCCGGGGTGCCGGACGCCGCAATAAAGATCGCATCGGGACTTTGCGACGTGATCTTCAGAATCTGCCCGAGCACGCTGCTGTCGGTTCGCTGGTAACGCTCAGAGCCCACCACCTTGATGCCGGCCGCCTCGGCCAGCGCCGTCATCACCTTGATCCAGCCTTCACCATACGCATCGTTGAACCCGATCAGCGCTAGCGACTTGATGCTCCGACGCTTCATATGATCGAGCACAATGGACGCCATCTGGGCATCGCTCTGCGGGGTCTTGAAAACCCAGCGCCGCCGGTCAACCGGCGGCTCGACGATCAAGGCCGATCCGGCCAGGCTGATCATCGGCGTCCCGGTCTCGGCGACGATATCCAGCAGCGCGAGCGAATTCGGGGTCAGGCTCGGACCGACGATGACGTCAACGCGGTCCTCCGTAATCAGTTTGCGGGCGACCGTGATCGACGTCGAGGTGTCCGACGCATCGTCCATCAGAATGTAGCGGACATCCTGGCCGCCGAGTTTCGGCGGCAGAACACTTACCGTCCGCTGTTGCGTCACTCCGACGGATGCCGCCGGCCCCGTGGCGGACACAATGATTCCAATCCTGACCTCGGCCAGCGCAGGTGCGGCCCACGATACAGCCGCAACAAGTGCAACGATCAGCTTGTTCAATTCGACCTCCTTGAACGTTGTTTCCTCCGCCGGTTCGACCGGCTGGTTCCCTTGACGGCCATCCTTTCGGTGGCTCGCATATCTCGTTGGTCCTTTACTTAGACCAAACGTTCGGTCTAAGAAAGAGAAAAATTGCCGTGGTTTCCCAACACACGGTCGCCAGGGATGAATTCGCAGGAGGAACCCGGGATGCTTCACCCCGATATCGAATGCCTAGACTATCCGGCCATCTGCCGCCTTCAGCAGGAGCGACTGAGCAAGCTTGGCCGACGCCTCGGCGAGCGGCCGGACTGGCTCGCGCATTTCGCGGCCGCCGGCATGAAGCCCTCGGACCTCGCCGCCGCGGACGGGCTCGAGCATGCGCCGCTGCTCGACAAATCCGCCCTGCACAGCCGCTATCCATTCCCGTTCCTGGCCACGCCGATGGACTCGGTGCGGAGATTCACGGCAACCTCAGGGACGACCGGGCTGCCGGTCCTATTCGGCATGACGGAGCACGACTATGGTCAGCTCCTGCCCTATCAGATGGCACGGATCCTGACGGCCGCTGGCGTGCAGCGCGGCCAGCGCGCCTATCAGGGCTATGGTTACGGTCTCTGGATCGGAGGACCGGCACTCGATGTAGGTTTCGCGGCGCTCGACTGCACCACGTTTCCGATCGGGCCCGGTCGCGGCGAACTCGTGGTGAAATGGCTGCGCGACCACAGCTACGACGTCGCCTCGATGTCACCACTTTGGCTGATGTCGCTAGTCACCACCGCCAAGCAGATGGGCATCGATCCCAAGGCGGAGTGGACGATGAAGCTCGCCATTCTTGGCGGACAATCAGTATCTGCCGAATTCCGCAACCAGCTGGAAGCGGAAATGCCGGAAGGCTTCGTGAGCCAGAACATCTACGGCACAACCGAAGCCGGCGGCCCGGTGCTGGCGATTTCCACCCCCTTCACCCATGACGAGGACGAGCTGCAGCTCATCAACGAAGATACGATCATCACCGAGATCCTTGATCCGGTGACGCTTCGCCCCGTTGCCCCTGGCGAGGTCGGCGAGATTGTCATCACGACGCTGTGTCGCGAAGCCTCGCCGGTCGTGCGCTGGCGCACGCGCGACCTGGTGCGGCTGTCGACCTCACCCTTCGACTGTCGCTCCGGGCGAAGGGGCATGCGCAAGATCGGGCGCATCATTGGCCGCAGCGACGACATGATTAAAGTCAAGGGGGTCATCGTCTTCCCTTCGCAGATCGAAGACATCATCGCCGCGACGCCGGGAACAGTGAAAGAGGCCTGGCAGATCTATGTCGACAAGGAGCGCATCACGATCGGAACGATGTGCATCGCTGTCGAGGCGCAACATACGGCCGGCCGCCCCGCCGAACTGATCGTTGCGGATATCAAGCGCGAGGTGCGCGCCCATCTCGGCATGGGCGTTGACGTCGAGTGTCTCCGGGAAGGGACCTTGCCGCGCTACGAAGCCAAGGCGACACGGGTGCTGCATCGTGCCGAGCGCGCCTGACAGGAGGGCGGCGGCCTTCAGACATGTAGCGGATTCCGGCGCGGGACGGACATCATCAACCGCGCGCGCTCAGCGCGAACGCGGTCCTGATGGGACGCAACACGCTGTACGGTGCCGCCGCCGCCGGCGAACCCGGCATCGCCCATGTCATCTCGATCCTCGGGACCGAGCTGGAGCGCGCCACACTGCTCGGCACCGCGCGCCTGAGCGATATCTCAGCCGAGCATGTCCGCTATCTCGGCACCACCCCATCTGCCACTGATCGCTGCCACGCCTGGACGGTGACGAGGCGGCGTCAAACCGGTCGCAAAATTGCCAAGTCAGCCACCGGGCGGTATAGTCCGATCGTTCGGACGATTATTTCAGGACACCTGTGACACGACCTCGCTCCCCTGACTACGACTCCATCCAGGCTTCGATCATCAAGCAGGCAGCTGGGCTGTTTGCAAACCGCGGCTATGCGGCGACATCGATCGGCGATATCGCCGCCGCGTGCGACTGCTCAAAATCCCGCCTCTACCACTACTTCGAATCGAAAGAAGCTATCCTCGTCTTCATGCTGACGGAACATGTCGACAAGCTGCTGGCCGGCTGCGACGACATCCTTTCGGGACGCGAGGATGAGATCGCCTGTTTCCAGAAACTGATCAGGTTTTTCCTCCAGATCTATTCCGTCTCCCGTGACAAGCACGTGGTGATGCTGACCTGCATGGAGTTCCTGCCCAACAACGTGAGAAAGGACGTCATTAAGAAACAGCGCCAGCTGATCTCGATCGTCACCGACATGCTGGCGAAAATCCGCCCGGAGCGAGCGAAGGACGAGGCGAGCGCCCATGTCGATGCGATGCTGTTCTTTGGCATGATCAACTGGACATATACCTGGTTCAAGCCGGACGGCCGCATGATGCCTACTGATCTTGCCGACCGCTGCGTCAGCCTCTTCCTCGATGGCTACAGGAATTCGAGAGTATTCTGATTTCACCCGGGCCTCGCGCCTTCACGGGAGCAGACTGCGGGGATCAAACGCTTGATCGGTAAGCTTCGACGGATCGACGTTGATCCCTTGCGACAGCAGCTTTTTCGCCACCATGAAGGTACGGGCGTCGTTGATCGAATCCACCGCGACTAGGCGCCCTTCCCGGTAATACCAGTTGGACAGGCCACGATCCGTGTCGCATGCAACGACCTCGGTATAGCCGCGATTCCAGCCGGCAATCTGCAGCTTGGCATCATACTGGTCGGACCAGAACCAGGGCACCGGTGCGTAAGGCGCGGCCTCGCCCAGCATGTCATCAGCGACCGCTTCAGCCTGTTCGATAGCGTTCTGAACGCTCTCGAGGCGGATCAGTTCGCCGCATAGCGGAAACCGCGCGCAATCCCCCGCCGCCCACACATCCGCAGCCGAGGTACGGCCGTGCTCATCCACCAGGATGCCGTCCGCTGTGTCGATACCTGCACGCGCGGCGAGCTCCGCATTGGGCAGAACGCCGATGCCGACAGGCACCAGATCGGTTTCAAGGCGCTCACCGGAGGTCAACTCCGCTTCGCGCACGGGGCCGCCGACCACCCGTCTCACCGCACATCCCTCGACGATACGAACGCCCTTGGCGTAATGAAGCCGGCGGAAGTATTCTGATGTTGCCGGGCAGACGGCGCGTTCCAGGATGCGGGCAGCACTTTCGACAACGGTGACACGAAGGCCTGCTTCTGCGGCGACGGCGGCCGTCTCCAGTCCGACGAAGCCACCTCCGATCACCAACAGCCTGCGGCCTTTCCTGAAGTGGCGCTGCATGCGCTCGGCATCGTGCAGCGAGCGGAGCTCGCAAACGTTTTCCAAATTGGTGAGCCAGGATGGTAACGGCCGCGGCGAAGCGCCAGTGGTCAATGCGAGCTTCGTCCAAGCCGACCGAATCGTCGCCGCGCCCGAGCGTCGGCGCACCGGGTCGAGTGACGTCACCGCGCGTCCAGCACGGATGTCGATGTCATTGTCGCTCCAACAGGATGGCGAACGAAGCAGCAACCGCTCCCTTTCCCACTCTCCGCTGAGATACTTCTTCGACAACGGCGGACGCTGATACGGGGCCCAGGGCTCATCACCATAAATCGTGATCCTGCCTCGAAACCCCTTGGTGCGCAGCCGGATTGCCAGGGCGGCAGCGGCCTGCCCGCCCCCACCACCGCAACATGTTCCTCCGTGGCCCGAGACCTATCGTTTATTTATAGATCGAACGTTCGAACTATGTATTGTGCTTTCTTGGATTGCAAGCAGACGATTGGTGGTTGCATGAACGACAGGGATGATCTCGAAGCCGTCAAGAGCCGTATCGTGGCGGCGGTCGCTTCATGGCGTGTGGCCGCCTCGCTGACCTCCATTCGGGAGAGCTTTGATGCCCTCTTTGCCGACGGTTCCGAAACCTTGGGTGAAGCGATCCATATCGGACCCATGGCGGCCGCGTGGATCACGCCACCAGGAAGCTGCACAGACCGCGTCGTGCTGTTCTGCCATGGCGGCGGTTTCCAGGTCGGCTCGCTCCGCTCCCACAGCAGCTTGATGGTGCGCCTTGCGCGCGCCAGCAACGCACGCGTGCTCGGCTTCAATTACCGGCTTGCCCCCGAACACAAATATCCCGCAGCGGCCGAGGACGCGATCTCAGCCTATCTCTGGCTGCTCGGCCAGGGCCTGCCGTCGTCGCGCATTGTCGTCGGTGGCGATTCCGCCGGCGCTGCGCTCGCCATGAACATCGCGCTCCGCGCACGTGATATGAGCCTGCCGCTTCCGTCCGGCCTGGCGCTGATCTCGCCCTGGCTCGATCTGACCATGCGTGGTGCCAGCTATGCGAGCCGGGCCGCCCTCGATGTCTTTTCAAAACCAGCGCAACTCGCTGCAATGGCCCGCGCCTATCTCGGCCGTAACGGCAACGTATCAGCACCATCAGCCTCACCGGTCGATGCCGACCTTGCCGGCCTGCCACCGATCCTGATCCACGCCGGCGACCACGACATCACGCTCGACGATGCCTTTCTACTGGCGGCGCGGGCGCAGCAGAGCGGCGTGGACGTGAAGGTGCGCGTATGGGACCACATGTTCCATCATTTTCAGATGTTTGGTGAGTTACTGCAGAGCCACGAATCGCTGACCGAACTCGGTCGCTTCGTTGCAGAGCGAACGAGCGGCCGCTGATCCGTTCCGCGCGGCCCTCCGGCTCAGCAGACACCACACCCCATGCCGCCGGACACGCCCAACACCTCACCGGTCACGAACGATGCGGACGGCGAAGCAAAGAAGGATACGGCCGCCGCGACCTCATCCGGTTCGCCGAGACGCCTCAGGAGCGTCAGGCTTGCCATGTCGCGTCGCAGCTTGTCACCAAACTGCGCGATCGCCTCCTCGACCATCGGAGTACGGATTGGTCCCGGCAGAACGGCGTTCACTGTGATGCCGTACCGGGCGTTCTCCCTCGCAATCGACCGGGTGAATCCGATCACCCCGGCCTTGGCGGCTGCATAGACCGCCCCGCCCTTCGAACCGAGCCGCCCGGCTTCCGACGCGATGTTGATGACACGGCCATAACCCGCCCGTTGCATCGCCGGCAGGACACCGACGGTGAAGGCGAATGTGGCTTCCAAGTTCACCGCGATCAGGCGGCGCCAATCTTGCGGGCCGGTTTCGGTGAAGAAGGCGTGCTGATCGACACCGACATTGTTGACCAACACCTCGAACGGACCTCTCTTGGCAACGAAGCGCGCAACGGCGGCATTGTCCGTCGCGTCGATCGCCTCGAAATCGGCGCCGATCCCGCCGGCGACCACCCCAGCGCTTTCCGCGTCAAGGTCACAGAGCGTGACTGCGAAGCCGTCGGCGGCGAAGCGACGACAGATGGCCGCCCCGATACCCCTCGCGCCACCGGTCACGAGAGCCCGCTGCAAGCGCCCTCCCGGCATCTTCGATCAAGCTCCGGTAAAATTCGGCGTGCGCTTTTCAAGCACGGCTGCCAAACCTTCTCGCGCATCAGCGGTGGACGACAGCTCTGCCACCGTCCGCGCCTCCTCGGGAAGGCAGGACTCGACGCTAAGGCCGATCCCGCTCCAGAGCAGCCGCTTGGCGGCCGCACTCGCCCTGGGAGCGTTGGCGGCCAGCCTCCCGACGAGCTTGCGCGTCTCTCCCGCGAGCCCATCGTCAGGAACGATACTGTTGATCAAACCAATAGCCTGGGCTTCCTCGGCTCCGAGCACGCGGTTGGTCAAAACAATCTCCGCGGCCCGCCGGAAACCCACCAAACGCGGCAGGATAACCGAGGCACCACCATCGGGCGCCATTCCGACCCGGGTGGCGCCCGCCATGAACCTGGCGGACTTCGCCGCCACGACGAGGTCGGACGCGCAGACAAGACCAAGCCCGCCCCCGCCTGCCGCATAGCCCTGCACTTCACTCACCACTGTGGCGTTCAGGCGGATCAGTCCACCCACAGCCATCTGCAGATAAGCCGTCACTGTGCGCAGGAAGTCACCCAGCGCCTCTCCCTTGGATGCGAACTCACGCACATCTCCGCCGGCACAGAAATTCGCTCCGGCACCTCGTACATGTACGACGCGCACGCGCGGGTCGCCATGGCAGCGCATCACCGCCTCGTGGATCGCCTGCATCATGGCGATATTCATCCCGTTCGAAGACTCTGGCCGGTTGAGGGTCAATGTCGCGACATGGTCAGCATAATCTAGAAGAACCGGTCCTTCTGCGACCCAGCACTCGTACCCCAAGGCCGTCTTGAGCTCTGATGTCATGTTCGCCTCCGTCGTTCGCCGCGACACTCAAATGAGAAAGGACAGGGTGAAGATCGGCTTGTGGTTGTTCACAAGACCGACCTTTTTCCGCACAAGCTTGAAACCACCATCTGTGATCCGCAGGCGATATTCATTGCGTGACGCCCAGAGGGTTTCGCCGCGCAGGTTATCCTCGAAGATGAACGCATTCGCCCTCACCTCGATCTCGTCACCGACCTGAGTGACGAGTTCGACATTCGAGATGATCCGCGCCAGCTCCGACCTCGGCGTCTGGGTATGGCGGCGCCCGGTCTTGAGCTGATCAATACGCACGCCAATACGCGAGCGGTTATCGTAGATGATCGACATCTGCCGCTCCGGATCGGTATCCGATCCATTGGCCGGCACCCAGTATGTCGCATCGTCCGCCCATAACGCCTCCCACTCGTCATAGGCATGGGTGTCCTGAAGGCGGGCTTCGAGAAACAGAAACTGCTCGACGCGTCGCAGAAGATCCGTTTGTTCCGCTTCGAGATGCAACATTGCGGTGGCTGTAGACTGCGGCATACCAACCTCACGCCGTCATCAGTTCGGTATAGTGACGCCAGATGGCGCGTTGCGGCACCTCGTCGGTCGAATGACCGACGAGGTAGCCGTTTTCGTCCCGGCGCTCGCGATGCAGGCCGCGTGTTAGCGTGACCCATTCAGGGTCATTGATCACTGCACCGCGATGATTGCGCTCATACATCTCGGTATCGTCGGCAAGCAGCAGCCCGGCCGGGCCGACCGAGCCCATGGTCTGCTGGCGCAAGCGCCGATTGAGCTCGGGCGCTCCCTTGAACTGTAGCGCGGTGACATGCTGGATTGTCTCGTCGACGGCGATCGGCTGCAGCACGAACAACTGGATTTCGGCGATGAACAGATTGGGAAAGATCATGATGTGCGGCGTCCCGTCGATCATGATCCTGCGCGCCCGCTCGGCGCCATAAGCCTGCTCCATCGCCTTCACGTATTGCGGAAAGCGCGTCTCGCTGGTGCCGAACCACTCGAGCGGCTTGCCGATCCGGCGCCACTCCGGCCGCAAGTCGAATTCGGTGTGGCCATTGCCGAAATCACGCGTGAGCGCGGTGGACTGCGGACCGTAGAGCTTGCCGATGCCACTGTCGGTAACCTGGAACACCGACCCGTGGACGAACGCCGGATGGTAGCCGTCCGTCTCGTTCTCGAGCATGAACTTCCAGTTCGCTTTGGTACGGTGCTGCAGGAAGCCTGCGGTCAGCTCGAGTTCGCCTTCGGGCGAGTTTTCCAACAGCTGGTCGATCGAGGCCGTCGCACCGCCGAGGTGTTCCTCCAGGGACGGCCCCTCGTTCGCGAAAGATCCGAAGACGAACCCCCGGTAGATGCCGACGCGCGGCACCCTGCCGAGCGAGAACCCCGACTTGTCTGCATCGCCGTAGCCGTCGGCATAGGCATAGCCGATCAGATCTCCCGTATTGGCGAATGTCCAGGAATGATAAGGGCACGTGAACGTGCCGCGGTTGCCTTGCCGGTAGGCGCAGAGCTGATTGCCGCGATGCGGACACTTGTTCAGAAGTAGACTGATCTTGCCATCGCGATCGTGAACCATCAGCACCGGAGTCGACCCGATGGATTTCGTCACATAGTCGTTTTTATTCGGGACCTCGCTGATGTGGCCGACATAGACCCACGTCCGATGCCAGATGCGCTCCAGTTCCTGCTCAAAGATCTGCGGGTCGTGATACACCACACTGCGAACCCGCGTCGGTTCAATCAGCGTGCGATAATCCGGGTTTGGCGACTGACCAGACATGACTCCTCCCTTTAATCTCCCGCGCGCTTTCTTAGATCGATCGTTCGGACTATTAATGGCACCTGCAAGAGCGCCGTGTCAAGCAGCTCCACCAAGCCGCCGAACATCGTGATGTCGCCGGCATAGCAAAATGCTAGCGCCGGGCCTGGCGTCGTCGACCACAAGCGGACCGATGCTGGTGATCGAACCCTGGTCCTCGGTGATGTTGCGTCCGGCGGAGACCAGCAGCAGTCCGGGGCCGGCGACCTCGAAATTGCCATGAGATGACATCGCGCCCCGCCGACACCAGCGAAACGTCGGTGAGATTGTTGTTCAGCATGAAGCCCGACACGTTGACGATATCCCTCCCCGCCTTTATCGAAATGGGTTTTGCTCGGTAGGACGAGACTGTGCCATCAAAGTTTGTAACGATGTCCCCCGCCGTCAGATTGAGAATGTCGCCATTCAGCGCGTAGAGACGAACCGGCACCGGATCGTCTGCATGCAACGGAATGGAATGGATTGACCAAGATCGAACGACGTACTTGGCTTGGTAATGAATGACGGGTTCAAGGGATCAAACGATGCTGATGGATCGGCTGCGCTCATGGTGACCACAGCACCGGCACCGTAGATCGAGCCGAATGCAAGCAACTCCAGCATCCCGCGCGAAGCAGGTGCGAGATCGGCGCGGCCATTGAGATAGATGCTGCCCCTGTCCGCGATTGCGAACAGCGACGGAGGCATCGGCATTATCGCGGTGTTTGCGCCGCCGAGGTTGCTGTTGGTCGAGACCTGCTATCTTCGGGACCTGGCGCAATGGACTTGCGCTCACCCGGTTTGCGCCGGACGTGCGCGATCTGCAGCGCGAGCGGAAGCAGCACCAGCGCCAGCCCGGCCAAGACAAGGCTCGTCACGAGAGGGTTGGCAAAGAACACCCCGAGCGATCCCTTGGACATCAGCATCGACTGCCGGAAGGCATCCTCGGCCTTGTCGCCGATAACGATCGCGAGCACGAGCGGAGCGAGCGGATAGAACAGCTTCTTGAAGAGATAGCCGACGACGCCGAAGCCGAGCATCATGACGACATCGAGATAGGAGTTCGACACCGAATAGGCGCCGACGACACAGATGATCACGATCAGGGGCGCAATGATGACGAACGGAATCCGCATCAAGGCCGCAAATATCGGAACGGTGAGCAGCACGAGCGCGACGGCGACAATGTTGCCCACATACATCGAGGCGATCAGGCCCCAGACGAAATCCTTCTGGTCGACGAACAGCATCGGCCCGGGATTGAGGCCCCAGATCATCAAGCCGCCCATCATCACCGCGGCGGTCGCCGAGCCGGGAATGCCGAGCGACAGCATGGGCAGAAGCGCGCTGGTGCCGGCCGCGTGATCGGCGGTCTCCGGGGAGATGATCCCCTCAACTTCGCCCGTGCCGAAATGGCGGCCGCGCCGCGAGAAGCGTCGGGCGATGCCGTAGCTCATGAAGGACGCCGCGGTCGGGCCGCCCGGCGTGATCCCCATCCAGCATCCGATAGCCGCGCTGCGCAGCAGAGCGATGCCATGCCGCGGCAGGCGGACGACCGCGCGGAAGACTTCTTTCCAGTCGATCCTTGAGGAGACCCCGCGTGCGTGAAACTCCTCTTCGACGGCAACCAGCAGCTCGCCGATGCCGAATAATCCCATCACCGCCACGACGAAGCTCACGCCTTTCACGAGCTCGTCGATCCCCATTGTCAGGCGTACGCTGCCGGAGACGGTATCGATGCCGATCGCAGCAATCGCAAAACCAATCGCGAGAGCGACCACCGTCTTGATCGGCGCCGCGCCGCCCATGCCAACGAAACTGGCAAAGGCGAGGAAATAGACGGCGAAGTACTCCGGCGGCCCGAAGGCGAGCGCAACCTGCGCCACCCACGATGCGAGGAAGGTGATCAGAATGACCCCGACCAGGGCGCCGAACGCGGCAGAACCGAACGCGGTGGCAAGCGCCGTCGTCGGCCTGCCGTCGCGCGCCATCGGATAGCCGTCGAAAGTGGTGGCGACCGACGACGGCTCTCCGGGAATGTTGAACAGGATCGAGGTGACGGAGCCGCCGAAGAGCGCGCCCCAATACATGCTCGAAAGCAGGATGATGGCCGAGACCGGCTGCATCCCGAAGGTCAGCGGCAACAGCAACGACACGCCGTTCGGCGCGCCCAGGCCCGGCAACACGCCGACGAGAATGCCGAGCAGGACGCCGATCACCATCAGCACCAGATGCGGCACGGTGACTGCGATCGTGAAGCCGTGCAGGAGCTCCTGGAGATTTTCCATTCGCTCTCCTCCTCAGAGCCCGAACGCAGCGGCGAGCGCGCCGTGCGGCAGCGTCACCTGGAACATTCGCTCGAACACCACATACAGCGCGAGCGGCGTGGCCAATGCCATTGCCAGCGAGCGAAGCAGCGATTGATGCCTCGGCAGCGCCAGCACAGCGAAGACGTAGCCGGCTGAGCCCACATACATGCCGACGATCGGGATCAGCGCCACAAAGAGAGCGGCAGGCACGAACAGCCCTGCGAGGCGGCGCAGCTCGATTGCTGTGATGGCCACGGGAACGCTTGCCAGCGTGCCGCCCGGCAGGACACCGCGGGCGAGATTGTAGAGGCTGCCAGCAACGATGATCACACCGGTCAGCAACGGAAAGGTGCCGGCATCGACCCCGGCGGCCGACCAGCCGATGCCATTGTCGAAGCTGGACACGACCACGGCGACACCGAAGCTGCCGGTGAGAATGGCGGTTGCAATTTCGAGAGCACGGCGTGAGATCATCGACTGCTCCAGCCCGGCGCTAAGCCCCGGATAGTTTCGCTCGACGTGGCCGACCGGCTCACTTGACGAGCCACCCCTGCTCGGCCGCGACCTGCTTGATATGCTCGAGGTCCTGCTTGATGTAGCTGTCGAACTCGGCTCCGGTCAGGAAGGCATCGACCTGCGAGGTTTTCTCGATGTAGTCCTTCCATTCCGGTGTCGCCCGCACCTTCTTCATGAGTTCGACATAGAAGGCAGCCTGCTCCGGCGTGACTTTGCCGGGCAGCCAGACGGTACGGGGCTGCTCATATTGCGGGATGTCGAGTCCCTGTTCGACGCAGCTCGGCACGTCGCTCCAGCCTTCGGTCGCGGTGACCTTGGGCCCCTGCGGCAATCGCTTTGGACTGAAGACACAGAGCGGGCGCTGCGTTCCGCCGCGCCACTGCCCCAGGCTTTCAGAGGGGTTGTTGACGTGAGAGTCGATATGACCACCCGCGAGCTGCACAGCGGCCTCGGCGCCGCTCTTGAACGGAATGTAGGTCAACTTGATGTGCCCGACTTTTTCGATCATGCGGGTCAGCACCTCGTCGGTATCCTTCGACTGCGCTCCGCCCATCTTGAATTCATTCGCGGCCCCCGCCTTCAGATAGTCGCTGACCGTCTTGTACGGCGCGTCCTGCTTGACCCAGAGCAGGAACTCATCCTGCGCCATCCCGGCGATCGGAGTGAGATCGGTGTAGTTGAAGGCGACCTTGGACACGAGCGGCTGCTGCCACGCGTTCGACGTGCCGAAGATCACCTTGTGGGGATCTCCGGCCGAAGCCTTGCCGTACACATAACCTTCCGCACCGCTGCCGCCGCCCTTGTTGACGACCACGATCGGCTGGTCGGTCAGCTTGTACTTGGTGATGATGTTCTGGACCGCACGCGCCAGATTGTCGGTGCCGCCGCCCGGCCCTGCGGTCGCGACGAACTCGATCGGCTTCTGCGGCTGCCAGGCGGCGCCCGCCGGAATCGTGCCGGCGAGCAGGATTGCGGCGGCAGGCAGCAGAAATCTCGACGTGACGTCCATGGTTTCCTCCGGCTGATTTTTTGCCTGTTTTGTTTGTCGTATCGGCCTGTCGCGACGTTGCGCGACCGGCTTTTATCGACCACCTGCTGCCGAGACGATTGCGCCTTCTTTCTCGAGCGCTTTGATCTGACTGTCATCGAACCCATACTCGGACAGCACCTCGCGCGTATGCTCACCATAGACCGGCGCGCCCGAACGCACTTTTCCCGGTGTCACGGAGAACTTGACCGGGAGCCCAATCGTCTTCACCGGTCCGAGTGTCGAATGCTCGACCTCGACGACCATCTCGCGTGCAAGCGTCTGCGGATCGTTCAGCGCTTCCAGCATGTCGTGTACAGGACCGCATGGCACGCCCTTCTCTTCCAAGAGCGTGAGCCAGTGCGCCCGTGTCCCCGTGCGGAAGCGCTCGCTCAAGACCGCTTCGAGCTCCTTCAGATGCGCCATGCGATCGGCACCGGTCACGAAGCGCGGATCGGATGCAAGCTCGGCTGCGCCCAGCGCCTCCAGCATCAACAGCCAATTCTTGTTATTGGCGCCCCCGACAACAAGCCAGCCGTCCGAAGCCTCGAATGCCTGGTATGGCGCGTTGAGCGGATGCGCCGAGCCCATCGCGCGCGGTGCCGTGTTGGTGGCGAGCGCGATGGTCGATTGCCAGTAGGTCTGCACCAGCGCCGCCT
The DNA here is from genome assembly GCF_059512385.1 of Bradyrhizobium sp. Crot121. Taxonomy (NCBI): domain Bacteria; kingdom Pseudomonadati; phylum Pseudomonadota; class Alphaproteobacteria; order Hyphomicrobiales; family Nitrobacteraceae; genus Bradyrhizobium; species Bradyrhizobium sp. Crot121. The sequence goes on along the minus strand of NZ_JCAMOR010000011.1, from coordinate 115,864 downwards.
CATACAGCGAGGTCTCGACCCACTGCCCTGCACCGGTCTTCAGCCGATGCGCGTACGCAGCCAGAATTCCCATGCAGGCCAAGAGGCCGGCGGTAATGTCCGATAGGGGTGGACCACACTTCACAGGCGGGCCGTCTGGCCGCTCGCCGGTGAAGCTCATGATCCCGCTCATGGCCTGGGCGACCAGATCGAAGCCGCGGCGATGCTTGTAGGGTCCGGTGCGGCCGAAGCCCGAGAGCGAGCAATAGATCAGCGCCGGGAATTCCTCGTGCAACGCCTGATAGCCGAAGCCCAGCCGCTCCATGGCACCCGGCGCGAAATTCTCGACCAGCACGTCGGCACGTGCGATCAGCCGCCGCAGCACCTCCTTCCCGCCGGCGGTTTTCAGGTCCAGCACCACGCCGCGCTTGTTGCGGTTCATCATCAGGAAAGAGGCCGCCTCGTCGCCAATCTTCGGCGGCACCGAATAGCGGGTGTCATCGCCATTCGGCCACTTCTCGATCTTGATGACATCGGCGCCCATGTCGGCGAGCATCAGCGTGCAGGTCGGTCCCGCCATGACATGGGTGAGGTCGACGACCTTGAGGCCGGCGAGCGGTCCTTGCGGACGGGCAGCGGGCTGCGATTGGTTGCCTTGCATCGTCATATCCCTATCGCCCGCGCCATTGCGGTGCACGCTTGTTGAGAAACGCGTCCAGCCCCTCGCGAAAATCCTCGCTCACGTAACACATGACGATGAGGTCCTCGCCCTCCTCGCGCGTCAGCCGCTTCTGCAAGCGTGCAACCGCCTGCTTTGTCGCGTTGAGCGTCAGCGGTGCGTGGCCGGCAAGGAGCCGGGCGACCTCGTCGGCGCGCCCGTCGAGCGCCGCGAGATCATCGACCACCTCCGTGAGCAGGCCGATCGCCGCGGCCTCGGCGGCTTCGACCAGCCGCGCCGTGAAGATCAGATCCTTGACGCGCGCCGGTCCAACGAGAGCGGCGAGCCGGCTGACATTCGACATCGACAAGCAGTTGCCGAGCGTTCGGGCAATGGGAAAGCCGATCCGTGCGCTTCTGGTGCCGATGCGCAGATCGCAGGCCGCGGCGATGCCGGCACCGCCGCCGGTGCAGAAGCCGTTGATCGCGGCGATCGTCGGCACGCGGCACTGCTCGAGCGTGGTGAGCACGCGGTCGATGCGGTTCTCGTAATCGACTGCATCCTGCGGTGTCGTGAAGGCACGGAACTGGTTGATGTCCGTTCCCGACGCGAAGGCCTTGTCGCCAGCGCCGCGAAGCACCAGCACCTTGATTGCCTGATTGCTGTTCGCCTGCTCGCAGATTTCGGCGAGCCGCTCGTACATTTCGAAAGTGAAGGCGTTTCTGGCCTGAGGGCGATTGAACGTGACCCGTCCAATGCCGCTCGCGACCTCGAAAACGAGATCTTCCGCCACGTCCTGATCCATTTCCTCTACCCAGTCGTTTTCCTAACTTTGAATGCAAAATAGGGAATTATCAAGCTGGAACTTGGGCGATTAGGTCGATATTCTTCATTTTTGAATTCAAATCGGAGGCTCGACGAAATGCTGCATGAGGAGGTCGTTAGCCGCATTCGCGCGATCCTGCTCGACGGCGAAATTCCGCCTGGCGCCCGAATCCCCGAGCGCGATCTATGCGAACGGCTGCAGATCTCGCGCACACCGCTGCGCGAAGCCCTCAAAGTGCTGGCGGCCGAAGGCCTTGTGCAGTTGCTGCCAAACCGCGGCTCCCGCGCAGCCAGGCTTACTGACAAGGACATGCGTGACCTGTTCGAGGTCTGCCAGGGGCTCGAAGCCCTGGCCGGCGAGCTTGCATGTGAGCGCGTCACTGAGGAAGAAATCGGTGAGATCGCCGCTGCGCATGCCGCGATGGCACATCACTATCGTAACGGCGATCTGATTCAGTACTACCGCTGCAACCGAGCCATCCACGAGGCGATCGTGGCGGCGGCCGGCAATCCCGTGCTCGTCGGTCTGTACAATTCGGTCACCGCGCGTATTCGGCGCGCGCGCTATGTCACGCCGATGACGTCGGACCGTTGGGCGTTAGCGCTTCATGAGCACGAAGCGATCCTCAACGCGCTGCAGCGTCGCGACGGCGTCGGCCTCTCCCACATCTTGCGCACCCATCTCCGTCACAAGCGCGAGGAGGTTCTGCAGGCGGGGTTCGCCGAGACGGAAAGCGGCGATCCCACCATGCCGCCGGATCGAGCCCGGGTCTGAAATCGGCCAGCCTGCTCTCAGCAGGCGGCCAGTGGCTCATCCTAGCAGAGCCTTCGGAAGCTTATGCATGATTTCCATCACGCCAGGCGCTCCCTCGCCGGGCGTCAGGTGCGCCGTAGCCGCCTTGGCGGCGGCGGATGGATCCTGTTCGAGAATGGCTTGGAGGATGAGGCCATGATATTGATAAGCTTTACTGATGTAGCCCATCGCATCGAACGAATGATTGCGATAGGCGCTGGTTCGCGTACGCATGCGCAGGATCTCCTGGCGGAGATACGGATTGCGGGAGCCCGCATACAGCACCTCATGAAACGCCATGTTGGCCTGCTGCCAGCCGAGCGCGTCGTTACGTTCGACAACGCTGCGGGACGCCTTATGGGCGTCAGCCAAGGCCTCGCGCTCCTTGCTGGTCATGCGTTCGCAGGCGTAGCGGGCCGATAGCCCTTCGAGCTCCGCCAGCAACTCCCACACCGACAGGAGCTGTGCGAAATCCATCTTCGACACGATGGCGCCGCCGCGGGAGATGCTGGACACCAGCCCCTCGGCCTTGAGGCGCAGAATGGCCTCGCGCACCGGCGTACGCGACACGCCGAATTGGATCATCAGGTTTTCTTCGTCGACCGGATCCCCAGGCAGCAACTCGCGCTGGCTGATCTGCCTTTCGACAACACTGTAAATGCGGTCGCTCACCTTCATTTCGGTCACTACATGGGTCCTTGGCAACTTCGGAAGGCGATCGTCCGGGCCATGGTCGACACGTTTAGGTCCCCGACGCAAAAGGAAATAGCTTCAGTTCGAATAGCGATCGCGCTTCAGTCTGCCTCCATGCATGATCTCCACGCAAAGCGCGTTCCGTCATTGACGGGAAACCGGTACCCGGTTTCCCCCAATCCACGCAAGCCGATCAGAGCGTCAAGTTGACCGTTACGGTCTTCAACCGCGAAAAGCCCTCGAGCATCGAACCCAGCGACATCTCCTTGCCGAGCCCGCTCTGCTTGAAGCCGCCATAGGGCTGGCCCATGATCTGGCCCTTGCCCTGGTTGACCTGGACCCAGCCGGAATCGATCTCATGGGCCATCCGGATGGCGCGCGACGTGTTGCGCGAGAATACATAGCCGGCCAAGCCGTAGTGGCTGTCATTGGCCATCTTCAGCACCTCGGCCTCGTCGGTCCAGGGGATCGCCACCAGCACCGGGCCGAAGATTTCCTCCCGAGCAAGACGCCAGTTGTTCGACGTGCTGGCGAACAGCGTCGGTATGGTGAAATAGCCGGCGCTCAACGGGCCCTCCTTCGGCGGCAGGCCGCCGGCGATCAGCTTGACGTCCTTGTTCTTGATGCCGTCTTCAATGTAACCGCAGACCCGACCATATTGCTTGTTGTTGATCAGGCTCCCCATGTCGGTGGCTTCGTCGAGAGGATTACCGATCTTGTAGCTGTTCATCAGCGCGACCAGCTTGTCGAGAAACTTGTCGTAGATCGACCGGTGCAAGAACAGGCGCGATCCGGCGGTGCATGACTGGCTTTGCCGCGTGAAGCGCATCGCGGATGCGACGCCCTGAACCACCCAATCCTCGTCGGCATCTTCGCAGACGATAGCTGGGCTTTTGCCGCCAAGCTCGAGCGACACCGGCACGATGCGGTCCGCCGCGCCAGCCAGGATGCTGCGGCCGACCGCAGTTGAGCCGGTGAACGACAGCTTGCTGATGCGCGGATGAGTGGCGAGCGCTGCGCCGCATTCTGGACCAAGGCCGGTCACGATATTCAACACGCCGGGCGGCAGATGCCGGTTGCAGATCTCGGCGATGAACAAGGCGGCGAATGGCGCGTCTTCGGCCAGCTTGAGCACCAGCGTGTTGCCGGCGCACACGGCCGGTGCGATCTTGATCGACGACAATGTCGCCGGCGCGTTCCAGGGCACGATGGCGCCAACGACGCCGAGCGGCTCACGCCTCGTGTAGCTCAAGATGTCATCGCCCAGCGGCAGCGTATCGCCCTTCAGTTCGCTTGCCAGACCGCCAAAGTAGCGGAAGACCTCCACGCAGGTCAGCGCCTCCGGACGCGCCTGAGTACGCAGAGCATTGCCGGTTTCGTGGGCGATGATGCGGGCCAATTCTTCAACGCGGGCTTCAAGCTCGTCGGCGACCTTGAGCAGCGCCTTGCCGCGCAGGGACGGCGTCACCTTCTTCCAGCTCACGAAGGCCTTTTCCGCAGCGATCACCGCGCGTTCGACGTCCTGCGCTGACGCGCGCGGGGTATGGGCAATCGTCGTCTTGGTGGCGGGGCATTCGACCGCCAGCGTGCGACCATCGACGCTGCCGACCCATTCGCCATTCAACAGTTGAAGCGTCGGTCCAAGGCGCATGGAGCTGTCCGCCTCGCTCACGGATTCCTTCAGCCCTCCATCGATTTGAACTTGTACAGTCATGGTCTTTCCTTCCATCGTTGTCGCAGCCACCGGCCGAGCCGCATCTTTCATGAGTAGCCGGCGGAGCGATCAGGTGGCACGTACGCCCCGATCGGCAGCGGCTTTCACAGCCGTTTTCTCGGCGCTTTTCGCAGCAGCTCTATCGGCAACTTTCCTGGCCTCGCGCCGACTGCTGGTAATCTTCATGAGCGAGCCGACGATCCCGTTCGGCATCAGAGTCATGCACGCAATCAGGATACCACCATAGACCGCACCGGAGAACGCCTGGCCGAGATCCGAGGCGTAGGACGGCACGAACTGCAGGAACAGGCCGGCGACCAAAGCTCCCCAGATCGTTCCGAGCCCGCCCACGACGATGGCCGCCAGGAAGCTGATCGACAGCATCAGCGTGAACGAGTCCGGGCCAATGAAACCGATCGTAAAGGTCGCGAGTGCACCACCGACGCCGGCCAGCATCGAACCAACCCCGAACACGATCACCTTGAGCCTGTTGACATCGACGCCCATCGATGACGCGGCCAGTTCGCCTTCGCGGATGCCGGCCAGCGCCCGGCCATTACTGCCGCCGACGAAGTTCCTGACCAGCCAGAAGACAACGACGGTAAACGCCAGCACCATGTAATAGATCCATGCATCCTGGCCCAGGGTGAACCATGCCGGCGGCACCGGCTTGTCGACCATCAGGCCGGCCGCGCCGCCGGTATAGGCCTTGAACTGCTTGACCAGTGGGATGACGGATACGGCGAGGATCAGCGTGATCAAGGCCAGATAGAGCCCCCGCAACCGTTTGGCCGGATAACCCGCCAGCACGCCAGCGATGAATGTGACAATCGCCGCAATCAGAACCCCCAGGACATCGTTGACGCCCAGATACACGACGCTAAGCACGGCGGCATACGACCCCAAAGCAAAGAAGGCATTGTGGCCGAGCGAGACCTGCCCGACATAGCCAGTGATCAGGTTGAGGCCCAGCGCCGCCACGGCATAGGTCATCACGCCGGTCAGTTGGAATGTCTGATATTCAGGAATCACAAGCGGCATGCCGAGGAGGATCACCGCCAGTACGAAGCCGATACCGATCTTGGTGACGGCCACATCGCCGTGCCGAACCGATTGCATGGCAGGAATTCCGATGCTGCTCATACGCGCACCACCACGGTGCTGCCGAACAGACCTTCAGGCTTGATGATCAGCACAGCGACGATCAGCATCAGCGGCAGCAGGATCTGCAGATCGGAACCGAGCCAGGGAAGATAAGCCATCGATAGGGCTTGCGAGATGCCGACGATGGCACCGCCAACAACCGCGCCGCGATAGCTCGTCAATCCGCCGACCACGGCCGCAGCGAAGGCGTAGATGATGATGGCGCCCATCATGTTGGGATCGAGCGTCAGCTTCGGACCGACCAACAGGCCAGACACCGCCCCGAGCCCGGCCGCCAGTCCCCATCCGATCGCCATCATCGCCGTGAAGGGAACGCCGACCAGCATCGCGGATGTGGCATTGGAGGCCGAGGCGCGGAGTGCGGTGCCGAGCCGCGTATGCTGCAACAGCAGGAACATGCCGCTCGAGATCGCAATCAGAATTACGATCGTGCCGACCAGTTCGGCATTGAACCTGAGCGCGCCGATGGCGACGCTCTTCTCGGGGAACGGGCTCGGCAATGAGAGCTGCAGAAATCCCCAGATCGCGCCGTTGAAACTATTGAAGGCCAGGAACAGGCCGAGCGTGACGATGACGATCGTCAATTCATCCCGGTGCTGAACCGACCGGACCAGCAGCAGATAGGCCAGCACGCCAACGATCATCGATACAACGATGGCAATGAGAAACGACCACCACAACGGCACGCCCCAATCGACCATCTGCCAGGCTATGTAGGCGGAGAATGTCGCCATCTCGCCTTGGGCGAAATTGGCGATGTTCGTCGTTCGATAGATCAGCACCAGGGCAAGGCCCAGCGACGCGTAGATCGCGCCATCCCCGATGCCGTTGACGATCTGCTGAAAGAAGTACTGCATCGTCAGCTTCTCTATTCAGTTATTGGAGTAGCCTGCATGAGCAAAGACCGGTCGCGGATATTCAGTCACCAAGATAGGCAGCGCGGACGCCGTCGTTCTCGGACACATCTCGGGCCGTGCCCGACAGCACCATCGAGCCGGTCTCAAGCACGTAGGCGTCATTGGCAATCTCCAAAGCCAGATTGGCGTTCTGCTCGACGATCAGCATCGCGATGCCCTGCGATCGGTTGACGCGTTGCAACGCCTCGTAGAGGTCATCGATGATGACCGGCGCGAGCCCGAGCGACGGCTCGTCGAGCAGCATTACCCGCGGCTTGAGCATCAGCGCCCGGCCGACGGCCAGCATCTGCTGTTCGCCGCCGCTGAGGCTACCCGCCTTCTGCTTGCGGCGCTCGCGCAAGCGAGGAAACAGCGCGTACATCTGCTCGATATCCGCTGCGATCTCAGCCTTGTCGCGGCGACGGAAGGCGCCGACCGCCAGATTGTCCTCGACGGTCAGGTCGCTGAAGGTGCCGCGTCCCTGCACGCCGTGGGCGATGCCCAGGCGCGCGATCCGGTCGGGGCCCAGTCCCTTCAGGTCCTTGCCGTCCAGCAGGATCTGTCCCGTATATTTGACCATACCGCTGACGGCGCGCAGCGTCGTCGTCTTGCCTGCACCGTTGGCGCCGAGCAGCACGGCGATGCTCTTTTCGCCGACCGCGAGCGAAACGTCGTGCAGCACCGGGATGCGCCCGTAGCCGGCGCTAACGCCCTTGATTTCGAGAACGTTCACGCTGTTTCCCCAAATAGGCCTGGATGACGCGAGGGTCCGACTTCACGTCGGCCGGTTTGCCTTCGGCGATCTTGTTGCCGAAGTCCAACACGACGATGTCGTCCGAGACATTCATCACCATGCCCATGTGATGCTCGACCAACAGCAAAGTCATGCCGAATTCGTCACGCACCCGGACCAGGGTCCGCGCGAGTTCATCGACCTCCGAATGCGACAGCCCACCAGCCGGCTCGTCCAGCATCAGGAGCGAGGGACGAGACGCCAGCGCGCGGGCAAGCTCGACCCGCTTGAGCGTCGGATAAGGCAGGCTGTCGATGCGTTCATCGTGCAGGTGATCGAGTTGCAGGCGCGCCAGCAGTTCCATCGCCGCGCGGCGCTGGGCGGCTTCTTCGGACCGCCGCGACACCGGCACGAACGGCGCGCGGAACAGCGAGGTGCGACCGTGGTGATAGCCTCCGAGCATCACATTCTGCAGGACCGTCAGCGATTTCATCAGCGCCAGGTTCTGGAACGTACGAGCAATGCCGAGTTTCGCGATGTCCTTCGACCGATAGTGTGTGATGTCAGTTCCGTCGAAGGTGATCCTGCCTTCCGTCGGATTGTAGAGGCGGCTGACACAATTGAACAAACTGGTCTTGCCGGCGCCATTGGGGCCGATCAGGCCGCAGATGACGTCCCGCCTGACCTGGAACGATAGTGCATTGATCGCAACGAGGCCGCCGAACCTGAGCGACAGATTGTCCACCGCCAGCTTCGGCGGCGCCGTGGAAGCCGGCGCCGTCCGCGGGGAGAGATGAGCCGTTGAGCCGTTCATGCGATCTTCGTCCCCACGGTGAGGGCTAAGGGAAGCTGCTTCTCCAATCTCCCCGGCGTTACAGGCCGAGGGCCGCTTCAGCCTGCTTGGCGACGACCGTCATGTCCGAGCCGGGCGCCGCGCTTGCCAGCGCCTTGGCCCAGATCGCGGCCGTCGTGCGCGAGAGCTGGGCATCGGATCCCATCGCGTCGAACAGCGACATTGCCACGCGGACATCCTTCTCCATCAACGCGAGCGCGAAGCCGAACTGGAAAGTGCGGTCGATGACCGCCTTCTGCCAGACATGGGTGGTCTGGAAGCTCTGGCCGGACGACGCATCGATCACTTTGAGCATCGTCGCTGGATCAAGACCGAACTTGGCGCCGACCGCGAAGACTTCGCTGGTGGCGGCAAAGGCCGTGGCGGCGAGCAGGTTGTTCAGTGCCTTGACCGCGTGGCCCGACCCGACCTTGCCGACCAGGAAGACCTTGGCGCCCATCTTCTGCAGCACCGGCAGCGCCCGATCGAAATCAACCTGCGTACCGCCGACCATGATCGCCAGGCTTGCGGCCTCCGCGCCTTTGACACCACCGGAGACCGGCGCGTCGATGAAGCGGATTCCCTTTTTGGCAGCGATCTCCGCGTTCGCGACCGAATTGGTCGGCGCGGACGAGCTCATGTCGATCACCATGGCGCCGGCGGGCAGATAATCGAGCAGTCCCCTGCCGCCATCGGCGCCATGCAGCACCTGATCGACGATCGCGCTTGTCGGCAGCATCAGGATCACCGCATCAGCCGAGCTCATGCCGCTCACACCGTCGACGATCCGGCCACCGCTTGCCCTAGCGGCCTCAGCCGCACGGGCCGCATCGGTATCGTAGACGAGAATGTCGGCGATCCCCTTCAGATGCTTCACCATCTGACTGCCCATGGCGCCCAGCCCGATGAATCCGATGGTCTTGAATGTGTTGTTGGTCATGGACGTTGTCTCCTCGTTACGACGTGTCATTGCGACTTGGCTGGGGGTTCGTAGAGCGGCGTCTTGCCCTCGTAATTGAGGACAGGGCCGACCGGCACGAACTTCACGCCGTCGAACTGGGAGATCTGCACGGACTCGATCGGGTAGCCGTCTTCGGCACCATTGGTGTTCAGCGTGATGCCATCGAGCATCAGCGGCTCCTTCTGGTTCTTCATGCTGCGAGCTGCCTTCATGAAGGCCTCGCGGGTCGGCTGCTCCATCCGCTCGAACAGGCCCTTGGTCGCGTGGCAGGCGTACCAGCCGGCCGCCGCATTCTGGTCGGCGGGATTGAGCGAGCCGCCATATTGCTTGAGCTTGGCGACGTAGAGCTTCATGTCTTCGTCGTTGGCGTAGACCGGGTTGGTCTGATCCTTCATCCACTGGCCGCTATAGACGCCCTTGGCGGTCTCGACGCCGGCCGGCTCGAACACGCCACCGATGCTCGATCCGACACCCCAGATGATGTGCACCGGTTTCCAGTTGATTGCCGCCATCTGCTTGAGAGCCTGCACGACGAATTTTGGCGTGGTCGCATCGACGAACAGATCGGCGCCCGAAGCGGCAAGTCGGCTGATCTTCGCGTTGATCGTCGGTTCGCTATAGGTGTGTTCTTCGCGAGCGACGATGTTGAGACCAAGCTCCTTGGCCGACTTCAGGAACGCATCAGCAAAGAATGGACCGCCGCTGTCATCGTTGAGCAGCGCGATCTTGGCGTCCGGGAATTTCTGCTTGATGAACGCCGCATAGATCGCGGCTTCGGTGTTATAGGCGAGCCACGCGGCCATGGTCCAAGGGTTCTTTTCGACCTCGGACTTTGCGCCGAACATCGGGCCACCCGTTGCGATGAACATCTGCGGCACATGCTCGGCGTTATAGTACGGCCGCGATCCGAGATTGGCGCCGGTGCCGACATTGCCGACGACCGCGAACACCTTGGACTGGCTCACCAGCCGACGCGCATTCTGCACCGCACGCGCGGGCTCCATCGCATCATCCAAGATATCAAGCCGGACCTTGCGCGTCTTGCCGTCGCCGAACTTGACGCCGCCCTGCTCAGCATTGAGGTAATTGAAGCACGCTTCGGTGCCGCGGGCGATCGCGCCGTAACCCGCATTCGGGCCGGACAACGCGGCCGAAATGCCTATCACAATTTCAGTATCGGTAATGCCGTTCTCTGCGTGCGCCGGTGTGACGATGGTGGCTGTCCCCACCCCCAACGCTAACGACAACAGACAACCCCACGCATCGCGTGGCCGCGCGTGCGACATCGTCTTCCTCCCTGATCTTTTTTGGATGCTGCGCACCCTTGGCGCGAATTAAGACACGAAGTATTTTTTTGATCAAGCTATATATATTTATAAAGCGCCTAAGGATATTGCGCTGCGACGTGCCCCTCCGCGCGACAGCGCTGCCCACTGCAACAGCTATTCATTCTTGGTTGGAGCTGTCGTCGTTGTACAAGCAAAGCCGTCGATGTCGCGCGGATCGCGCCCGGCATCACTGCAGGCGGCGAGGATCGCCTTCAGCGCGAGCTTAAATTCCGCGTCCGGCGAGGCGCCGTGCCGATAATACTCGGTCTCACCGATCCCGACGACGGCAACGCGGCCCCGAGCGTACGATCGCTCCGCCCGCTCATGCCTGCTTGTCTGCCGATGCCGGCTGGCGCCGAGCGCCGAGAGCGCCCTCTTCCGCAAGGCGTGCCAGTCGCGCGTCGTCGTAGCCGAGCACCTCGCGCAGAACTTCCTCCGTGTGCTGGCCCACGGCCGGCGCAACGACGGGATCCACGACCGGGGTTTCAGAATATCGGATCGGCAGGCTCACATTCGGCACCCATCCGACCGTGGGATGCGGGATGCGTGTCACGATCGCACGCTCCCGCGCTTCCGGAGAACGAATGGCCTCGCCGACGCTGCGCACCTGCCCGCAGGGCACGCCCGCCGCCCGCATCCGCGATTGCCAATACGACCATGGCTGCTGCGCGAAAGCTTCACCAAGAATCGCGAACAATTCGTCGCGCCGGCGAATGCGTTCGGGGCCGGTCGCGTAGATTTGGGCCGTGGCCATGTCGGCGCGGCCGATCACTTGCGCCATCAGCCGCTGAAAGATCTTGTCGTTGCCGCAGTTGATATAGAAGGAGCGGTCCTGCGCCTGGAACACGCCCGACGGGCACGTATCGGGAGACGTGTTGCCATGCCGCTGTGTATCAGCGCCGCTGAACAGATGTTGCAGCGTGGCGTAACCCGTCATCAGCACCGCGGTGTCGAACAGGGACACCTCGATGGCTTGTCCGACACCGCTGCGCTGGCGCGCGACCACCGCGCCGAGGATCGCATTGGAGGCCATCATCGCCGTTGAGATATCCATGACCGGCGACAATGCGCGCACGCCTTCGCGATCGGCATAGCCGTTCATGGACACGAACCCGCTCTCGACCTGCGCGATCGGATCGAACCCGAGCCGATCGGCAAAGGCGCCGTCCCGGCCATAGGCTGACACCGAACAATAGATGACGTCACGTTTGATTCTGCGGCAATTGTCGTAGTCGAGGCCCAGTCGCTTCATCACGCCGGTCGAGAAATTCTCGACGACGACGTCCGCCGTGGCAATCAGTTCACGCACGACCTTGAGGCCTTCCGGCGACTTCAGGTCGACCGCGACGCTGCGCTTGTTGCGGTTGGTCCAGAGAAACGGAGCGCCGTGTCTGAGATCGGGATGCAAGGGCGGATAACGGCGAAGATCGTCGCCCTTCTCCGGCGCCTCGATCTTGACGACCTCCGCCCCCATGTCGGCGAGGATCATCGTGGCGAGGGGGCCGGCGATGAAGTGCGAGAAATCGATCACCCGAATTCCATCCAGCGCTTTTGGCGCATCGGAAGGGCGCGGCGCATGTTCCGGAAATTCCGCTTCGAGCTGATCCAGCATTCTTCCTCCCGTCGGTTTGTTGTTTAGATCTCCAATCACAGATCCAGCACGAGCGTCGCTGATTTCGAACCTGAGCAGCAGATCATCATTGTTTTGTTGGCCGCTCGTTCCTCCGCGCTGAGAAACTGATCGCGGTGATCGGGAATTCCCTCAATCACCCGGGTCTCGCAGGTGCCGCAGACACCTTCGGCACAGGCGTAGTTCGCTGTCATTCCTGCATCCAGGAGCGCGTTCAGGATCGTCTTGCCTGGTTCAACCGTTATCGTTCGGCCACTGCGCGCAAGCCTCACTTCAAACCCACCTTCGGTGGCCGGCTTTTCCCTTGCCTTGAAATATTCCACGTGCACGTGAGCGGCGGGCCGAGCAGTGGTCGCCGCTTCGAATGCCCCGAGCATCGACAGCGGGCCGCAGCAATACAGATGCGCTTCCGCAGGGGCGCCTTCGACGATCGCCGCAAGGTCGAGCTTGCGGCCGAGTGGCGCGTGGTCGAACGTCACGTGCAGGTTCTCTTGAACGTCCGGTCGAAGCGCATGCAGCTCGTCGAGGAACGCCGCGGCGAACCGAGTCCTGGCTGCGTAAAACAGCTCCCAGGAGCGACCCAGCATCTCGAGGCGGCGGATCATCGAAAGCAGCGGCGTGATTCCGATTCCGCCCGCGATCAGCACCGAATGCGCCGCATCCTCCTGAAGGACAAAGTTGTTCCTGGGATGCGAAATCGTCATGATATCTCCGACCCGCACCGTGTCATGGATGAGCCTGGAGCCACCCCGACCTTCAGCATCCCTGTTGATCGCGACCACATAGCGCTTCCGTTCGCTCTGGTCATTGACGAGCGAATAGCTGCGGATCATTCCGTTCAGCAGATGCAGATCGATGTGACAGCCGGCCGTGAAAGGAGCGAGATCGCCGCCTCCCGGAGCGACCAATTCGTATGAATTGATGCTCTCGGCCTCGTAGCCGATCCGTTTGACGCGGACCCGCATGGTGCTCTCAGCCATGAGCCCCGGCGCCTCCGCTTGCACGATGATTGCGCTTAATACGAGCGAACGAGCTCACAGCTTGTACCCGAAATCGGCGCCGAGCTGCGCGCGCATGAAGCGGGCGCCGACGTCGACCCACGAGTCTTCCGGCGGCAGTTGCAGCGACACGGCGCGGACCATGAACACGTCGGGGTCGGTCACGCCCTTTGGCTTGGTGCCATGATCGCGATAAGTGCCGAGCGCTTCGAGCAGGAAGCGCCGCGTCATCGCAATGCCGGTGTCGCTGGAGCAGAGGTTCTCCTTGGTACGGTCGTAGATCGGCGAAACACCGCTTTGACAAACGCCGTCTTGCACCCACAGTCCGGGCAACCCCGAGAACCAGGTGGTCTGCTGCGCCTCATAGTCGAACTGGAAGCCGTTCTGCGGATTGTATTTGGTCCAGTATCCGGCGTAGGGAACGGTCACGGGGTGCTGGACGAGTGCATGCCTGCTGGCGTGCCCGCTCTCCCGACCGTTGTGCCCCTCTGCGAATATCTGACGGGTCTTCTGCGCCAATGGCTGCGAGGGATGATACGAGAACATGATGCACAGCGTATTCTCGTCATCGATCGGCACCCAGGCGTGCCCGCTCAAATCGGGGAACGGCGACAGTGGCGGGACGAGCGTATAGAACGGCAGGAGGAACTGGTTGACGCGCCAGTACAGTGTGTTCTCGTCGTAGTTCCGCCGGGCGGCGATGCTCATCCCGAAATCCTGCTTGATGCATTCAAACGTCGGACGGAGGTCGCGCTTCTGAATCCACGCGCTCGTGGTGCCCTGGGAGTCGAGCCGGCCGTGCAGCAGCGGCGCGTGGGCGGAATCGATCTCGCCTTCGACCGCCTGCAGCCAGTTGCACTCCTGGACGCGCACGGAGACATGCACCTGGTCCGCCGGCACCAGATTCCACTCCACGTTCGGAAGCGGCGGAGGGCTCGCAGCATCCGGCCCCATGTAGGTCCAAAGCATCCCGTTGCGCTCCTGGCAGGGATAGGCCTTGATCCGGACCCGCTCTTTCAGGCGGCTGCGAACCGGCTCGGCCGGCATGTCCGTCGCCGCGCCTGTCACATCGAACTTCCAGCCATGATAGACGCATCGCAATCCGCAATCTTCGTTGCGGCCGAAGATCAGCGGTGCGCTGCGATGCGGACATGCATGATCGACCAATCCGACGCGGCCATCGGTGTCGCGGAAGGCGACCAGATCTTCGCCCAACAACCGGATGCGCTTCGGCTGTCCGTCGTTGACGAGATCGGCTGACGGCAGAAAGGGAATCCAATACAGCCGGAACAGTTCGCCAAGTGGCGTGCCCTTCCCGACCCGGACCAGTCTTTCATTGTCTTCGTGCGATAGCATGACCTTCCTCCGCTCAATTCAACAATTCGTCGCGAGGCCTCATTTGGCCGCGCGCTCGAGGAGAGCAGCGATGCGTGGTGACAAGCCCAGATCGCGGGCGGTCCAGAGCGGATCGGATGCGGCAAGCGGCTTTCGGGGAATGGGAGGCTCACTGCCCGCCTCCACCAGGCTCACGATCTGTTCGATCCGTCGTCGTTCGAGCTCTCTGAGCGTGTCTTCGACGACAAACCCTTCTGCGATGCAGCCGGGCAGTTCCGGATAAGCGAGCCGCAGAAGCCACTTGCCTGGCTCGGTTTCGACGGCTTCAGCCTCAAGGAGATACGGGATCGACAAAAACTGGCGCAGATCCAAAACCATTCTCCCTGGACGAACCTTGATCCATTCGCGTCCGTATTTGTTACGTGTACGTACTATATCGACGCTTGTGTTGCAAGGCCGACGCGGCGTCCAACTCGCGTTCAGATCCGGCTCGCTCTCGGCACCCGGCCCGAGGGTTGAGGACGGAACACCAAGCTGCTAACGGCTATGGTGACTTGGTGTCAGATGGACTACAGCGCGGGTCGACAACGGCATGTCAGCCGACAAGACAATGAAGACGGATTCAGTTGCGGAGCTCGCCCGAAACTGGCGGCTGGAAGGTGGCATCGGCTTTCTTCTTCGGCTGCTCGAAGCCCGCTACGACGTCCTCTATCAGAAAGTGACGCGCCAGAGTGACATCACCCCCCGGCAGTTCGGCGTGCTCATGGCGCTGTATCAACGCGGCCCGCTCACGCCATCGGTCCTCGCGGAGCACATCAGTTGCGACCGGAATACGCTGAGCGAGATGCTCAAGCGGATGACGGCGCGAAAGCTGATCTCGAAAAAGAGCAATGCGGAAGACCGGCGCTCCGTGCAGGTTCAGATCACCGCCAAGGGAGAGGCTGCCCTCTTCAGCGTTGTCCCGTCCGCTGCTGAACTGCAGGACCTGATGCTGGCGCCGCTGCGCAAGGAAGATCGCGCGCATTTTCTGAAATGCATGCTGGCGATCGCAAAGGCGGCGCCATCGGGCTCTTCCGGATCATCCGAGGATTGAATTCTTCCGCAGCATTGCTGGCGCGGGCGAACTATTTTCCGAACGCTCCTGCTTCCGCCAGGCTGGCGATTTCCGCGGATGACAAGCCCAGCGCCCGTGACAGCACCTCGTCGCGGTGCGCGCCGACCGCCGACACCTCGCGCCGCATGGAGCAGTCCGCTCCCGACATCTTCCAGGGTGGATTGACGCCGAAAAACTCGCCTGCGCCGTCAGCAATCGTCGCGAACGCGCCGCGCTGCGAAAGATGCGGATCCGTCAGCGCCGCGCCGGGATCGCGATATTCGGCGCAGGGAACGCCGGCGCGATCGAGCGCCGCGATACATTCTCGCACCGTGTGGCGCTCGGTCCACGTCCCGATTTGCCGCATCATTGCGCCCCAGTTTGCGCCGCGCGCCGGCACAGTGTTGAAGCGGGCATCCTCGGCCAAGGCGCGGTCCCCCGTCACCTCGCAAAGGGCGGCGAAATTGCGCGACGTCACCGGCGCGATCAGGATATCGCCATCGCTGGCGCGCACGGGACCATAGGTCGGCCGCGGCGCATGCACCGGAAACTGCGCCTCCTGGAGTTCGTAGACGAGCAGGTTCAGCATGCAATCCATCAGCGCAACATCAATACGCTGCCCCTGCCCGGTGCGCGATCGCTGCACAAGCGCGGTCTGGATCGCCGAATAGCCGAAGATGCCTCCCAGCAGGTCGGCAACGAACACGGCGCCCGCTGCGGGACGATCGCGATCGCCCGCATACCGCATCAGCGCACGGTCGAACCCGCTTTCTGCGTGAACGATCATGGCATAGGCCGCACGTTCCGCCGCCGGACCGGACTGGCCATAGCCGGAGATCGAACAATAGATCAGGCGCGGATTGATCCCGCGCAGCGCCTCATAGCCGAGTCCCAGCCGGTCCATGACACCGGGACGAAAATTCTCCACGACGATATCGGTCTGCTCTACCAGCCTGTGAACGAGGCCGATCGCTTCGCTGTTCTTTAGGTCGAGTGCCAGGCTCCGCTTTCCGGCATTGAGCTGGCCGAAATAAGCGCTGTGGCCGTCGCGGAGCGGGGCACGCAGCCGCATGTCGTCACCCTCCGGCGGCTCGATCTTGATGACCTCCGCACCGACGTCCGAGAGCAGCCGCGCACAATAGGGACCAGCCAGCATGATCGAGAAATCGAGCACCCTGACGCCTTCCAGGGGTGCGGTGGCGGTGTTGAGCTCCGGCATGCGGCCACTCCTATCTCGGCAACCCAAGCGCCCGTTGCGCGATCAGGCTGCGCTGAATTTCGTTGGTTCCAATGCTGATCACCCACATCAGCGAATGACGCAGGTTCTGTTCGAACCGTCCATTGTCGATTGCATCAGGCATCCCTTCGGAAAGCGCGGCGCGCTGGCCTAGAATGTCGAGGGCGGTTTCGCCGAAGCGCTCCATCAGCTCGCTGGAGAACACTTTGCTGATCGCGCCATATTCCGGCGGGGTGACGCCATCAGCCGCCAGTTCCGCGCAATGCATCATCAACTGACGGCCGACCTCGATTTCAGACGCGAGTACGGCCATTCTGTCGCGGACGATCGGGTCATCGGCAAGCACCGGCCGGTCGCTACCGGTCGCCATGATATGCCGGCGCAATTGTTCGAAAGCGTGGGCGACCTTAAGGACGATCCCGCCGCCGACCAGGCCGCGCTCGAAGGCGAGCGCGCCGGTCAATACCTTCCAGCCGCCATCGACCTCGCCAACGAGGTTGCCCAAGGGAATGCGGACGTTGTCGTAGAAGATATTGGCAAAGGAGCCGTCATACATCGTCGTCGCCGGCTGGATGGAGATGCCCGGCGTGTTCATCGGCACGATGAACATGCTGATGCCGGCATGCGGCGGCTTGGCGTCCCTGTCGGTGCGCGCGGCCAGGAACATGTATTTGCCCCACCACGTCGTCGTCCAGATCTTCTGGCCGTTGATGATCCACTGATCGCCATCGCGCTCGGCGCTGGTGCGCAGCGCGGCGAGATCGGAGCCTGCCTGGGGTTCACTGTAGCCCATGCCGTGCATGGCCTCGCCGCGGAGAATCTCCGGCAGATATTTTTGCTGCTGCTCCGGCGTGCCGAACATCATCAGCGCGTTGGCCTGGATCGCGGCGCCAATGCGCGGCGCTTCGCTCCGCTCCATCGTTTCGATGAAGGCGATCTGCTCCAGCGGCGAGCGCCCCTGCCCGCCGAATTTGCTCGGCCATCCCAACCCGATCCAGCCCGTCTTCCCAATCTCGAGCGCGAACTCGGTATCGAACTCACGCTTGGCAAACGGCTGCGCGTCGAAGGCGGCCTTGCGCTCGCCCGACCAATTCTCCTCCAACCATTGCCGGATCTCCTCGCGCAGCGCATTGCCGGCCGGGCCAAGATCGTATTGCGGCAGTTCCGCACCGCCATCATCCAGCAGGAAGGAGGCTATGCCGAGCCTTGCATGCGCTGCGCCGCCGAGCGCGATCGTGTCGAGATGAACCCGCTTGAAGTGCAGCGGCGCCTCGTGCTCCTCGGCATAGCCGATGGCGCCGAACGTATGCTGGGTCTCGAGCGAAACACGCCGCAGCGCCTCGGCGGAAAAGGAGGCGGCGCAATCGGCGAAATACGGCCAATGACGATCGCCACGATCATGCAGTTCCCCTGCATGGTCGAGGATCAGGCGTACGCCTTCGAGCAGGATCAAGCAATTGGCCAGCTTGTGCTGGATCGCCTGGAACTTTCCGATCGGCTGCCCGAATTGCCGGCGTTCCCTGGCATAGTCGACCGCCAGTTCGAACCCGCGCCGCGAGGCGCCGTGCGCCCGCGCCATCAGCGCCAGCTTGGCCTTGCGCAATAGGTCATGGACGGCAAGGAATTCGACTTCGATGATTTCAGCCGGCGCAGCGTTCAGCCGAACCTGGTGAAGGCCCCAGGCGCCCACCGCGCGGGTTGGTTCAACGCCGACAGCCGGGCCATCCATCGCAACAAGCGCAAGCGCCGATGAACTGATCGGCACAAGCAGATGCGTACAGCTTCCCGCCGCCTCGACAAACCGCAGCAGTCCGCTTGCCCTCATGTTCGTGACCTCGATGGCTCCAGCCGCGCGCTCCGGATCAAATGCCCCAAACGAGATCGCGATGCGCGCGCTGCCCGCATGCAGGCGCCCTAGCAAATCGACCGAAGCCTCGGACCTTGCTCCCGCGAGCGCGAAATTGGCGAGAGCTGCCGACCACATCGGCGCCGGGCATGCGGCGCGGCCCAGCTCCGCCATCACCACCAGGACCTCGCGCAGCCCTCCCATGTCGGGATCGCTGCCAAGCGACGCAACGCCCTGACCCACGAGCTTGCTCCAGACGGCGGCGATCTCCTCCGGGCACGGGCCGTGCTTCATGGCGTCGGCGCACCAATGCTGGCCGAGAAATCCGCGCAGGGAATCCCGGAGCATCTCCCTCGTGTCTTCAGTCGCGAGCTCGGTCGCGCGCATGACTGGGCTAAGCCTGGCCGAATTTCGGCTTGCGCTTCTCCTTGAAGGACGCGGTCGCCTCCTTGTGGTCGGCCGTCTCGAACGTCACCTGCTCCAAGGCCATAGAGGCTTCGAGCAGCATGTTGACGCGATCCTTGACAATTTGGTTGATCGACAGCTTGGTCCAACGAATGGCCCAGGTGGGGCCGTTCGCAAGCTCCACGGCGATATCGCGGGCCCTGGCCAGCACCTCCGCGCGCGGCGCCACATGGTTGACCAGCCCGATCCGCTCGGCCTCCTTGCCGCTTAGGAGCGTGCCGCGGATCAGGAATTCCTTGGCCTTGTTGATCCCAACGAGCAGCGGCCAGATCACGGTGCCTCCGTCGCCCGCGACCAGGCCGACCCGCGAGACATGCGTGTCGCCGATCCGCGCGTCTTCGGCCATCACCGTTATGTCGCACAGCAACGCGTGGGTCGCCGCAAGGCCGATCGCATCGCCGTTGATGGCGGCGATGATCGGCTTGTCGAGCTCGAGCTGGCGGGTGACCCCGCGCCGGCTGATCATGGGATCATGGACCTCGCCCTCCTCGAGGACGTCGCCGCCCGGCCGTTCCGACATCGCCTTCACGTCGCCACCGACGCTGAAGAAATCGCCGGCACCGGTCAGCACCACGACATTGACGGCGTGATCATCGGCGAGGTCATCCCAGATCGTCCGCAGTTCGCGGATCAGCTTCTGATTGATCGCGTTGCGCGCCTGCGGGCGGTTCAAGGTCACGGTCGCCACCTTGTCCGCAACCTCGATCTTCAGGCACTCGTAATTGGCGTATCTGGACACATTTTCCTCCGTTTATATTCTTGTTCAGGCGAGGCTGGTCGTCACATGCCGCCGCTCAACGGCGGAAACCGGGCTGGACCTCCGCCAAGGCAACATGAAGTGACATGGCGCCGGGATCCTGCTCCAGCATCCGCTGCACAGATTCGAGATGCGTGCGCATCAGGCGCGTGGCGGACGAGACATTGCGCTCGCGCAGCGCGGCCAGAAACTGCCGGCGTTTCTCGGCGAGCCGGGCCATCGCGACGCCGCTCGATGCCACCTTGGCATAGACGAAGCGCATGTGGATCTCCGTGACCGAATCCATGATCATGGCGATCACCTTGTTTCCAGTCGCCGCGGCCAGCAGCTTGTAGAACTCCCGCGAGCACTCGACCCGGTCGAGCAGCCGGCCTTCGCGCGTGGCAAGTTCGGTGCGCGCGACATTCGCCTCAAGCGCGTCGAGATCGGCCGCCCGCACATTCGCACACGCCAGCCGTACGACGAGATCAAGTACATGGACACGCGCTTCCGACAATTCGCGCACTGAAATCGTGCCAAGGCTCAGCATGTCTCGCATGACGTCGTTCATGCGACTGGTATCGCCCTCGCGGATGAAGGCCCCTCCCTTGACGCCCTTCTGCAGCCGCAGCACGCCCGCCATCTCGAGGCTTCGCAGCGCCTCGCGCAGGACATTGCGGCTGACGCCGAGTTGCTGGGCCAGGTCGCGTTCGGCCGGAAGCTTGTCCCCGGGCTTCAGCACGCCAAGCGCCAATTGCTCACGAATACGCTCACATATTTCCTCGAATGCGCGGCGGGTATGGATCGGCCGGAATTGCGGTGCAGCCGGTGCCCCGGCTGCACGGTGATCGGGGGCCCGTTCCCGCCGGTTGAGCGAGGCCAACCGCGGCCGGGTGGAGCTACGAGGGCTTGACTTGGTGTTCATCGGATGAATTATTAAATGGATCACCCATTCAATGGAAGTCCCTTTTTTGGGCTCCTTACAAAAAACCAGGCGGAAACCCCATGAGCTTCACCGAGGAGCAGACCGCGTTTCGCGACAACATCCGAAGAATGGTCGCCCGGCATGTGGCGCCGATCGCCGCCGAGATCGACGAGACTGATCGTTTCCCACTCGAGATCGTGAAGCTGTTCGGCGAGATGGGGCTGATGCAGCTTTGGGTGCCGGAACAATATGGCGGCCCGAACGGCAATCTGACGATGGCCTGCATCGCGCGCGAGGAGATCTCGAAGGTCTCGCCCGCCTGCGCCTCGATCGCAGCCCTCAACACCATGTTCATCATGCCGCTGCTTCACTTCGGCTCAGAGGAACAGCGCAAGAAATACCTGCCGATCATCGCCAAGGGCGGCGTCGTGACGGCGATCGCGATCTCCGAGCCACAGGCCGGCTCGGACGTCTCAGCGCTCAACACCCGCGCCAGGAAAGATGGCGACTGCTACGTCCTCAACGGCCGCAAGCAATGGTGCAGCTATGGCGTCGTCGCCGACTATATTGTGGTGATGGCGCGGACGAGCGACAGTGCCGGTGCGGACGGTATCAGCGT
The DNA here is from genome assembly GCF_059512385.1 of Bradyrhizobium sp. Crot121. Classification (NCBI taxonomy): domain Bacteria; kingdom Pseudomonadati; phylum Pseudomonadota; class Alphaproteobacteria; order Hyphomicrobiales; family Nitrobacteraceae; genus Bradyrhizobium; species Bradyrhizobium sp. Crot121. Next base: position 94,404 of record NZ_JCAMOR010000011.1, on the reverse strand, counting down.
CTTCATCGTCGAACCGAAGCAGATGCCGGGCATCTCGTTCGGGCGACACGAACGAAAGCTGGGCTTTCACGGCGCTCCGAATACGCCGATCTTCTTCGACAATGCGCGAGTTCCGGCCGAGAACCTCGTCGGCGAGGAAGGCAAAGGCTTTCGCGCATCAATGCGCGCGCTCGATCTCAACCGGCCGACCATCGGCGCCCAATCGGTGGGATTGGCGCAGGGCGCGCTCGACGCCTGCATCGCCTATGCGAAGGAACGCAAGCAGTTCAAGCGATCGATCTCGGAATTCCAGGGCGTGCAGTTCATGCTTGCGGACATGGCCATGCAGATCGAGGCCGCGCGCGCACTCGTCTACGAATGCGCGCGGGCCGGCGATGAAGGCGACTGGAAGCGATTGAACCTGCTCGCCAGCATGGCGAAATGCATCGGCAGCGACACGGCCATGAAGGTCACCACCGATGCCGTCCAGATCTTCGGCGGCTACGGCTACACCATGGATTATCCGGTCGAACGCATGATGCGCGACGCCAAGCTGACCCAGATCTTTGAAGGCACCAACCAGATCCAGCGCGTGGTGATCGCCCGCGAGTTGCTGCGATAACAACAATGAACAATCAAATACAACATGGAGGAAACGATCTTGACCTGGACCATCCACCGGATTTGGCCCGCCGTCGCCATATCCGCGCTTCTCGCCGCATCACCTGCTTACGCACAACACGCCTATAGCCCGGGAGCCAGCGACACCGAGATCAAGCTTGGCCAATCGACCCCGCTCAGCGGTCCCGCCTCCGCCTTCGGTGCCGGCGCAGGACGGGCCGTCGTCGGCTATTTCGAAATGCTGAACGCACAAGGCGGGATCAACGGACGCAAGATCAGCTTCACGCAACTGGACAACGCCTACAGTGCGCCCAAGGCGGTCGAGCAGTCGCGCAAGCTCATCGAGGACGTCGGCGTGCTCGCTGAGGTCGGCACCATCGGAACGGCGCCGAATGTCGCGATTCAGAAATATCTGAACTCCAAACAGGTGCCGCAGCTTTTCATCACCGCCGGCGGACGCCGCTTCAACGATCCCAAGGCTTTTCCGTGGACCGTGCCGCTCTACCCTGATTTCGAGACGGAAGGCCGCGTTGTCGCCAAGTATATCGCGAAGGCAAAACCCGACGCCAAGATCGGCGTCTTGTACCAGAACGACGATTACGGAAAGGACTACCTCAAAGGCTTGCGGGCCGGGCTTGGCGAAAAGGCGGCGCAGATCGCCACGGCGGTTTCGTACGAACTCGCCGATCCGACGATCGATTCGCAAATCGTTCAGTTGAAAGCCGCCGGCATCGACACGCTGATTGAACAATCGTCCTCGAAGGCGGCCGCGCAATCGATCCGGAAGGTCTACGAGCTCAAGTGGCGCCCGCTCCACGTAATCGGCGGCTCGACGGCATCCGTGGAGACCATCCTGAAGCCGGCGGGCCTCGAGGCATCGAAAGGTCTGGTCACGACACAGTTCCTCAAACAACCCGGCGACCCGGCATGGGTCGATGACGAAGAGGTGAAGGCCTACAAGAGCTTCCTGAAGAAATATGCGCCATCAGCCAATCCGGACGACTATTCCGTCCTGGTCGCCTACATGAACGTCCACGCCGTGACGCTCGCCCTGAAGAAATGCGGCGATCAGTTGACGCGGGACAACCTCATTCGCCAGGCGACATCGCTCCATGGCGAACGGCTGCCGATGATGCTACCGGGTATCTCGATCAGCATGCATCCCGACGACTACACGCCGTTCAAGACGCTTCGGATCGCGATTTTCGACGGAGAGAGCTGGACACTGGCAGGCGATCCGCTGTCCGCCGAGTGATCCATCCGGGCGTTCGCAGCGTTGCTCGCGAATGCAGTTTCTCCATCAGAAAAGGCGAGCGCGGCATTTGCCGCCCTCGCCCAGCGGTCCCGGAGATTCGCGAGAGCTCAGGACGCAATCGCACCGAGATCGATCATGTCGCCGACGGGAATCCAGTTCCCACCATCGAAGCGGGAAATCTGCAGATTGTGGATGGCGCGATAGTCGGTTGGAGAATTTTCGACCTTGATGCCGTCGAGGAAAAGCGGCGGCAGTTCGCCCTTGAGCGACGTCGCCTGCTTCAAGAGGTTTTCCCGCGTCAGATCGTTGCCGCAACGCTTCAGAACCTGCTCGATCATGTAGGCGTTGTTGTAGCCCGGCGTCGCCGTATTGTCGTCAATGCCGACCGAGGGCATGTATTTCTTCATGAAGTCGACATAGGCCTTCACCCTTGGCTTGTCCCGGTGTCTTGGATCGGTCACGACGATCTCCCACCATGCCGAGATCAATTCCTTCGCATTGTCCAGGCCGGCCGGCGCAAGCGTGCCTCCGATCGAGCTGCAATTCGAATTGACGACGTGCAGCGGCTTCCAGCCCATTGCCGCCACCTTCCGGATGCCTTGCGCGGCAAATTTGGAGTAGGTGAGCTGGACGAACACATCGGCACCGGTCGCCCTGCAATCGGCGACCTGATTGTCGATGGTGGGCTCGGTGATCTCGTGACTGACCTCCTTGACGATGGCGCTCGCCTTGCCCCCCAGCCCCTTTTTCAGGCCGCGAAGGAAGTCCTTGCCGAGATCGTCGTTGACATATTGGACGGCGATCTTGGCGTCCGGCTTTTCATTCAGGATGAATGTGGCCAAGGCCGCACCTTGCGCGACATAGATTGGATAGAACGGAACGATCCAGGGAAACTCCTTCGGATCATTGAAGCGTTCGGCACCTGATGTCAGGAACAGGCTCGGCACCTTCTTCGCGTTGAGATATTTTTGCACGGCGGCATTGGTTGCCGTTCCCAGGAAACCGGCGATCGCAAAGACTTCCTCCGACTCCACCAGCTTTCGCGTCTGCTCGACGGCTTTCGGCGGCGAAAAGGCATTATCCAGCGAAACCAGGTTGATCTTCCGGCCGTTGATGCCACCATTATCGTTGACCATCTGGAAATAAGCGGTCTGCGCCTGTCCGTAGACGCCATAGCCGGACGCCGGCCCGCTATAGGGTGCCGTGGTCCCGAGCTTGATTTCGGTGTCGGTTACTCCAGGTCCGTAATTGTTTGCAGCGCGTGCGCGCGACGCTCGACCGAACGTGAGTGCCGCTGCGCCGAGGCCGGCGATGGTTGTTCGCCGCGAGATCAATGTCATGTCGGCTCCTCCCTTTCATTTTTGCTATAATTGAATGCTGCAACGGGCCCGCTGCTCTGCGGCAGCGAAGGGCCCCGTGAGCTACACGAACGAAACACTCACTGGAGCGAACCCCGAAATCCTGGCTTCGTAGAATTCGCCCGCGGAGACCGGCGACACCGGTCCCAGCGCGCCGGTCAGCACGGCATCGCCAGACCGCAGCGGTTGGCCGGCTTTGGCCATAGCGCGGGCAAGCCAGAGCGCGGCGCGCAGGGGATGGCCGAGACAGGCGGCGCCGCAACCGACGGAGACGATGGCGCCGTTGCGCGTCATCGTCATGCCGCAGGCCTCCAGATCGACATCGGTCAGGCGGCGCGGCGAGGCGCCGAGCACGTAGCGTGCGCTTGAGCCGTTATCGGCCACCGTATCCAGGATCGTGATCTTCCAATCGCTGATACGGCTGTCGACCACCTCGAGCGCGGGGACGACATAGGCCGTCGACCGCATCAATTCGCCGAGAGTGGTGCCACCGTCCGCAAGATCCCGCTCCAGGACCAGCGCTATCTCCGCCTCGACACGCGGCTGGATCAGTCGCGCGACCTCGATTCGCTCGCCGGTCGGGATCTCCATATCGGCAAACAGCGCGCCGTAGTCGGGCTGATCGACCCCAAGCTGCTGCTGCACTGCTTTCGATGTGAGCCCGATCTTGCGGCCCACGAGCCGGCGGCCGCCGGCAATCCCGCGCCGCGTGACTTCGGCCTGAATCGCATAGGCCACCTCCACTCGCCCCTCGCCGATATCGCTTGCGATCGGCGCGATCGGGCGGCATGCCGCCTCGGCTTCCTGCAGACGTGTCGCAATATTCTCAATAATATTGCTCATGGCCGGTCCAGGAAGTCAGCGACCAGCGCATTGAATTCGTCGGCCTTCTCCCACTGCGCCCAGTGCCCGCACTTGGGAAAGACGTGAAGCTGTGCGTTCGGCATGGTCTTGAGCAGGATGAAGCTTGAATCGAGCGGCACGACCCGATCCTCGCGTCCCCAGATCAGAAGCGTGCGATGCTTCAGCGCGGCGAGATTCTCACGCCAGATATCGAGCGGCGGCCGCTTGAAGATGTCGATGACATCGGGGCGGGTGGCGGCTTTGAGCCGCTCGGCCAGCAGTTCTTCGGTGATCGAGGACTGATCGAACACCAGAAGATCGATCACGCCCTTCAGCTTCTGCAACGTCGGCCCCTCGCCGGCATGGAACATCGCCATCCGCCGCAGGCCTTCGGTCGGCATCGGCGAGAAGATCGCCTGGCTTCCGCCGGTCCCCATCAGCACCAGCCGGTTGACTCGTTCAGGCGCGCGCAAGGCGACCATCAGCGACGTCGCGCCTCCGAGGGAATTGCCGACGAAGCTCGCCTTCTTGACGTCGATCGCGTCCATGAAGGCGCGGGTGAAGTCACCCATCGCTTCGAAGATCGGGCCGTCCTTCAGCTTCCCCTCGGTCTCGCCAAATCCGGGAAGGTCGAACACGATGACGCGACGGCGCGCCGCAAGAGCCTCGACGTTCTTGCGATAATTGCTCAGGCCGGAAGCCCCCGGCCCTCCGCCATGGATGAGGATAGTGGGCTCCCCTTGCCCGACGTCGTAGTAGTGCGTGCGCGTACCCGCAACATCGACATGCTTACCCTTCAGTTCCACTATTGATCTCCGACTTCGATGATGAATTCTGTTAGCCTCGCGCGTTCGCCTGCAGATAGGCGTCGCGCAGTTTCCGCTTGAAGATTTTTCCGCTCGCCTCGCGCGGCAGCGCGTCATGAAACACGAACCGCTTCGGGATCTTGAATCGGGCGATATGCCCTTCCAGGAATGTCGCGATGGCTTCGGCCGCAAGCCGAATCCCGCCCTCGGCTTCGATGGCGGCGATCAGGCTTTCTCCGAACTCCTCGTCGGGTGCGCCGAACACTGCGCAGTCCCGTACGCCCGGACAGTTCACCAGGACATTTTCGATCTCCGCGGGATAGATGTTGACGCCGCCGGAGATGACCATGTCGCGCTTGCGGTCGCAGATGAAGATATAGCCGTCAGCATCCACGTAGCCGACATCGCCGCAGGTCACGAGCCCGCCCCGATCGATCTGTTCGCGCTGCTCCGGCCTGCCGTGATAGGTGAAATCGGCATAGGCCTCCGTGCGCAGGTAGATTTCACCGATCTGTCCTGTGCCGAGCTCGCGACCCTCGTCGTCGTAAATACGTAAGGTCGTGCCCGCCATCGCCCTGCCGACGGTACCCGGATGGGCAAGCCATTCATGCGAGTTGCAGCCGACGGCCGGTCCGGTTTCGGTGGCGCCATAGGTTTCGTGGATCACCGGCCCCCACCAGTCGATCATGTGCCGTTTGACATCAGGCGGGCACGCGGCGCCGGTGTGGGTCGCCCAGCGAATGGACGAAACGTCGTACTGCGATCGGACCGCGTCGCTGAGCCGAAGCAGGCGTACGAACATCGTCGGCACCATCGTGAGATGGGTGATGCGATGTTCCTCGATCGTCTTCAGCAATTCTTCGGGATCGAAATTTTGCTGCAAGACCACGAGATCGGCATGCTGAAACGCCTGCCTGGCAAACGCACCGGGTGAGGCATGATAGAGCGGGCCGCACACGAATGCGCGCATGCCTTGCTCGATGCCGTAGATCTGTCGCAGCAAGGCGGCGTTCTTGCTCACCTGCTCGGCGTTCATCGGCGCGCGACGCACGCCTTTCGGTCGGCCGGTGGTGCCGGAGGTGTAGATCATGGTCCCGCGCGGGGCGCGCGCCGGTTCCGGCCATTCGGCAAAACCGTCACGATGCGGAGCCCAGGCGCGGGCGCACGAAGGAGCGTCCGACGAGGCCATGGCACCGGACGGCGCAAAAAACGTCGGAAGGTCGGCCGGAATTGCGGCCGCAACACCCTGCAGCAGGCCAGCATGGCCGATCAGCGCATGCGGCGCGCAATCGGCGAGGATGTAACGGATTTCGTCCGCGGTGCTGTGCCAGTTGAGCGGTACGACATAGGCCCCGAGCAGAGAGGCTGCCTGCATCACTTCGAAATAGATCGGATCGTTCCGGATCAGGAGTGCGATCGCATCGCCTTCGTTGACGCCGGCTGCCGCAAGCGCTGATGCAGCGCGCCTGCCCTGTGCGAGCAGCGCGTCGCACGAAACGCTGTGCGTTCCGATGACGATCGACCTGTCCCGCTTCACTCCAGGCATATCATCGCCTCGGCGCGAACAGAGGGCAGATAGACGTGGTCGAGCGCCTCGAAGTCCGCTTCCGACAAAGTGATCGACGTCGTGAATGTCAGTGGATCCATGTGGCCATTGAGCACATCGGGATAGTTCCAGCGCGTCGTCGCCACCGTGCGGTTGCCGGCCTTCAGCTCCACGGTGAGCGGTGCCGCCGCGCTCGAGCCGTGCCCGCTCTGATAGCCGTCGCCGATGCAGTAGATCTCCAGGGCGAATTCGTTGCGGCCCCGACGCTGAACGGCGATCTCCATGTCGAGCAGGCCGAACGCGACGTCATCGGGCTCATCCTCGCTGTAGAAATACACATACGAGATACGCCCGTAGCGGCTGACGCCGAGCGCAGCGTCGGACGGGACCTGCGCATCGCTGCGACCGGGTGTCCGCGGCGGAACGGGACCCAGCAGGCACATCTGCGGCAGCGACCGGCAGGCAATCATGACGCTAGGCCTGCTGTGACGCGACGGGGTGACGATCGCTAGTTGCTGCATGCTGGGTTTCCAGATCCAAGGCGCGGCCAAGAAAAGCGAAGGCGTTGTCGGCGAGAACGCCCGGGCAGTCCGGCAGCGCTGCTTGGACAAATGCGCCGGGATGCTTTTGGCGAATGGTGAACGGATAGTCGGAGCCGACCACGATGCGGCTCGATCCCACGACCGAAGACATGAACTGAAGCGCGGGGCCATCGTAGAGAATCGAGTCGTAGAAGAAGCGGCGCGCGATTTCCCTTGGCGATCTCGTCATCCGTTTCTGCATTTCGCCGCCGAGCGACCAGCCGCAGTCGAGCCGCGGCAGGATCCAGGGGAGCGCGCCCCCGCCATGGCTGAGCAGGATGCGCAGCCTGGGAAATTTCTCGAGCACGCCGGCCGCAAGCATCGACACTGCGGCAAGCGCGGTCTCGACTGGAAATGCTGCCGTCGCCGCGAATTCGGGTCCCGCCCCGATCCGCTCAACCCCGGCCGGATGCAACGGATGAACGAAGATGCAGAGGTCGAGCGCCTCAGCGGCTTCATAGAGCGGATGGAGCGCTTTGCTGCCGAGCGCGACGCCATCGATATGACTTCCGATTTCGATGCCGGCGAGACCAAGCGCCTTGATGCGCTGCAATTGCGCCAGCGCGCGCGGCACATCCTGAACACAGGCCATGCCGATTCCGGCGAACCGGCGCGGAGCCTCGCCAATCATCGCGGCGATGTGCTCGTTGATGATCTCGGCGAGGTGCTCGGCGTCATCAGGCGGTAACCAATGCGACAGCAGCTCCGGCATCGGGGACAGCACCTGCATTGCGGTGCCGTCCTCCTCCATGTCCGCCAGCCTGCGTCTGACGTCCCACGAGCGCGAGTCGATTTTGCGGAACACCTTTCCGCCAATCATCACCGCGGCCTTGTCGCCGGAAAGCTCGACGCTCGGCCACAGCGGGTCGCGCGCCTTGTCAGCCGGGAGTCGTGCAGGCACGACATGCGTATGGGCATCCACCACTGGCAATGGCGCCCTCCTTTCCTTCCCTGATCCCTGCGCTGCAGCGAAGCGCTTTTCGAGTTGCGCAGGATAATTCACTTTACAAACAGGAATGATTGTTTTTATCCTGCTTGTCAAGCGGCCGCGAGAAGCGCTGCGAGCGGCATAGAACCGCTCAAGGGGAGTGAACGCATTGGATCTATCCCGGACACGCATCGTCATCGTGGGCGCAGGCCAGGCCGGCGCGCGCGCAGCCGAGGCGTTGCGGGCCGCCGGGCATCGCGGGCCGATCACTTTGCTCGGCGAAGAAGAGCATCCGCCCTACGAGCGACCGCAACTTTCGAAGGCCATGCTGATCAATGTGGAAGAAGAACCGCGCTTCATCCGAAATTCGCAGGATTGGGCAGCGATCGACATCGAGCTGAGCACCTCCACGCCGACTGTTGCGATTGATTTGAATCGTCGTGCGATCGGGCTGTCGGACGGCCGCGAGATTTCATTCGATCGCCTGCTGCTAGCGACCGGCACGCGGCCGCGTCGGTTGCGCGATCTCGACGATTGCGGATTGCGCGTCTGCTATCTGCGCTGCATCGCCGATGCGCGCGAACTCAGACGCAATCTCACGCAGGACGCCAAAGTGGTGCTGGTCGGCGGCGGCGTGATCGGTCTCGAGGTCGCCTCGGCGGCCATCGTCCGCGGCTGCGAGGTCACCGTGCTGGAGAAGGCCGATCGGCTGTTACCACAGGTCGGCTCGCCAGCGCTGAGCGGATATCTGAGGCGGCTGCACAGCGACCGCGGCGTCGCTGTCTGCTGCAACGTGACCATCGTGGGCGCCACGGCCAAAGGGATTCAGTTGTCCGACGGAAGGATCGTTCCGGCCGATCTCGTCGTCGTCGGTGTCGGCGTTGAGCCTGCGGCCGACCTTCCCCGCCAGGCGGGGCTCGCAGTCGATCAAGGCATTCGTGTCGGCCCCTCCGGCATGACCGACATCGAAGGCGTCTATGCAGCCGGCGACGTCGCCGAACAATGGAGCGACTGGCACGGACGCTGGATGCGCGTGGAGAACTGGGCCAACGCGCAGAACCAGGCGATCGCGACGGCCAGGAATATGGTCGGTCAGGATGTCAGCTACGAGGCGCCGCCCTGGTTCTGGTCGGACCAATTCGAGTCGAACATCCAGGTGATCGGCCACCCCGGCGGCGCCGACGAGATCGTGCGCGGGGATGTCGAGCGCGGACGCTTCACCACCATCAGCCTCCGCGACGGCGAAGTGGTCGGCGCCGTCACCGTGAGCTCACCCAAGGACATGGCGCTGCTACGAAGGCTTGCCGCTTCCCGGAAGCGGGTCAATCCATCCGACATCGCCAATCCCGCTTTCGACTTGAAACAAGCTCTCGCGTCATGAAGAGCGCAGACGGAGGAAACGACATGCAGACCGACAGCCGTCAGCCAGCGATCCTGGTTGATCCCGCCCAGCAGATCTTCAAGGTTGCACGCCGCAACTTTACCGATCCCGAGATATTCAAGGCGGAGAAGGAGCTCGTGTTCGAGCGCTCGTGGCTCTATCTCGGCCATGCATCCGAGCTTCCCAAGCCCGGCGACTTCGTAAGCCGGACCGTGGCCGGTCGCAGCATCCTGTTCACGCGCGACAGCAAGGGAACGCTTCGCGCGCTTCTCAACACCTGCCCTCACCGCGGCGCGCAGGTCTGCCGCGAGCGGAAAGGCAATGCGAAATCGTTTCAGTGCTTCTACCACGGATGGGTGTTCGGAGCCGACGGCAAGCTGCGCAGCCAGCCCGGCGAGGAAGCCTATGCGGAAGGATTCAAAAATCGCGAATCCTCCAACATGCAAGCGGTTCCGCGCTTCGAGACCTACCGCGACTTCTGCTTCGGCTCCTTTGACAGGAACATCGTCCCTCTCGTCGATTACCTCGCCGGCGCGAAGGAATATCTCGATCTCATCTGCGATCAGACCGACGCGGGCCTCTCGATCATTGCCGGCACCCAGGAATACTCGATCCGGGCGAACTGGAAGTTGCTCACGGAGAACAGCATCGATGGTTATCATGCGACCACCACGCATGCGAGCTACTTCGACTATCTGATGAACACGACCGACGGCCTCGCCGGCGGCATGGGCGGCGGCGGATATGGTTATGACCTCGGCAACGGCCACGCCGTTCTCGAATACGGCGCGCCGTGGGCGCGGCCGGTCGCGCAATGGATTCCAGCGTGGGGCGATAGCGGAAAGCAGGAAATCAGCCGCCTCTACGACAATCTGGTGCAGCGCTTCGGCAAGGAACGCGCCGACCGCATTTCCCGCAAGAACCGGAATCTCTTCATCTTCCCGAATCTCGTCGTCAACGACATCATGGCGCTGACCGTCCGCACCTACTTTCCGATGGCCGCTGATTATATGGTCATCAGCGCCTGGGCTCTGGGGCCGAACGACGAGACCTCATGGGCTCGCAAATATCGTCTGAACAACTTTCTCGAATTTCTCGGGCCCGGCGGCTTCGCGACGCCTGACGATGCCGAGGCGCTCGAACATTGCCAGCGCGGCTTCAATAACGCGAAGGAAGCGCAATGGAACGATATCTCCAAGGGAATGGGCAAGGAGCGCCCCGCCCACAATGACGAGCTTCAGATGCGCGCGTTCTGGACCCAGTGGAACGCCATGATGTTTCCGGCGCCGATCTCCAGCATCAAGAACGTCGCAGCCTGAAGGAGATCGTCATGTGCGCAATCGAACGATCAGACGTGGAAGACTTCCTGTTTCACGAAGCAGACCTGCTCGATCAATGGCGACTGCCGGAATGGCTGGAGCTCTTTACCGATGACGCAACCTACGAGGTCCCCTGCACCGATCTGCCGCCGGACGCTTCGGCGGACAACAACCTCTTCTATATCGCCGACGACCGGTTCCGGCTGGGTGAGCGGGTGAAGCGCCTGATGAAACGAACCGCGCACGCCGAATTCCCGCACTCCAAGACCAGCCGCATCGTCGGCAACGTGCGTATCCGTGGGCGAGGCGAAGATTCCGTCGATGTCAGCGCGGTGTTCCAGACCTTCCGCACCAAGGACGGCACGACCGATCTCTATTTCGGCACGAGCAATTACCGCCTGAAGGTCGATGAGAGCAGGATAAGGATTAGCGAGAAACGCTGCCTGCTTGGCGGCGAAGGCCTGCGTCCGCATGGCCGGATTTCCATTGTGCTCTGAGAGGCAGCCCCGATGGAAAAACGATTTGCCGAACAGATTGTGGTGATCACCGGCGCCGCCAGCGGCATCGGCGCGGTGATCGCGCAGCATTTTGCCCGAGGGGGCGCCAGGCTGGTGCTTTCGGACCTCGACGAGAATAGGTTGACCGCTACGGCCGACGGTCTCTCCTCGCTCTGCCGCGAACGGCCGCTGGTCCGAAGCGGCGATCTCTCGAAGGAAGATGTCGCCGGCCGATTGATCGGCGATGCCGTGAAGGCGTTCGGCACCATCGATGTCCTCGTGAATAATGCCGGCGGCGGCATCATCAAGCCGTTCCTGGAGCACACTCCTGAGACACTGCGGACGACCATCGACCGTAATCTCTGGACGATGCTGTGGTGCACGTGGCACGCCGTGCCGATGATGAAGACGAAGCGCTACGGCCGGATCGTCAATATCGGCGCCGACTCCGTCCGCAACGGGCTTTATGATCACGCTGCCTACAACGCGGCAAAGGGCGGCGTTCACGCCATCGCCACAGGGCTCGCGCGCGAATTCGCGACCGACGGGATCACCGTCAATGTCGTTGCACCCTGCATCGTCAATACGCCCCAGGTGCAACGCGCGGCCGCCAAGGCGCCGCAATCAATCCGAAAATTCGTCGACGTGGTGCCGATGGGACGCCCCGGCGAGATGGACGAGATCGCGTCCATGGTCTGCTATCTGGCCTCCAGGGAAGCCGCGTTCGTCACAGGCCAGGTCATCAGCGTGAATGGCGGAAGCACGATGCTATGAATACGATGACCAAAGACGTGCTGATCGGAAGGCTGGACGAGTTCCCGCCGGGAGAAGTCCGCCAGGCAACGCTGCCTGATGGCACCAACATCGCCGTGTACAATGTGGACGGAGCAATCTATGCCACGGCCGATCTGTGTACCCATGGCGAGGCTTCGCTGTCGGAAGAAGGCATTCTGACGGGGAAAATCGTCGAGTGCCCGTGGCACTTCGGCACGTTCGACGTCACTAATGGGCAGCCGACCGGCATGCCCTGCACGGTCGCGCTGAAGACCTTCCGCGTCAAACTGAGCGAAGAGGACGTTTATGTCGAATGCTGACAAGACGAAGCCAGGCGCACACGGAGGCCGGGCGTCCCTGCCCCGCACCGCGGCGCGGCAACGGCTGCAATCACGCCGCAACAGCTCAAGCGAGCCGAAATACGCCCCCAAGCGAACCCAAGCGGAGCGCAGCGAAGCGACGCAGACCCAATTGATCGAGGCCGCGGTGAAGCTGGTGCGCGCGAACGGACTGCGCGGCCTGCGCACCGTCGAGGTGGCCGAGCTCGCGGGCGTCTCGCGCGGCGCCCTGCTGCATCATTTCAAGAGCAAGCACGATCTTCTGGTCGCCGTCATCAGGCACGTCAACGAAGTTTCGCTGGTGGAGAGCGCCCGCCGGGCCCACCTCGCCCAGAACAGCGGAAACGATCCAATCGAAGGGATCATCAAGGACGCGCAGGATTTCTATTTCGGCGACTATTTCTTCATCGAACTCGCGATCGCAATGAGCGCGGACAGCGACTCGCGCATTCTCAAGCGGGAGACGTACAGGAACTCCCGCACCAGCCGGTTTTCGGTCGAGGCCGCCTGGCTCGAAGCGCTGACGTCGTCGGGCGTTCCCAAGCAACTCGCCAGCGATATCCTCTCGCTCACGCTGAGCGTGGTCCGCGGCTATTCGGTTCGAACCCTGATCGAAAAAGATCCTGAGCAGTTCAGTCGCCTGCTGAAGGTGTGGCGCGACATCGTTCGCCAACACCTCCAGACGGCGATGGCGAACGACCAAAAGAACCGTGGTTGAAAATGGACGCCAAGCACTTCGCCCCTATCCCGTTGATCCAGCTCTGCTATGTGAGGCTTGCGGTACAGAACGGCCCGGCCGCCGCGGCCTTCGCGACCGACATTCTGGGGCTTCAGCGCGTCACTGATGACAAGGAGCAATTTCTGTTCCGGTCCGACGAGCGCTTCCACACGCTTTGTCTCGTCGAAGGCGCCGACAGGTCAAGCGTCGGCATGGAGGTCGCCTCCGCCGATGACGTTGATCGAGCGGCCGATGCCCTGCAGCGAGAGGGATTTGAAGTCCGCGAGGCGTCCGCAGAGGAATGCAGCCGGCGTTTTGTACGGCGCGCACTGATCGTGCGCGACGCGAGCGGCAATGAGATCGACCTTGTGTCACGCCCGGCGGTAAGCGGCCGGCGCTACTTCCCGAGCCGCGATGCCGGTGTCACCGGCCTGCAATGCGTGGGCCTTCGCAGCCGCGCGATGGCGGATGACCTGAAGCTGTGGACCACGATCCTGGGAGCGGCGATCAGCGATTGGGTCGGCGATATTGCCTATCTCAGCATCGACCGGAAGCATCACCGGATTGCGCTCTACCCTTCCGATCGGGCGGGGCTGCTTGACGTCTGCTACGGAGTCGAAAGTCTCGATTCGATCATGCAGAACCACTATTTCGCGCAGGAGCGACAGATCAAGATCCTGCACGGCCCAGGCCGCGAAGCAGCATCCGGCCAGATCTTTCTGCGATTTGCCGGACCAGAAGGACAAGTCTTCTCGTACGGACATGGGCTGGCCGACATCGATACCCGGCACCATGCGAGGCAGTTTGCGCCGGCAGCTTCCTCACTATGCGAATGGGGAAGCGAATGCTCCGAGATTCCGGAGCTGCGGCAAGCCATCACCTAATCTCTGCAAAAGGAGCGCAACCATGATCCAGCTCAAGGATGTCACCTATGCGCGGCTAGGGAGCTCGAGCCTCGAGGAAGCGGAATCATTTGCGACCAGATGCCTTGGTCTTCAGGTGAGCGAGAGGTCGCGGAACTCGCTCTATCTGCGTTCAGACGAACGCGCGCATACGCTGTGCTACTTTGAAGGCGACCCGGCCGATCAGACCATCGGATTCGAAGTCGAGAACGAGAGCGATTTGAACGAGGCCGCCACGACCCTGGACGCGCTTGGTCATCCGGTGCATGTCGGCGCGGCCGCCGAATGCTCGGCACGCAAGGTTCGCGCCTTCATTGGCTTCAAGGATCCGAGCGGCAACCAGATCGAGCTGGTTGTCCGTCCGGAGCAGCATGGCCGCCGCTATTTTGCTTCGCGTGACGCCGGCATCACTGGCTTCAGTCATGTCGGCTTGAATTCGACCAATCCGGTTCGCGACGAGAAGTTCTGGACGGAGGTCTGCAACGCGCGCGTCAGCGATCGCATCGGGGATATTGCGCTGATGCGTGTGAACGCGATCCATCACACCATCGCGCTTGCGCCGGCCAGAGGTCCCGGGATCCAGCACATCAACCATCAGGTGCAAAGCAACGACGACGTGCTGCGATCCTTCTATCACTTGTCCGAGCAACGGGTGCTGATCGTCTTCGGCCCTGGCCGTCACCCGACGTCCGGCGCGCGGTTCCTTTACTTCCAGGGGCCCGACGGCATGGTGTTCGAATATTCGGTCGGGGTGGATGAGATCGAGGACGAGGAATCGCATCGGCCGCGCCAGTTCGGGTTCGAACCGACAAGCCTCTGCATGTGGGGATCGAAATCAAAGCGCGCGCGGTAGACGCGGCAAACGACACTCGGTATCGGTCCGCAGCCTGATGCGCGGGCTGCAGCCGAGCGGCCCTTTCCAAATGCCACCGGCGCGTGGGACATCAGATCGCGTCGTCGACGATCAAATGTGGCTTGCCTTGCGAACAGGATTCGATACGTGCCCTGATGCGAAAGGTTGCGGCAAGGTTTTCCGGCGTCAGGACTTCAGCCGCCGTGCCGAAATCGTGCAACGTTCCATCAGAGAGGATAGCGACCTTGTCGGCGAATTTGAGCGCCAGGTCGAGATGGTGCAGCGCGATCAGCACGAGCATACCGTCGTCATGCGCAAGGCTGCGCACCTGCCGCATCGCTTCCAACTGGCGGTGCATGTCCAGCGCGCTGGTCGGCTCGTCCAAGAGCAGCACCTGCGGTTCGCGCACGAGACATTGAGCAAGCCCGACGAGCTGGCGCTGTCCGCCACTCAGCTCGGAAAGGATTTCATTGGCAAGATCGCCCATATCGAGTGACGCCAGCGCCTGGTCCACCGCCACAAGATCGGACCTCTCCAGACGCCAGCCGCTGACCTGCTTACGCGCAAGAAGGACGGATTCGAATACAGTCAGCACCGCGCTTGCCGTTTGGTCTTGAGGCATATAGGCGACGGCGCGATCTGCATCGCGCACACCTTCCAACCGGCACTCCCCGGGCCCCGGAAGAATAGCTGCCAGGCGCCGGAACAGCGTCGACTTGCCCGCAGCATTCGGTCCAATGACCGCCACAACCTCGCCGCCATAACAGGGCGGAAGGGTCACATCACGCAGTACCTCGCGTGATCCGAAGCGGGCGCCGAGGCGATGCGTGCTCAGCACTACCATATGTCTCTTCCGCTTTTCAGAATCAAATAGAGGAAGACCGGCAATCCGATCGCCGAGGTGACGATGCCGATCGGCAGGACGGCGCCGGGTACCACGATTTTGGCCAGGATGGAGCTGAACGACATGATCAGCGCGCCAGTCAACGCGCTCGCGGGCAGCAGGAAGCGCTGGTCTTCGCCGACCATCATGCGTGCGATGTGCGGAGCTACGAGACCGATAAAGCCGATCGTGCCGACAAACGCGACGGGGATCGCCGTCAAAAGAGAGACAAGGATCAGGGTTTCGAGCCGCAGGCGCCGCACGGGAATGCCGAAGCTTGCCGCGCGCGCCTCGCCAAGACGTAAGGCCGTCAACTGCCACCGGCGGCGCAGAAAGACCGGCAAGGTTAGACCCACGACCAGCGCGGTGATGGCGAGCTTGGGCCATGTCGCCTTGGTGAGGCTGCCCATGGTCCAGAAGACGATGGCCGCGACCGCCTGCTCGGCGGCGAAATACTGGACGATAGCGAGTGCCGTATTGAAACTGAAAACCAGCGCTATGCCCAAGAGCACGATCACATGGATCGAGGCTCCGCGCCGAAGGCTGGCCAAATGGATCAGGAAGGCGGTTGCCATGGCCATGACGAAAGCATTGGCCGCGACGACATAGTCGCCCGCGATGGGAACCAGCGCGACACCGAAGGCGAGCGCAAGGGCCGCGCCGAAGCTTGCACCGGCGGAAAGGCCCAGCGTGAACGGGCTCGCCAGCGGATTGTTCAAGATGGTCTGCATCTGAGCGCCGCCGATGGCAAGCGCCACACCGACCACGACGCCCATAAGGGCCGACGGCATGCGGATCGACCAGACAATGACGCGCATCTGCGCATCCGCTTCCGCCGGCAGAACGAGCGTGCGCACAACCTCTCCAAGCCTGTAGCTGGCCGGTCCAGTCGAAAGGTCACCGACCAATGCGACGCAGACACCGACCACCAGCACAAGGAGAACGATCCATCGCCTGACGCTGAGCGCTTGATAGGCGTCGCCTCCGGCTAAGGGCAATGTTTCGGTATGGACATCGGTCATCACTGGCTGTCCGAAAGGCTGACGCTATAGCCGGGCCGGTACTCGATGGGCAGGAAGCGACGATGGTATTCGGCAAAAGTTGCATTGGGGTCCAGATTAGCAAACAGGTCGGGGTGGAACCACTTCGCCAATTGTTGGACGGCAAC
Organism: Bradyrhizobium sp. Crot121; assembly: GCF_059512385.1. NCBI lineage: Bacteria > Pseudomonadati > Pseudomonadota > Alphaproteobacteria > Hyphomicrobiales > Nitrobacteraceae > Bradyrhizobium > Bradyrhizobium sp. Crot121. The sequence goes on along the minus strand of NZ_JCAMOR010000011.1, from coordinate 77,654 downwards.
AAATTCGTATGGGCTGTTGTAGAACTGGTGCCAAATGCCGTGAAAATTCCGCGTCTTCTTTGCCGCGATACCGGTATAGGCGTCGCGAGTAGCGAACCATTCGAGCTTCTTGCGCGTCACCTGAGGATCCGCCCCTGGTCCAAGCGGAATCCAATGGCCCCCGGGCACATAGGCTTGCCAGTCAGCGCTGGTAACCACCACATGCTCGGGATTGGCGACGATGACCTGCTCGGGGCTGATCTGCCCGAAGGTCGAAGGAATGATATCGCTGCCGATATTATGGCCGCCAGCGAGTTCGACATATTTGCCGAAATTCTCGGCGCCGAAAGACAGGCAGCAATCCTGCGAGTAGCCACCGATCCGCTCGACGAACACATTGGGGCGCTTCGGTTGTTTGGCGGCAAGGACGTTGGCAACCGTAGCCATGGCCTGGCGGCGGAACGCGATGATCTCCTCCGCACGCGCCTCGCGCCCCATGATCCTGCCCAGGAGCCGAATGGTCGGCTCGGTGTTTTCCAGGGGACGGTGACGAAAATCGATATAAAGAACCGGTATGTTCAGTGCCGCGAGCTTCTCGATGTAGCTGGCGTCCTTGTTGGCCTGCATGGCTTCAAGATTGAGCAGCACCACATCAGGCTTCTGAATGATCGCCGATTCGATGTCGATCAGGCTGTCCTCCTGCCCCTTAAAGGAAGGTAGCTTCGCCAACTCGGGAAACACTTCGAGATACTGCGCGTAAGTGGCCGGGTCGGCCGCGATCAGATCGGTGCGCCAGGCAACGACGTGGGCCAAGGGATCTTTGGGTTCCAGCGAGGCGATGAGATAGAGCTGCCGGCCTTCGCCCAGAAGCATCCGTTTGACAGGCGCGTTAAGCGTCACCTGGCGGCCTGCGATATCAGTGAGGGTAAGCGGCGCCTGTGTCTGTGTCAGTCCAGGTTCGCCGGCAAATGCTGCTGTTGGAAGCAAAGCGATCAGGACAATAGCCGTCACCGCGGCGTGCAGCAGCGATCGGTATTCCGTCATGGTCGACTTCCTTCTTGAGCGGAGTGCGCAGTTTTGAGCCAGATGCCGAGAGCCGACAAAAATGACAAGGCGTAAAGCGTGGCGACGAGCGGGAAAGCGGCTTCGAGACCAAAGAGCTGGGTGACCCCGACACCGGCAACGATGCCGCTCGCAGAAGCAACCTGCTGGCAGGCTTGCGCAAGGCCCAGAACCGAACCTTGCCTATCATTAGAGACAGCTGCCGAAATGAGCGCGAGAAGCACCGGCGTCGTTCCCCCAAGAAGCGCGCCCCAGATAAAATACAGGAACGCGAACACGGCAACGGAGTTCGTGCTGCCCGCCAGATGCGTAACCAAAACGCACGCGGCCGAAATCGGCACGCTCCCGCCCAGCACATAGGATGGCGTTCGTTTCTCGAAGAGCCGCGCCCATAGGGGCGCGGCCACGACAAAGCCGCACGCCAGCAGTCCGTAAGTGAGGCCGGCGACCCAGTGCGGCGCGCCAAATACCCGGGTCATGTACAGTGAGAAAGGAACCTGCAGGACCATGCGGCTGGCAAGCAGCATCCCCATCAAGGCAAGAAGAGCTCCGATCGGAGCACCTGTCGACGCCGTAGGCTTTGCGGTACCCGCGTTTCCGGGATTGGCGGCAGCAGCTCCTGGCGTCGGTACGGGCAGGCTCAACCAGGCAACGGCAGCGCACAGCGCACAAATCGCCCCGGCGGTCAGATTTACTGCAGCAAAAGGGAATCGATCGAGAATGAGCCCGCCCAGGAAGGCGCCGCCCAGCGAGCCCACATTGGTCGCAACCTGAAGCCAGGCGAACAGGCTTGCGCGATCCTTCCCGCCGGTAATCTGCACGCCATAGGCCTGCGCTGGGGCGATATAGCCGGCGCAGGCGCCCTGCAAGAAACGCAACGCGATGATCGTCCAGACATCCTGTGCAACAGCGACAAGGAGTTGCGTGACCGCTAGCCCGCCGAGCGCCCGAACCATCATCAGCCGATTGCCGTAGCGATCGCCCATTCGCCCCCAAAAGGTGCTGGTCAGCGACATACCAATCATCGGGCCCACATAGACACCCACGCCTGCGAGTCCAAAGACGCTGTCGGAAGGGCTCAACGCTTTGATTTGGATCGGCCAGAATGGACCACTCATTTCCATGGCGCCCATGGAAATGAATTGCAGCCCGAACAGCAAGACAAAAACAGGACCGAAGCCGCGAAACAAGGCAGAAGCAGTTGTCATTCCGCTCCCGCCAGTGGATTCGGCAGCTCGTGCTCAACCCGATAGTCGCGATAACGCTCCAGGTGCATCCGCAGCACGGAGCGGCTCGGCCAGGGTTTCTCAAGAAAGGCCTTGCGTTCTTCCTGCCAGAATGCGTCCGACAACATGCGCGGCCTGAGCGCATCGAAAACTGCCTCGGCCTCTTCCCGCAGGATGCGCCAAAGGCTTGTGCCCGACAGTGGATAATGTTGGTCGAGGCACAGTGCGACTTCATGAAGGTGGCAGACGAAGCAGGCATCGATGACGAATGAGCGCACAAGACTGATATTGTCATCAAATGTGGTGGGTAAGATCCCCGTGCGAGTGAAGGGCTTGAGGTGGTACCCTCGTTCCTTGAACAGGGGCGCAAAACTGCGGCCGTCGCCGAAATCACGGATCAGCAGTTTTCGCGGGCGGCCGGTTTCATCGAACAGGATCGTGCTGTTTTGCTGATGCGCCTCAAAAGCAATTCCGTAAAGCAGATACATGGCGAGCGTTGGCCGGATGACGGTCCCTACATAGGCACGGAAGAACGCCGATACGGCTGCTTCACTTTCATCGCCGCTTCTGGCAATCAATTCACAAATGAGCGGGCGCCCATCGATCGGGCTTGCCGTCAAGAGTGCCGCAACAGTGACCGGCAACAGCCCATCATTTCGCGCCAGAGCGTCGCAGTTGCGGTAGACGACCGATAGAAAGCGGCCCGGATGCTCGTCGCCCGTTACGGGGTGGTGCAGGATTGCGCCGAGCTCTTCGGTGAAGATCTCCAACCTGTCAGAAAGATCCCTCTCCTTTGACAGAATATCGGAAATCAGGGTGCTGAGACGCGGCCCCATGTAAATCGATTTGGCCTGCAGAGTGCGCTGTTCGCTGGTCATCCAGATCGCCACCGGCAGTTTGATAAAGGGCCTCGGCTCCTGTGTGTCCGGCAGCATTGTGCGGAACGACATTGACGGCAGCGTTATGACCTCCGGGCCATCCGGATCGAAAACTTCGGAACTAATCTCGGACGCGAACTCACGGCGCAGGAAATTGTCGAGGTGCCAGATATGGACAGGGAGAGGCAGCCAGTCCTCGCGAGACTTTCCACGTTTATGCAATCCTTCGGCCCAGTCGCGCCAGAGCTCGGGGAAGCTTTGTGAGAACCATTCCGAATAGCTGCCGACATGCGGCATCTTCTCCACATACGACCATTCTTTGCGCAGCGCTGCTATTCGGACGCGCACGCGAGCACCGAACTCAGGCGACAAAGCCGCGACGTCCTCGGGCGACAGGTCGGGTTTGGCCTTCCATGTCGGATAAAAGGGATGACCTTCCAGCGCGCCCCACTGATCGAGCGTCATAGCCGCCAGATGCGGCGGCAGGCTCTTTTCCAGATATGCGAGGAATCCCTGCACGCCTGCTTCGGCTACCTTCCCTCGCAGCTCGGCGCTCCAGTGCTCCCGGTGACGACGCGCCAGGATGTCGTTGCGCATGCTGTCCTCGACGTCGCGTATGAGATGCTCGACGCCGTCCGATGCTGGCGAGATCGCCAAGGCCGGCGCGACCTGCCGGATGAGGTCGGAGGGACCACCGATCCGGTAGCGAGCACCGGTCTCGTCTAGTATTTCGACAGAACCACGATTTTGCAATGTCCCGGCAGGCGCGCGACGCAGGTCGGTGAAATGCAGGACCCGGCGTGACTGCCAAAGGGGGAGCCATGCTTGGTTGCCGTCGCGCGCCCACAACAATGCATCCGGTTCAAGAAGGCGCTCGGCGAACAGGCAGCGGACCAACCGGTTGACCGCATTGCGCGATGCGTCCGACCAAAGCCGCCCGGCACGCGCCTGAGCTTCGGCATCTGCGGAGGAAGGCATCCACTCGTCCACTACGCTTCCTCCGGCCAGTTGGCGGGCAAAAAGGCCGGCGCGCCTTCGGTGAACCCGCCATGATAGTTGAGCGCCCAGTTGTAGGTTTTCGTGATAGCGGGAGTTGCCACTTCAAGCCGCGTGGCCAATTCCACCAGCAACGCCTGCCCGAAGGCTATGTCTTCGTGGAAAGCGCGGCTTGCGCGATCGATGACAAGGCCGGGCCCGTCCGGATTGGGAACAAGTGGGGCGCGAATGCCCGCATAAGCACGGTTTGTTCGCAGCAGCGTATACATAGTCCGGTCGTCCTCGATCTGGCTGCCATAAGCGTCGATCAATTCCTGTCGGAGCGGCTTCACCGAACTCAGATCAATGCCCAGGCGCAATTCGACCGCATGGCGGATTGCCTGGTTTTCCGCATCGCAGGCCTCCAGCAATTCGGCGCCGGCGCGTGGGCAATCGCTCCACCAGCAAAGGGGGCGGTCAAACGGCTTGTTTTCCCAGGGCGCGCCAGGGCCGATCAGGGCATAGAGCACGGCGGGATGCATCAATGCGTTGCCCGGTGTCAGCGTGATTTCGAGATAGTCCTGCAGCAGGGTGACGGGGGCTTCATAGATGTGACCCAGCATCGCCTGGAGCTCGGCGCGGCTCGCTGCGGTCTCGCGACGATGAAGCGCCGCGAAGAGCTGAGCCTTGGCCCCTCCCATGCGCACCCGCTCGCCTGGCACCAAGTCAAAGGCCGTATGGGGCACGTCCTTCATGCCCCAGATCACCACATTGTCCGTACCCGAAAGGGCTTCGGCTGCGAGCCAGTTGAAGCCGCAAAAGCCGGGAATCGCGCCAACATAGACGTGCTTGTCCCGGGGGAGATGCCCTGCGAAGGAGTGTAGAAGCGCAGGCCGCGCGTGGGCCGGCAGCGTCACGATCACCATGTCCGTGCCTATAAGTGCCTCGCTCGGATCGGTGCCGACATAGTCGGGCCGTCCGCTCAAGAGGTGGCCGTCCGGCGTCTGGGCCCACCAAACACCGTCTCCCCTCGTCCATCGATCGGCGACGGCAGCCGCCCCCGTCAGCACGGAAACAGTGATACCTGGACGCTGCTTGAAGAGCACGGCATTCAAATGCCCAGTGCGCCCCGCACCGCAGATCGTCACCTTCATGCTGCGCGCGCCCTTCCGGTGAGCCAGGCGTCGAGCTGTGCGGCGATGGTCGGATCCAACAAATCGCGCTTGGCCATCCATTCATCGTCGAAGACCGAGCCAAGATATTTCTCGCCACCGTCGGCAACGGGCGTGACCACCGTGCCGGACAACTTGCCGGCTGCAATGAATTCCAGCGCCTTGTAGATGGTGCCCCCGGTCGAGCCCCCGACCAGAAGCGCGTGGCGCCGCGCGATAAAACGTGCTGTTTCGAAGGCCTGCGTGTCGGTGACCTGCACCCCTTCATCGATGCATCCATAGTCGAGCACCTTGCCGATTTCATCGCCGGCGGGCGTTCCCGTGCCCGACTGGTAGTAGGGATGGCCAGGCTTGCCGAAGACGATCGAGCCGGCCGGTTCCACAGCGATTGTCCGGACAGCAGGGTTAACCCGCTTCAGACGCTGGGCGATACCGGTCATCGACCCGCCGGTGCCGACACAGCCGACAAAGGCATCGATGCCGTCTGGAAGCTGTGCCAGGAGCTCGTCGACGAAACCGGCATAGCCTTCCGGGTTTGCCGGATTGTCGGACTGGTTCATGAACAACGCATCAGGAAGCTGGGCGCCGAGTTGGGCGGCCAGCCGTTGGCGCTCCACCACCGCAACCTCGTCCTCCCGATAGTCGCCTTCGACATAACGAATTTCCGCGCCCAGCGCGCGCATCATGCGGATCTTGTCCGGCGCGGCGTGATGATCGACAACGGCAATGAAGCGCAGGCCCAATTCCACTGCGGCTAACGCCAGTCCGATCCCAGTGTTTCCGGACGACGATTCGACGATCGTGCCGCCCGGCGGGAGCCGCCCGTCCTCAAGCGCGGCAAGCACCATGCTGCGCGCCATGCGGTCCTTCATGGAGCCACCCGGATTGTTCTTTTCAAGCTTCAGCACGAGCGTGGCATCGCTGTTGGGCACGGCAATCGGCATCACCGGCGTTTGGCCGATCAGCTGGCTTACGGTCCTGCAGAGCATTGTGCCTCTCCTACTGTGTCGGGGACGAGCGTTAGCTGTCCTTTTACATCCTGAACCACGCAAAGGCGGCTCGGCATCGGGTGGCGATGGAATTCGTTTTCCAGGAGGTCCATCTGGTAACCGCCGGTGTTGGCGTAAACCAGAAGGTCTCCCGCTCGCGGAGCGATGGGAAAGGTGAGCCATCTGTTGCTAAGGACGTCCTCGTCCAAGCAGCTATGGCCGGCCAGATAACCTCGGATAGATTTTGCGGCGATCGGCGGCGATGTGGCCGGAACCAGGATGGGATCGACCAAAAATTCGGAGCCAAACCAGGTTTCGCAAGCGCTGAAGCTGCTGCCTTCGACGAAGACGACATGGGCATCAGGGCCAACGGCTTTCACGCGCAACACCCGGAAGACGGAAATCGCGGCCTGATCGGCCAGTGCTCGCCCGGGCTCCATCCCCAGCACCAGCCCCTCATGGACAAGATAGTTCGCAAAGCTGCGGCCATCGGCCATCGGTGCGCTCAGCAAACAACGCAGCCACTCGGCAGCGGAAAGCTCTCCCCCGTAGGGATAGAAGGAATCCGGTATCTTCCCGGTGCGGTAGTCCTCGGGCATCTGTGCCCCAAGATGCGCCTGATAGGCGCGCTGATCGACATATTGGATCGGCAACCCGCCCCCAATGTCGATCATGCGCGGCGCAAAACCTTGTGCGCGGGATTCGCTGAGCAGACCGGCGGCCTCTCTAATCGCTTGCGCGCGAGATTCCCAACTATAGCCACTCAGGTGGAAGTGCAGCCCGTCAAAGCGCAAGCGGCCTTCGCCAGCAATGCGCGACAGACAATGCCGGATGGCCGCGGCCGGCATGCCGAAGCGACTCTGCGCCTGGTTGGCGGGACGCAAACGCAGCAGCACCGGCTGAACCGGGCCGCCTGCCGGAAGCCCGCGGATCAGATCCTCGAGCTCTTCCGGTGAATCCACCGATATGAGCGCGTTGCAGTTGATAAGCTCGTTGTGGAATGCCGCCGTCTTCGCCGGGCCTGTCGCCACAAGTTGTGCGCCGTCGGCGCCGAGCCGTCTGGCATCTCGCAACTCATAAAGGCTTGAGACGTCAATGCCGGCCCCTGCCCGCAGAGCTGCGGCCAACAGCCCGGGCGATTTGTTGACTTTCGCTCCGTAATAGAGCGCGTGTGTGACGCCGCTCTTTCGCAAGGCGCCTCTGAGTACCTCGATATTCTTCTGCAGCTCATCGGGCCAGATCAGATTGACCGGAGATCCATGTCGGGCGACCCAATCGATCAGCAGCGGGCCGTTGCCAGCCAAGAGCTCCGCCGTGCTTGGCCGCAGAATTGGTGAGAGGCCCGCGCCGGGCTTGTAGCAATGCAAGGTCATCACCTTGCCCTTTCGGCATAGGCTACGGCGCGTTCTGTCGGAGCAAGGTGGCGCAAGCTCTCCAACGGCAGGTTGCAATTGGGCAGGCTTTGATCAAAAATATGTCGCGTCGTCTTGCAGGGGAATTTTCGGCCGCTGCGCGCCATCGCGAGGATGCTCGCAGGCGTGATCGTCTGGCCCGCGCGCCAGCTCTCCACCCGCACTGCGCTGTAGTCCAAGAGAATCACCGGCACCAGTGGCAGTTGCAGGCGGTGCGCGACTGCTAGCCGGTGATGACCGTCCATCACGAAGAGAGCGTCCTTCTCCGCCGTGATCGGAACAGTCCAACAACCCGCGCGGAGGATTTGCATCTGCAGCTCCGCTACCCGGTTGGCATCGACCTCTTCGGTCGGGATCAAGCATGTTGGCGAAAGGAAGCGAACTTGCATATCGACCAGCCTGATTTTTTGTCAGCAGGAACCGTTCGGGAAGCGCCTTCAGGGTGGCGCTGCGTCGTTGGTGCCAACGCGCAGCGACAAGGAACAGAGGGTTTGCAGGCACGCCGGCTGTTCGCGAACGAGCTGCTCGGTCTGCGTGTCCAGCAGCGGGGTTAACGCGCGAACAAATGCGCTGACACCTCCTCCCACGACCGAGCCATCATAAGCATCCATAAAGCCTCTCACCAAACTGCAAGAGCAGCGATTACATGTCCACGGTCATCGACAGGAGATACGTGCGCGGTGCTCCCAGGAAGAACGTTCCGAATGAGGCTACGCTCGACCAGTAATTCGTACCGGTCACATTCTGAACGTTCGCGCGGAAAACCGTCCTCCTGCCGTTGATCGCCGTCGTATAGCGGGCACCGAGATCGAGACGCGTCCAATCCGGGATCGGCTGCTTGTTCGCTGTGTCGACGAACTGCTTGCCCGTGTAGATGACTGCCCCATTCAAAGTGAGCCCGGTCACCCACGGGAGATCCCACTCGGCTCCAATATTGGCCTGCACGTTCGGAACGCCGATTGGCGTGTTGCCCACGTTTGCCGCGAGGGCGGTCTTCGTCAGGGTGCCATCCAGCAGCGAGAAGCCTCCGAGGACACGAATATCGGGCATGAGTTCACCGTAGACGTTGAACTCGAGCCCACGGACTTGCTGTTCGGCGGTCGCCGCGAAGCGCCCGGCGGACAGCTCGCCGCTCGCCTTCGATATCTGGAAAGCGCTGAAGGTGGTTGCAAGCCGGCCGAAATCCACCTTGACGCCGGCCTCGTACTGCTTGGCGATGTAGGGCGGGAGCACTTCGCCGAAGTTGGAAGCGGTCTGCGGCGCAACATCGCCCCGGCTTAGACCTTCGATGTAGTTCGCGTACAGAGAGACGTTGTCCCAGGGACGGACGACGAGGCCGACCACGGGAGTGGTCGCGCTCTTGTCGTAGGACGACGTCAGTGTTCCGACATTGGAAAGATAGTTGTTCGCTTCGATGCCCTGGCGCCGGACACCCAAAGTCAACAGGACACGCTCATTCAGCACAGATAAGGTGTCAGCAATCGAGAGCCCCGTGAGTTCACTGTCCGAGAGCGGGGGGCGCCCGCTGATCTCGTTTGCGAACTGAGTTGGCGCCACGGTCGGATTGTAGATGTTCGACGCGACCAGACTGCCATTGGTGAGCCGCCGGTTCAACGCGTCATGATAGAGGGAGGCCTGGAAGGCGACCGCATGGTGGACGAAGCCGGTATCGAAGCGGGCGCGGACGCCGCCATCATATGTGTATCGATCAACGCTAAGCCCGAAGAATTGGGGCGTCGAAGTCGTGTCGCCGCTCGTATTGATGATCGTCGGAAGACCGAAGAATCGCTCGACATCGGTCCGCGATCCGCCGACGTCAGCGAACAACGTCACCTGATCGGTTACATCGTATTCGGTGCGCAACAAGGCAGACTGATCGTTGATGCGCGACCATTCCCAAGGTTGCGTCACGTTCAGCCGACCGTCCGGCGCGTTCGGCACTTGTAGGCCGGGAGCCATGAGGAAAGGACGTGACGGCGCGTCGAACCGATCGGTCTGGGCGATGAGATAGAGCCAGGACCTGAAGCGCTCGCCCTGATAGTCGAGGGCCAGCGATCCGACACCCGTCGTTTCGGACTGGCGGTCAATGGGCGTGTCGCCGTCGCGCAGGCTGCCGGTGGTGCGCACGCCCCATTCCTTGCTGTCGCCGTAGCGCCTCGCAATATCCCAGTGACCGCCCAACCGTGCGGCCGAACCGTAACCCGCGGTGAAGCGCGTCAAGTCTTCTCCCGCACGCTTAGGCACAACATTGATGACGCCGCCGACGCCGCCGTTGGGTGCGATCCCTGAGAGCGCAGCTGAGGGACCCTTGAGCACTTCGATGCGTTCGATGTAATCCGTGAATATGCGGTAGTTCGGCGCGATCCCGTAAAGGCCCTCGAAGGCGAACTCACCGCTATTGCCTTCGTTAATTGGGAAGCCGCGAATGTTGAAGGAATCGACCGTACCTCCCGTTGGGTGGGAACTGCGCACGGAAGGATCCAGGATCAAGGCATCCGCAACCGTCGCCGCCTGCTGATCCCGGATGAATTTGTCCGTGTAGCTCGTCAGATTGAACGGCGCCTTCATTGTGTCGGCGTTTCCGAGCAGTCCCAGCCGCCCGCCTTGAGCGACCTGGCCGCCCGCAAAGGCGGGCACGACACCCGGCTGCGACGGCTGCGATTGCACGACAGCGGTTTCGGTTTGCGGGGCGCTAGGCGCCGTGGGGCGCCGTGAAGTTGATCGGACCCGGGCGGCATTTCGTTTGGTCGGCGCGCTGCGGACCGACCGTTGCGTCGGAGCATCGACAGTAATGGGAGGAAGGGAGTTGCCGCCTTGCGGTGTTTGGGATTGAGCGGGCGATTCGAACCACGCCATCAACGCCACTCCACCTAGCAGTGTCGCACCAAAGCGAACTACCGCCCCAACCTCACCTGCACGTCGCATTTCCAGAAAGCCCCTCATCAAACAGCACATCGCCCAACGTGAAATGGCTCCACGACCGGGCTTCAACGACCATGGATCGAAAATCCGCTCTCTGCGTCCGAGCTCGGCCGACACTTACGACCGGTGAATCAGCTCCCCCGCAAATGCGCATTCCGGGCTGGTTGCCTACGTCCTCATGTGCAACTTCGGATTGTTGGCGATCTGCACCGCCTCTTTAGAGAGACGCTATCGTGACTGCAACGCAAATGCGTGCGGTGCGACTTAGAATGTCTCGATCATCGATCGACTCGAGTCAGCGACACTATGTTTGGAAGTATTCCAAAGGTACTTTGGAAGATTCTAAGTCAGTGCTGTTGAAGTTGACGGGAAAGATAGACGAGAGTGCTTTCGCCAGAGAGCCATGCTTTTCCTGGAAGCGGTAACGCAATAGGCCTCGCTTCTTCAGGAACGCTTTAAACCTCGTCATGGACTGACTGTTGCGCGTCAAGCGCCGTCGCCTCAATTCCCAGGACCTGTGCGTATTCATTGATCTTATCGGCGCTTGCGAATCCGTAGCCCAGACCACTACCGCTAAATGGACGAGGCTGAAGATCGGCGCATTTCGAAGGCTTGCGCAGGCTCTCGAATTTGCGTCCGACGATCGCGGGCGCGAGCACCTCATTGACGAGCCGGGCGCGATGCCCGGCGCCGGGTGCGGGAAAGTTCGACCAGGCCTCCCTCTCCCCTCGACGCCGTCTTCATCGATTGCGCAAATGAAGACGGCCGGACGGTTCAACATCTTGGCGAACGACATCACCACCGGCGTCGCCAAAGGATAGCGATAGCAGAATCGCCCGGATCGAGCCGATCGTGAAGCCGCCAGACGTCATGTTTTCTTCCGCAATGGGCCACACTAAATGGATACTCGCGGGTACTTGCCGTTGATTCGCAGCTCCTCACGAGTTAGCGCGAAGACCGGTCGCGCGTCGACCGCTGTCGACCTTGGTGAGCCCGGCGGCGGTCGATACTCGCTTCTCGATGGCTCCTTCAGACGCGAGATCGCTACGGTTCGGCCCGCAGCGCGGGCTGATGGATGTCGATGATCGCCACCGCCACGAACGTAATGGCCACACACCCGGCGATGACGGCGAAGAACATGGTTGCACCGAAATTCAGGGCGAAGGTGCCGACATATGCGCTGACGATAGCCCCCGCTCGACCGAAGCCGGCCGCAGCACCAACGCCGGTCGATCGAACGTTCGTCGGGTACACGTAGGCGGCCAGCGCGTACAGCGAGCCCTGCGCGCCGAGCAGACAGAAGCCTTCGATAAATAGAAGTGCCATCAGCAATGGTTGGGTTTCGGTCGACAGCGGTATCGATGCCAGGATCGCCGCGCCGACGGTCGCCGCACCAGCGACCGTCAGGATCGCTACCCGCGAACCGTATCGGCCGATCGCCCACCCGGTAACGATACAACCACCGACGCCGCCGAAGTTGAACAGCGCCAGGCCGAAGCTCGCCGTCTGCACGTCAAAGCCCTTGCCGGTCAGGAGAGTGGGAGCCCACGCATAAAGGACGTAAACCGGCAACAGGCAGAAGAAGAATGCGATCCAAAGCGCCGTTGTCGTGCGACGGAGGGCGGCAATGAACAGCGCGGTGACCGATGCGCGTTCACCCCCGACATCGCGCCGATCGACGAAGACGCTGGACGCCGCAGCGGTCTTGTCGAGAATCCGCACGGATTTCGCCACCTTCTTCGTATCTGCGCCACGCGCCAACAGGTACTGCGGAGATTCAGGTAACGCGAACACAAGGATCACTGCGACGATCATCGGCAATACGCCGCTAACCACGAACAACATGCGCCAGCCGTACTCGGGCTGGAGCTGGGCGGCGAGCAGGCCGCCGATCATACCGCCGATCGGAATGCAGACGATCCCCAACATCACGGACAGGCTGCGGTTTCGCTTAGGGGTGAATTCGGCGATCAGGGCCGTCGCAGCCGGAAGCGCGCCGCCGAGCCCGAGGCCCGCCAGAAAACGGCACAGGCTGACTTCACCCACGCCATGTGCGGCGGCGATTGCCAGAGTTGCCGCACCGAACAGAAAGACCGACGCGATGAGAGCCACCTTGCGTCCAAGCCAATCTCCGACGATGCCTCCAATCGGAGTGCCGATCGTCATGCCGACGAAGCCAAGCGCGAGGGCCGGCGCGAAATCGCCTCGCGTGACGCTCCACTCCTTGATCATCGATGGTATGGCGAATCCGAGAATCTGATTGTCCAGACCATCGAGAATGATGGCGAGCGCACACAGGAGCAGCACCTGCTTTCGCGAGGTACTCCACGCCCCCTCCTCGGCCAGTGATCCGATGTCGATGACTGGCTGCTTTGTCGTTTCCAAGACCTGTGTCGTCACGTTCTTTCTCCCCCTTTTGTTATGGATCTTCGAATTTTTCTTCCTGGAAGCCACGCGACGCGGCTTCGCAAGCCCTTGCTGTTCTCGCCAGAGGCTCCGGTCAGACGGCGGTCATCCTGTCGATTCCCGCCGCCTGCGATCGGGCGGCTTCCATTTGGGCGGCGCTCAAAGTGTTGGCGAGCAGACAGGCGACGGTCATCGGCCCGACGCCACCGGGCACGGGCGTGATCGCGCCGGCGACGTCGATCGCCTCGTCGAAGGCGACGTCGCCGACAAGCCTTTCGGCGCCTGTCTCAGACTTGATGCGGGTGATGCCGACGTCGATGACTGTCGCACCCGGCTTAATGAACTGACCCCGGACCAGACCAGGAACGCCGGTCGCGACCACGAGGATGTCCGCTTCCCTGCATCGCCGCTCGAGGTCGGTCGTGCGGATGTGCGCAATGGAGACCGTGCACAGTTCCTGCAACAGCAGCCGCGCCATCGGACGGCCGACAACGTTCGACGCGCCCACAACGAGTGCTCCTAGCCCCGCAATGTCGTCGTGCACCGACTTGATCAGACGCATCACGCCGAGAGGCGTGCAGGGAACCAAGGCTCCTTGCATGCCGGCCGCAGTCCGTCCCACGTTCAACGGATTGAATCCGTCGACATCCTTGTCTGGACGGATGGCGGTCACAACGCGCGCCGTATCGATGTGGGGCGGCAGCGGAAACTGGACCAATATGCCATTCACCGCCGGGTCCCGGTTTAACTCCTCGATCAGATCCAGAAGCCGTCGCTCTGTCGTGTTCGCATCGAGCACGAACCGACGTGACCGCATGCCGACGGCTTCGGTCTGCCGCACCTTGTTCGAGACGTAGACGTGGCTGGCAGGATCGTAGCCGACCAGCACGACGGCCAGCTCCGGTACTGCCACGCCACCGCCGACGAGAGCGGCCACGCCCTCGGCCACCTGTTTCTGAACCTCGGCAGCGAGCGCCTTTCCGTCGATGATGCGCGCGGTCATGGTTGCGGTTCAGACCTTGGAAAGGTCGGAGCGCCGGTTGTCTTTCTTGTAGGGCGCCGGAGCCACCTTCGCGCGAATGTGCTTCTGCCGACGTCCGGGTTCGCCCCAGACCACGACGACTTCGGTGCCGATCTCGGAATGATCGACGTCGATGGTGCACAGTGACAGCATCTCGCGGAAGAAGTAGCTGTATCCCCGCGACGTGGTCACGCCGACGTCCTTGCTGCCGCCCAGCACGCGGTCGGCATACATGAAGCCGCGCTGGTCGCGGGGCATTTCCATGTACTGGTAGGGCTCCCGCTCCTTCTGGAAGAGCGAGGCGTGGACATCAGCCACGTCGTCTCCGTTCCAGACCAACGTGCGGATCACGCGCCGCGGATTGGCGACTTCTTCCTCGAGGGCCGCGCGCCCGATGAATTCGTGGTCGAACTTGATGTTCTTGCCCCAGCCGAGTTCGACCGGGCTTCGGTACCAAGCCCGGATGTCATCGGACTGGAAGCTGCCGGCGATGTTGAACGTGGACGCGAAGCCCGGCATCGCTGCGCGGAATTCGTCCTGATAGTCCTTCATGTCCTCATCGAAGATCGCAGGCATGTAGTCAGTTACGATCGTCGGGAAGCACGCTTCGAGGTGGTTGATGAAGATCGCCCGGCCGCCAATGCGGCGGAGGCCGAACTCCTGGCCGGCGGCGACAATAGCGTCGTAGACAGCCGCAGCCTGCTCCATGGGGCCTTGCAGTTCGAAACCGATCTCGCCCGACATACCCTGTCGCAGCGCGAGCATCTTGCAGCCGGCGATCTCGATCTCGCCCGAATGCATGAACTTCACGTCCCTCAGCGACTGCTTCGAGACCTTCTCAAGCAGCGCCACGGACGTCGGCCCTTGGACCTGGAAATTGAACCAGTCGTCGGCTGCGGATATGACGTTGTAGTCGCCGTGGCGACGCACGTAGTCGACCCAGAACGTGCCGCGCCCGAACAGCATGAATTCGTCGTCGGACAGGCGCGTGAGGATTCCCTCCGCAATGACCTTTCCCTGTTTGGTGGTATGGACGACGTGTTTGGACTGCCGTATGTCGAACTTCTGGAAGCTGTTGACGGAGGTGTCCGAGAACAGCTTCAGCGCATCGGGTCCCTTGAAGCGCCGCTCCCAGAGGAACGACCAGTCGCCGAGCGCGCAGGTTTCCTTCCAGGACATGCTCTCGTCGATCCAGTCGGTATATTCGGGAAGGCCCCAACGCGAGGTGAAGTAGCCTTCGGGCGTCCTGCGCATGCCCTTGGGTGTGAGCATTGATGGTTCTCCGTTCTGCTCAGTTGGCGAAAACAATGGTCCGTTCGCCGTTGATGATGATGCGGTCCTCGAGGAAGAGATGGACCGCGCGCGAGAGGACCCGGCGCTCGATGTCGCGCCCCTTGCGGACCAGATCTTCCGGCGTGTCGCGGTGGCTGACTCGTTCGACGTCCTGTTCGATGATCGGACCCTCGTCGAGATCGCTCGTTGCGAAGTGCGCGGTCGCCCCGATGAGCTTCACGCCGCGCGCGTGCGCTTGATGATAGGGCCTGGCTCCCTTGAATCCCGGCAGAAAGCTGTGATGAATATTGATGCAGCGGCCATGGAGATGGCGCGCAAGATCGTCGGAGAGGATCTGCATGTAGCGCGCAAGGACGACGAGATCGGCTTTCGTCTCCTCGACGAGCGCCTTGATCTGCGCTTCTTGCTCCATCTTCGTTTCCTTCGTGACCGGAAGGTGATGGAACGGAATATCGCCCACCAGGCTGACGGTGAGCGCCGAGCGCGGATGGTTCGAGACAATCCCGACGATGTCCATGTCGAGCTCGCCGAGCCGATGGCGGTACAAGAGATCGCCAAGACAGTGATCGAATTTGGAGACGAACAGCAGGACCTGCTTGCGTTCGGCTTGGGACCGGAGCTTCCATTCCATTCCGAATTTCCGGGCGATCGCCTCGATTCCGCGCCGCGCCGCCTTCGCGCCCCCTTCTGAGAGAGTGACGCCGATCCTCATGAAGAAGCGTTCGCTTACGGTCTCGTCGACCTGCGCGGCCTCGACGATATTGCCGCCGTTTTCAAACAGGCAGCGCGAGACATCGGCCACGATTCCCGGCACGTCGCGACACGACAGGGTAAGGATATATTGCGTATTCGATGCAGTTTCAGCGTGCATAAGCGGGCGATTCCTCGCAGCCACGGGCGATCGATTCCAGGGGCACCGACGTAAGGTGAGCGGATGTTTGAAGAATGAGAGGTGGACCGAGAAAGTGTGGCTGAGAGGCCTGAGCCTCCCGGGGGGCTACGCCTCTGATTTCACTCCCAAAGTCGCCTCTACGGGACGTTACAGAGGCACCATTGCGCAGAATGCCGCCATTGAAAATCCGGTATTATCCAATACAAGCTATCAGCATTATGGATATCAGACGGCTCGATCTGAACTTGCTTCTCCTGCTCGACGGGCTCTTCCGCGCCCAGAACCTGTCGGCGGTCTCTCGTCAGCTTGGAATGAGCCAGCCGATGGCCAGCGCTGGCCTGCGAAAGCTACGGGACTTCTTTGGCGATCCCTTATTTCTGTCGACAGGGCGCGGAATGCGGCCGACGCCATTTGCGGAATCGATCGCCGAAGCGGTGCGAACAGTGCTCTCGACGGTCGACGAGCAGATACTGCGCAAGCCACGCTTCGTACCGGAAGAGAGTGACCGCGTATTCACGGTCACGACCTCGGACATCGGCGTTCTGATCTTCATCCCGCCGATCCTCCAACGCATACGCATGATGGCTCCCGGAGCAGGCCTGCGATGCGTACCGACGTCCCACGAACAGCTGGAGGACGCGCTCGAAAATGGCGAGATCGATCTGGCGATAGGCTACTTTCCGGACCTCGTCGGCCCGAATATCGTGACCGAAGACCTCTTCGATCACCCCTTCACCTGCATTGTTCGAAAGGACCATCCGACGATCGGTGACACCCTGTCGCTTGAGCAGTTTCTCACGGCGGACCATATCGTCGTGAACCAGCAGGGGCGTAGTCAGGAGATATTCGAAAGGCGGGTCCGGGAACTCAAGTTGCAGCGCCGGGTCGTCCTACACTTGCCGCATTTCATGAGCGTGCCGCAATTGATCGCGACGAGCGACATGATCTCCACCGTACCGTTCTCGCTCGGGGCCTGGTACGCAGACGCGGGTCTCAAGCTTCTGCCACCGCCGGTCTCCATACCTCTGATCCAATTGAAGCAGCACTGGCACCGCCGGATGGACAACGAACCCGCCGTCCGCTGGCTTCAATCGATCGTGGCCGAGGAGTTGCGTCACCGCGATCCCGCGCTGGCCATGTCGGCCGATTATGCCAAGTCCCGTGCCAAGGCCGCGGAGCCCGCGATCGCGGGGCGGTCACTGTCCGAAGGCACGTCGCTGCGTCGGTGATCTACGAACGCTATCGTGAATGACAGCCGATCCCTCAGTCTGGCCGTGCGCCGTTAGAGCGCGATGACTTTTCTTCGAATCGTCATCCCGCTCTAGCTCTTTGTATGAGCATGATCTTTTTCGGAGAACCGGTGTCCACTTTTCCGGATCATGCTCTAGATGAGGACAGCTCGACCGATGTCAGGTCTCGGATCTCGCGATCAAGACCGGACTGTGCGTAGTCTCAGTAGGCGCGCGCGAAGTCGCCCTCTTGCTTGATGTCGGTGAACACCGGAAAGCGAGCCTTCCACGGGGTTCCCTTGGCCGTCGTCAGATCGTTGAGACGCTCGAGCACGGCGAGGCCATCCTTTCAGCGCAGCCGTCGCTGCCGAAAACGCCATGGCCTGGCGCACATCGAGGCCGACGCCGATCGCAAGCGCATAGGCGCCGTGAAAGACGTCGCCCGCGCCGGTGGTGTCGACGACGTCGACGGCAAAGGCGGCCTGGCGGTGCAGGCGGCCGCTCTCACGCCAGTCGCGGGCGGGAACAGCCGATCGACGACATGCCGAGCGCCACTCAAATTGGAATCTGGACCCGCCGCACCGGCGGAGGAAAGTAGATGTCAGTGGACCAGTTCAGATGCAGCCAA
The DNA here is from genome assembly GCF_059512385.1 of Bradyrhizobium sp. Crot121. NCBI lineage: Bacteria > Pseudomonadati > Pseudomonadota > Alphaproteobacteria > Hyphomicrobiales > Nitrobacteraceae > Bradyrhizobium > Bradyrhizobium sp. Crot121. The sequence continues at coordinate 59,570 of NZ_JCAMOR010000011.1, read as the reverse complement.
CAAGAGCGCGCCAGACCCGTAGAGCTGGGTGTCCGCGATCTGAACGGCGTCCGGCCTGTCGCCAATCTGCTGCACACGGCCGAGCCGGCCGTTGACCGTCGCCGATGCCAGAGCCCGCCAGCCTTGTTCAATCACTGGACTAAACCGCCTTGCGTCAAGAAATCCCATCCGCACCCCGGCGGCCAGGCCGTAGGTCAGCAATCCAGTGCAACTGGACTCCGGAGTGCCGACCTCGGGCGGAGCGAGCAACGACGTGGACCAGAAGCCATCCGGGCGCTGCAGGCTCGCTACGCGATCTGCGATCTCGACGAACAGGTTGACGTATTTCTCGCGTAGCGGGTCGCCGGGACGAAGCTCTCGTAGGATGTTGGCAAGCCCAGCGAGTACCCAGCCGTTACCTCGGCCCCAGAATATCTTTTCGCCATGCGCGCCAGTTTTCCCGATGAAGCGGCTGTCGCGGTAGAACAGGCGCTCCTGGCTATCGAATAGGAAGTCTTTCGTGGCCCAGAATTCCCTGTCGGCATAGTCACGGAAGCGCTGGTCCTTCTGGATGCGCGCAATGCCGAACCAGGTCGCCGGCCCCATGAAGATGGCGTCAGACCAGCACCATCGCTGCAGGCACTTTGCGTTGTCGAATTCGAGCGAGACCTGTGGCGGGTGCTGCAGGATGTATTCCAGCCGCTGCACGGTCGGCTCGATCATGCGTCGATCGCCGAAATGATCATAGGCGGCAATGTAGACCTGCCCGATGGCATGATCGTCCGCAAGGTAGATCGGGGGCGCCCAGTCGCTGTTGCCGATCTGCCAATCGGTGCGCTCTCCAAGCTCTCGGATCACGTCGAAGTACTTCATCTGACCTGGTGTCGCGGCCCATCTTGCGAGACCGATATAGAAGGCGGCGCGTGTCCAATCTGTCTCAGCCGCCTGGGGTACTTCATGAAAGTGCGACATTTGCCAGCTCGCGACTTGCTGGGCCGTAGTGCGCACGGTTTCCGGCGCAACTGAAGCAGTGAGCAGGATGGCCATCAGTGCAACTGCCTTCATGCTCCCGCTCCTGACGTTCCTAACTACTGACTATCATCGGCCCATCGGCGGATCGTACCGCGGCGCGACGGCACAGCGCTATCGTAACAGTAACATCGCTTTTAGCCCTTTGCAGCAGTGGGACGGCTTGCGAAAATCCGGTTTGCGCCACGAGACGCGCATGGCGTCGATTGGTCGGCGCCGATTACTTTCGTCGGCGCCGTGTTCGTTTTAGGGGACCCAAGTTCGATTTGGTGAGCCGCTTCGCATTCGCTGCGACGCGCCGTCGATACCGACGAACTATTTCATCTCCCGAAGCTCCAGTCATCAACCTTGTGCCGGCTTCGACGGCCGCATCGATCTTTTCGCTAATCATGCGTTCGGCTTCGCGCCGGGCCCCGCTGCCACCCAACATCAGCTTCATCAGCCGCAGCGCAATCACATGATTGGCCTCAACCGCCAGCGTCGTCAAAGAATTGAACCTTCGCCGCCCCCTCAATCGCCGCATTACCAACTCCCCTACTGGACCATTGACCCACGGAGAACTCGCGCGACCTCCATTGGGCCCCAATGGCGGCGCCGCGGTGGCTACCCAGTATGTGCACCGTGCTTAAGAGAATAAACGTTCCCGTGCCCAACGCAGCCCGAAATGGGCACGAGATGGCCGCTGGCGCTCCTCCTTCCAAATGTCACCACATGACTGCCACGCGAAGAACAAAGCCCAACCGCGAATCCAGCGCAAAGATGGCGGAGGCTTCCAGCTTAGTTGATATTTGAGATCCGGAGCGATTCCAATGTTGAGTGCGGATGGGAATAAACCGGTCGGAAAATCCAGCCAGCGCAAGGGGAAGGCAGGACAGCAGCGCAAGAAGGTCGAGCCGAGCAAGGAAGCCCGCGCACGACAAGTTCCCGAGCCGGCGCCTGTGGCGGTCCAACTGGAGGGCGCCCAGGAACAGATCAGTGAACAAATCAGTGAACCTGAGCAGATCAGCGAGGAGATCCAGTTCAACGAGCCGATCAGCGCACCGGTCGCGTCGATCGAAAGCGCTTCGGTTGAGGCTTCCGCGACTGATACCGTCCACGCCCTCCCCACCGTAGCGGCCGAGCCCGTCGCCGTCAGCGTTGCAACGATCGCCGATGCCTACAGCGACTACACCAGGAAATCGCTGAACCAGACCTTGTCCTTCCTGGAGAAGCTCGCGGCCGTCCGCTCGCTCGACAAGGTGTTCGAGCTTCAGACGGAATTCGCGAAGCAGGCTTTCGAGACTTTCATCGCCGAGTCGCAGAAAATCAGCAAACTCCACGGCGAATTGGCCAGGCAGAGAGTCTTGGGCTTCGAAGGGTTCGTCGCCAGGATCACCCAAACCACACTGGAGCTGCGCGCAACGCGCCACTAACTAAGTTCTAATGGCTGATCATCCAGGGGCGCGCGGTCGGAAAGCCCTTGGCGCCGGTCTTGCTCTTCGTCACCAAGCGCGCCGGCTTCTTGCCGGAGCAGCAGCCGCAGCCGGGGCCGTGTGAGGCCTTGTACTGGTCGAGCGTCTTCGGCGCGTGCGCGCTGCGCTCATTGGTGGCGTGGGCCTTGCGCTTATCGGAGGGCATGCAGAAGAAGCTCGGGGCGGTCAGGATGACGCGCGGCGATTCCGCTTCGCATTGCGGGCAGTCTTGCGGCAGGTCGCATTCGGACATCGGCCGCATGTCCTTGAACGGGCCGCACTCGTTGCAGAGATATTCGTAGACGGGCATTTTGTTTCCTTGCGCGGTCGGACTGACGTTGCGCGGCGGATGCGGGGCGGCAAATACGCGTCGTCCCGCATCCATCGTGCAGGGAGCTACTTGTCCGGCGAGATCGGCATCTGGATGTCGCCCGTGATGTGCTTGATCGGACCGGCCGACGACGGCATCACGTCGAAATCGAAGATCTCCGTCGGCAGCCACAGCGTGGCGCAGGCATTGGGCACATCGACCACGCCTGAGATATGACCCTGGCACGGCGCAGTGCCGAGGATCGAATAGGCCTGCGCGCCGGAGTAGCCGAACTTCTTCAGATACTCGATCGCGTTGAGGCAGGCCTGGCGATAGGCGATGTGGACATCGAGGTAATGCTGCTTGCCGGCCTCGTCCACCGAGATGCCTTCGAAGATCAGGAAGTCCTTGTAGTTCGGCGTGATCGGCGACGGCTTGAAGATCGGATTCTTGATGCCGTACTTCGCGACGCCGTCCTTGATGATTTCGACCTTGATGTGCAGCCAGCCGGCCATCTCGATCGCGCCGCAGAAGGTGATCTCACCGTCTCCCTGGCTGAAGTGCAGGTCACCCATCGAGAGGCCGCCGCCGGGCACATAGACCGGGAAGTATATCTTCGAGCCGCGCGAGAGGTCCTTGATGTCGCAATTGCCGCCATGTTCGCGTGGCGGCACGGTGCGTGCACCTTCCGCGCCGATCTTGGCCTTCACGTCGCCCTTGGCACGGCCGCCATGCGCGGTCGGACCAAACGGCGGATTGGCGAGTCCGGGCACGCGGGTCGGGTTGGTCGCGATCAACTCGGCCTCGCGCGCGTTCCAGGTCGCGAGCATCTTCGGGTCCGGCAGGCAGCCGATCAGGCCGGGATGGATCAGGCCGGCGAAATTGACGCCGGGCACGTGGCGCGAGGAGGTGTAGAGACCCTTGATGTCCCAGATCGATTTCTGCGCCAGCGGGAAATGATCGGTGAGGAAGCCGCCGCCGTTCTGCTTGGAGAAGAAGCCGTTGAAGCCCCACAGGCTCTCCTTCAGCGGGCCGACGTCGAGCAGATCGACCACCAGGAGGTCGCCGGGCTCGGCGCCCTTGACGCCGATCGGACCGGACAGGAAGTGCACGATCGAGAGATCGATGTCGCGCACGTCGTCGGCGGAATCGTTGTTCTTGATGAAGCCGCCGGTCCAGTCATAGGTCTCGATGATGAAGTCATCGCCGGGATTAACCCATGCCACGATCGGAATGTCCGGGTGCCAGCGGTTATGCACCATGTCGTTGTCGTAAGCCGATTTGGTGAGATCGACCTTGATGAGTGTCTCTGGCATCAAAAGCTCCCCTTTTTTCACTTTCCTTGGTTAGACGGACAGATACTTCGAGATCTGCGCGGCATCGACGGCATTGCGCGGATCGTCGCGGACGATCTCGCCGTTCTCGATGACGAGCACACGGTCGGCGATGTCGAGGGCAAAGCTCAGCACCTGCTCGGAGACGACGATCGAGAGGCCACGCTCGTCGCGGATGCGCTTTAGGGTGCGCGCCATGTCCTTGATGATCGAGGGCTGGATGCCTTCAGTCGGCTCGTCCAGCAGCAGCACTTTCGGCTTGGTGGCGAGCGCGCGGGCGATCGCGAGCTGCTGCTGCTGACCGCCGGACAGATTGCCGCCGCGGCGGTTCTTCATCTCGAGCAGCACCGGGAACAGCTCGTAGATGTCGCCTGGCACCTCGGACTCACCGCGCACGACGAGGCCGGTCTCGATGTTCTCCTTCACCGTCATGGTGGAGAAGATCATGCGGCCCTGCGGGACATAGGCAAGCCCCTTCGCCACCCGCTCATAGCTTTCGAGCTTGTTGAGCTCGGTGCCGTCCATGGTCACCGAACCGCTCTTGGCCGGCAGAATGCCCATCAGCGACTTCATCAGCGTGGTCTTGCCCATGCCGTTACGGCCCATGATCGCCACGATCTCGTTGGGCGCGACCGAGACGTTGAGGCCGTGCAGCACCTCGCTCTGGCCATAAGCGACATGAAGTTCGGAGATTGCCAGCATGATCGCCTCCTAGAGCCGGATGCTTTTCTTCATCTCTCCCGTAGGGAGAGGTCGGCGCGTAGCGCCGGGTGAGGGAATCAGGTCCCACGAGAGCGCGAGCCCCCTCACCCGGATCGCATCTTTCGATGCGATCCGACCTCTCCCCGCTGGGGAGAGGTCGACGGTGCGCGTGGCGGCGGCTATGCGAAACGTCATGCTCAATGTCCGAGATAGACTTCGATGACCTTCGGATCGTTCTTGACGTGCTCCATCGTTCCCTCGGACAGGATCTGTCCCTGGTGCAGCACGGTGACCTTGTGGGCGATGTCCTCGACGAACTTCATGTCGTGCTCGATGACGAGCACGGAGCGGCCCTTGATGATGCGGTTGAGCAGTTCGGCGGTCTTGGCGCGCTCGGATACGCTCATGCCGGCGACAGGCTCGTCCAGCATCAGGAGGTCCGGATCCTGGATCAGCAGCATGCCGATCTCCAGCCATTGCTTCTGGCCGTGACTCAACTCGTCGGCGTAGGTGTCGAGGCGGTCCTTCAGGAAGATCATCTCGGCGACTTCCTCGACGCGCTGTTTCACGGTGGCGTCGCGCTGGAAGGTGAGCGAGCCGAAGACGGTGCGGCCGCGCGGGAAGGAGATTTCGAGGTTCTCGAACACGGTGAGGTCCTCGAACACCGACGGCGTCTGGAACTTGCGGCCGACGCCGGCCTGCACGATCTCGTTCTCGCGTAGTTTCGTCAGCTCCTTGCCGCGAAACTGGATCGAGCCTGACGTGGCTTTGGTCTTGCCGCAAATCAGGTCGAGCACGGTGGTCTTGCCGGCCCCGTTGGGGCCGATGATGACGCGGATCTCGTTGTCCTCGACATAGAAGGAGAGATCGTTGACTGCCTTGAAGCCGTCGAAGGAAACGGTGAGCCCGGAGACCGCGAGCAGGAAATCCTTGGGCTGATGACCGATGAGCATGACCACTCCTCACTCCGCCGGTGTGCCGTCGGCGACTGGGAAGCCGTTGCCGGGTTTTGATTTCCGCGAGGCCAGCAGGCGGTCGATATGCGGCTGGACATAGTCCTGCCAGATGCCTGAGAGCCCGTTCGGGAACGCGAGCACGACCGCGATGAACAACGCGCCGAGGCCAAACAGCCAGAGCTGCGGGAAGGATTCCGACAGGCTGGTCTTGGCAAAGTTCACCAGCAGCGAACCCCAGACCGCGCCGAAGATCGACATCCGGCCTCCAACGGCGGTGTAGATCACCATCTCGATCGACGGCACGATGCCGACGAAAGACGGCGACATGAAACCGACTTCGAGCGTGAACATCGCGCCGCCGATCGCGGCGAAGATCGCGGCGGCGCAGAAGGCAAAGATCTTGAAATTGGCGACGCTGTAGCCGGAGAAGCGGACGCGGTCCTCTTGCTCGCGCATCGCCACCAGGATGCGGCCAAGCTTCGTCAGGCGGATGAACTGTGCGGCTATGATGCAGGCGAACAGCAGCACGACCTCGATGAAGTAGAGGATGAACTTGGCATGGTCGGTGCGAATGTCCCAGCCGTGTAAGGTGCGCAGGTCGGTGATGCCGTTGATGCCGCCGGTGTAGCCCTGCTGTCCGACGATCAGGATGGTCATGATCGCGGCGATCGCCTGGGTGATGATCGCGAAATAGACGCCGCCGACGCGCCGCTTGAACATCGCCGCGCCGATGATGAAGGCAAAGATGCCGGGTACCAGGATGATCGCGATCAGCGTGATCGGGAAGCTGTGGAACGGCTTCCAGAAGAAGGGGAGCTGCGTGAGCTGATTCCAGTCCATGAAATCGGGAATGCCCGGTGTCGACTGGATCTTGGTGTTCTCGACGCTGGAGGCCTCGAGCTTCAGGTACATCGCCATGCAGTAGCCACCGAGGCCGAAGAACACGCCCTGCCCCAGGCTCAAAATGCCGCCATAGCCCCAGCACAGCACGAGGCCAATTCCGACGAAGGCGTAGGTGAGATATTTGGCGACCAGGTTGAGGCGGAAGATATCCAGCGACAGCGGCAGGATGACGAAGAGGAGTAGCGCGAGCGCGACGAAGCCGATCAGCTCGGAGCGATTCAAAAAGCGCGAGTTGATGATCATGACCAGAGCCTGCTTGTTCTTATTTGCGGACCTTGAGTGCAAACAGTCCCTGCGGCCGCATCATCAGGATCGCGACGATCGCCAACAGGGTGAGCACCTTCGCCATCGAGCCCGACAGGAAGAACTCCATGGTCGACTGCGCCTGCGAGATGGTGAAGGCGGACGCGATGGTGCCGACCAGCGAGGCCGCTCCGCCGAACACGACGACGAGGAAAGTGTCGACGATGTAGAGCTGGCCGGCGGTCGGTCCCGTGGAGCCGATCATGGTGAAGGCCGAGCCCGCGATGCCGGCGATGCCGCAGCCGAGGCCGAAAGTGTAACGGTCGACCTTCTCGGTGTTGATGCCGACGGCGCCGGCCATCACGCGGTTCTGCACGACGGCGCGGACCTGACGTCCCCAACGCGACCAGAACAGCACATAGGCGACCACGATGGTGATCAGGACGGTCAGCCCCATCACGAACATGCCGTTGATCGGAATCTGGATCGCGTCGGTCGTCTGCCAGGAACCCATCATCCACTCCGGCAGTTCGACGCCGACCTCGCGGGCGCCGAACACCGAGCGATAGGCCTGCTGCAGGATCAGGCTGAGGCCCCAGGTCGCAAGCAGCGTATCCAGCGGGCGCTTGTAGAGATGGCGTATCAACGCCCATTCGACGAGCATGCCGAGCGCGCCGGAGGCGATGAACGCCAACGACATCGCGACGAAGAAATAGCCGGGAAACAGCGCGGGCAGATATTGCTGGAAGGCGCTCGACGTCATCCAGGTGACATAGGCGCCGAGGATCATGAACTCGCCATGGGCCATGTTGATGACGCCCATCTGGCCGAAGATGATGGCGAGCCCCAGCGCCATCAGCACGTAGACCGAGAACAGGATCAGTCCGGCAAAGCCTTGCATCGCGAAGATGGCGCCGAGATCGCTGAGCGAATAGTCTCCGAACATGATCCGTCCTCTGCATGGGTCAGGCCTGCGCCCGCGCTTGGCGCGTGCGTTGGCGATCGCGTGGGCCGACCGGCCCACGCCGCTTGCGAGTTGGGAGAAGCGCTCAGCCGAGGCGCGTTCTCACTGATAGCCCTTCGGGAACGGGTCGGGCTCGACGAGATCGGCGGTCTCGTAGATCAGTTCGTACTGGCCGTCCGCCTTGGCGCGGCCGACGCGCGTCTTCGACCAGAGGTGATGGTTCTCGTGGATACGGACATAGCCTTCCGGCGCGCCCTTGAACTCGACGCCCGGCGAGGCCGCCGCGACCTTGTCGATGTCGAAGCTGCCGGCCTTCTCCACCGTCAGCTTCCACAACCACGGGCCGAGATAGGCAGCCTGGGTGACGTCACCGATCACCGTTTTCTCGCCCCACATCTTCTTGAAGGCAGAGACGAAGGCCTTGTTGTTGGGATTGTCGAGCGACTGGAAATACTTCATGCAGGCATAGGCGCCTGCGATGTTTTCACCGCCGATGCCGTCGATCTCGTCTTCGGTCACCGAGATCGTCAGCAGCGTCTGCTTGGAGAGGTCGATGCCGGCCGCCTTGAGCTGTTTGTAGAACGCGACGTTCGAGCCGCCGACGATGATGGCGTAGATCACGTCGGGCTTTGTCAGCTTGATCTTGTTGATGACCGAGTTGAACTGGGTGTGGCCGAGCGGGAAATACTCCTCGCCGACCACCTTGGCGCCCTGCAAATGGCCTTCGATGTGCTTGCGCGCGATCTTGTTGGAGGTGCGCGGCCAGATGTAGTCGGAGCCGAGCAGATAGAACGTCTTGGCGCCCTTGGTCTTGTTGACCCAGTCCAGCCCCGCAATGATCTGCTGCGTGGCTTCCTGGCCGGTGTAGATCACGTTCTTGGACTGCTCGAGGCCTTCGTAGAAGGTCGGGTAGTAGAGCATGCCGTTATACTGCTCGAAAACCGGCAGCACTGCCTTGCGTGAGGCCGAGGTCCAGCAGCCCATCACGGCGGCGCATTTGTCGTTGACGAGGAGCTTCTTCGCCTTCTCGGCGAAGGTCGGCCAGTCGCTGGCGCCGTCCTCCTGGATGAACTTAATCTTGCGGCCGAGCACGCCGCCGGCGGCATTGATCTGCTCGATTGCCAGTTTTTCCGCTTCGACCGATCCGGTCTCCGAGATCGCCATGGTGCCGGTGACGGAGTGCAGGATGCCGACGGTCACTTCGCTATCGGTGACGGCAAGGCCAGTGGTATTGACCGCGGACGTTGCCGGACCCTCTGCGAACGAGGCGCGCGGAAGCATCGAGATGGCCGGCAGCGCCGCCATTCCCATCAGTAGCTTGCGCCGAAGCGGCGACTTCAGGCCCGGTTTCTTTTCGTCTGACATGAGCACCCCAGTGGTTCGAGAACGCGCTTAATGGTCAGGCGAGGATTGCCCAGATTTGTGCAGCGCACTGATACGCAAGATTGCGTATACTGCACCGCAAAATAGCGACGTAGGTTCTGGTACGGGATTTGTGAGCAGGACGGGCGGGACTACCGGGCGGGACCGACGTCGGCTCAGGAGGTGGGGAATTGGCAGGGCGGCAGCGGATAGACCGCGTCAGGCGCCAGTATAATCAGTGGGTTGCCAACCAGACGCTGGAGGATTATGCGCTGCGCTTCACCGCAAAGAGCGCGCGCCGCTGGTCCGCCGGCCGTGTTGCCAACACTGCGTTAGGTGCGATCTCATTCCTGGCGCTGGAAGCGATTGGCGGCACCATCACGCTGAACTATGGCGCGATGAACGCGACCGCGGCCATCCTCGTGGTCAGCGCCATCATCTTCTGCTGCGGACTGCCGATCGCCTATAACGCCGCCAAGTTCGGCATCGACATCGATCTCTTAACCCGCGGCGCCGGCTTCGGCTATATCGGCTCGACCATCACCTCGCTGATCTACGCCTCCTTCACCTTCATCTTCTTTGCGATCGAGGCAGTGATCCTGGCGACCGCGCTCGAAATGTGCTTCGGCATCCCACGGCCGATCGGCTATGTCATCAGCGCCGTGGTGATCATCCCGCTGGTGGTCTACGGCATCACCTTGATCAGCCGCTTTCAGTTGTGGACGCAGCCGATCTGGATCGTGCTGCACATCCTGCCTTTTGCAGCGATCGCCTATGCCCATCCGCGCTCGTTCATCGAATGGCGCAATTTTTCCGGCGAGCATGGCGACCCATCCGGCCAGCTCGACCTCTTGCTGTTCGGCACTGCGGCCTCCGTGGTGTTCTCGCTGGTGGCGCAGATCGGCGAACAGGTCGACTTCCTCCGCTTCCTGCCACGCGACCGGCGCACGTCGCGGCGGGCGTGGTGGATCGCGCTGCTCAGCGCAGGGCCCGGCTGGATCGTCCTCGGCGCCCTGAAGCTGCTGGCCGGATCGTTCCTCGCCTTCTTCGCGCTGAGTCACGGCGTCTCCTATGAGCACGCCGCCGAGCCCGCCAACATGTACCTGGAGGCCTATCGCTACGTGCTGTCGCAGCCGGATCTGGCGCTGGCGCTGACGGGAACGTTTGTGATCCTGTCGCAGGTCAAGATCAACGTGACCAACGCCTATGCCGGCTCGATCGCCTGGTCGAATTTCTTTTCCCGCCTCACCCACAGCCATCCCGGCCGCGTGGTCTGGCTGGTCTTCAACGTGGTCGTTGCGCTGCTGTTGATGGAGATCGGCGTCTACAAGGCGCTGGAGCAGACACTCGCGCTCTATTCCAATGTCGCGATCGCCTGGGTCGGTGCGCTCGTTGCTGACCTCGTCATCAACAAGCCGCTGGGCCTGCGGCCGCAGCACATCGAGTTCAAGCGCGCGCATCTCTGCGACATCAACCCGGTCGGCGTCGGCGCGATGCTGATTGCGACCATCGTCTCGATCAGCGCCTTCTACGGCGTGTTCGGGCCAACGGCAAAGGCTCTGTCCGCCTTCGTCGCGCTGGCGGTGGCGTTTATCGTTGCGCCGCTGATCGCCTGGGCTACCGATGGCAAATACTACATCGCGCGCAAGCCGAAACGGAGCTGGCAGAACCTCGAGCAGATCCAGTGCTGCATCTGCGAGCATTCGTTCGAGCCCGAAGACATGGCCGCCTGCCCCGCCTATGCCGGCCCGATCTGCTCCTTGTGCTGCTCGCTCGACGCGCGCTGCCATGACCTGTGCAAGCCGCATGCGCGCATCCAGTCGCAGGTGTCGGAGACATTGGGCAAATTGCTGCCGCAGCCGATCTATGCCCGCATCAATTCGCAGCTCGGGCATTATCTCGGCGTGTTCGCGGTCTCGGCGGGCCTTGTCGGGCTGGTGCTCGGGCTGATCTACCTGCAGACCTCGGCCACCGTGCAAGCCGGCAACCTGTTGTCGGACGTGCTGTGGAAAGTGTTCTTTGCGCTGATCATCATCATCGGCGTGGTGGCTTGGCTGTTCGTGCTGGCGCAGCAGAGCCGGCGCGCGGCGGAGGAAGAGACCCGACGGCAGACCGCGCTGCTGATCCAGGAGATCGATGCCCACAAGCGAACCGACGCCGAACTGCAGCGCGCCAAGGAAGTCGCCGAGTCCGCCAACCTCGCCAAGAGCCGCTATGTCGTCGGCCTGAGCCACGAATTGCGCTCGCCGCTGAACGCGATCTCCGGCTATGCGCAACTGCTGGAGCAGGACAATACCCTGCAGACGCGGCCGCGCGAACAGGTCCGCGTGGTCCGTCGCAGCGCCGACCATCTCTCCGGCTTGATCGACGGCATCCTCGACATCTCCAAGATCGAGGCCGGCCGGCTTTATCTCTCGCGCGACGAGGTCCGGCTGAACGATTTCCTCGACCAGCTCGTCGGCATGTTCCGTCTGCAGGCAGCCGCGAAAGGCATCGATTTCGTGTTCAAGCGGCCGGCGGTGCTGCCGGTCGTGGTCTATGCCGACGAGAAGCGGCTGCGGCAAATCCTGATCAACCTGCTGTCGAACGCGATCAAGTTCACGCAAACCGGCCACGTGCAGTTCGTCGTGCACTACCGCAGCCCGGTCGCCGAGTTCGAGGTGATCGACACCGGCCCGGGCATCCAGCCTGACGATCTCGAGCGCATCTTCGCGCCGTTCGAACGTGGCGCGCTCGGCGTCTCGCAGCCGCAGACCGGCACCGGTCTCGGGCTCACCATCAGCCGGCTGCTGGCGGGCGTGATGGGCGGCGACATCAAGGTGACCAGCACCGTTGGCGCCGGCAGCACCTTCCGCGTCAAGATATTGCTGTCGGAAGTGACAAACCCGCGGCGCAGCGCGCCGACCGATGCGCCGGTCTATGGCTATCATGGCCCGCGCAAGACCGTCCTGATCACTGACGACGATCCGACCCACCGCGATCTCTTGCGCGAAGTGCTGGCGCCGCTCGGCTTCATCCTGCTCAGCGCGCCCGATGGTCCCGGGTGCCTCGCGCTAGCGCAGCATTGCCGGCCCGACCTGTTCCTGCTCGACATCTCCATGCCCGGCATGGACGGCTGGACTGTTGCCGAGGCGCTGCGCTCGGCCGGCCATCACCAGGCACGCATCCTGATGATCTCGGCGAGCGCGCTGGAGGCGCATGGCGCTCCGCTGGCGCAGCCGTTCCACGACGGCTACCTGATGAAGCCGATCGATATTCCGCGCCTGTTAGAGACCATCCGCCTGCTGCTCAAGCTCGACTGGCAGCACGATGCCGACGAGGTGCCCGTGCCGCAGTGGCAGCCGGAGAGCGGCTCGCGGCCGCCGGTGAAATATATCGAGGAACTGATCGGCCTCGGGCAATTGGGCTATATCCGCGCGATCCAGCTGAAACTCGAGGAGATCGGCACTGAACATCCCGAGCATACCGATTTCGTCTCGCAGATGCGCTCGTTGGTCGATCGCTTCGACCTCGATCAGTACATGGCGACCCTGAAGGCGCTGCACAGCTATGACCACTGAAACCAAGAAGCGCGACGTCGCGCTCGTCGTCGACGACTCCCCGGAGACGCTGCGGCTCCTGACCGACGCGCTCGACGGCGCCGGCATGACCGTGATGGTGGCGCTCGACGGCGCCTCCGCGATGCGGATCGTCGACCAGATCACGCCCGACATCGTGCTGCTCGACGCGGTCATGCCCGGCATGGATGGTTTCGAGACCTGCCGCCGGCTGAAGCGCGATGCCGGGCTCGACCATGTGCCGATCATCTTCATGACAGGCCTCGCCGAGACCGAGCACATCGTGCGCGGATTGGAAGCCGGCGGTGTCGATTACGTGACCAAGCCGATCGTGGTGCAGGAAATGCTGGCGCGCATCCGCGTCCACCTCGCCAATGCGAGACTTACGCAGAGCGCGCGCGCTGCGCTCGACGTCTCCGGACGCTATCTGCTCGCGGTCAACGGCCACGGCAGGATCTTGTGGGCGACGCCGCAGGCGCAAAGGCTGCTGTCGGACACGCTGGCGGAGGACGGCGACGACCTCGCGCTGCCCGATCCGATCCCGCAATGGCTTGAGCAGACGCAGAAGGGAAAGGCTGCAGCGAAGACCACGACCATGGCCTCGTTTCCAGCCAACGAGCAATTGCGGCTGCAATACATGGGCAAGCTTGGCGTCAACGAATTCCTGCTGCGGCTGGCGAAGGACACCAGCGCCGACATGCCGGCGGAATTCTCCAGCGAACTCGGCCTCACCACGCGCGAGGGCGAGGTGCTGTCATGGCTCTCCAAGGGCAAGACCAACCGCGACATCGCGCAAATCCTGGGGCTCAGCCCGCGCACAGTCGACAAGCATCTGGAGCAGATCTATTCCAAACTCGGGGTGGAGAACCGCACTGCGGCCGCGGCGATCGCGGTGAATGCGAGGAACAGGAAGTCCTGAGGCGTTCGCGCCGTGGTGCAGCGCTCCTCCTTTCCGTCATGCCCGGACTTGTCCCGCGCATCCACGTTCTTTGGTGCAGCTCGGAAGAGCGCGGATGGCCGGGATAAGCCCGGCCATGACGGCGTGGCTACATTTCCCATCTTCTTCAGCCGAGCACGCTGATATCCGCCACCAGCACCGTGCCCGTCGCGGACTCCGTGATGTAGAGCCGGTCGCGGTTCTCGCCGCCAATGGCGACGTTGGTGACGGCATTCCCTGCGCAGGACTTGATACGCGCGATCAGCTCGCCTGACGGTGCGAACACGAAGACGTGGCCGAGCGAGACATGGGCGACGAACAGCCGGCCGGCTTTATCCATTGTGATCCCATCCGGACCGCCGGGGCCGAACATCGAGCAGAAACGGCCGACCTTCGACACGCTGCCGTCCTTCATGAACGGCGCGCGCCACACCGCGTTGTCACGGGTCATGGCAACGAACAACACGGCCTCCTGCGGATCGAGCACCAATCCGTTGGGGCTGATGCCGGTGTTGATCAGGCAATCGAGCTGCCCGCTCGCGCGCAGGCGATAAACCCGGCCGCTCGGATCGTGCAGCCCGGTCTGGCCCTGGTCGGTGAAATAGATGTCGCCGTTGGAGGCGATGTGCAGATCGTTGCAGCCGCGGAAGGATTCCGAATTCCGCGAGGTCAGTACCGGAAGCATCCGCCCTGCCCGCGCGTCGAGCTCCATGATACCGTGCCGGTAATCGGCGACGAGGATACGGCCTTTGGAATCGATCTTCAGCCCGTTCGGCCATCCCTGATACTCGACGGCCAGCGACCATTTCTTATTTGGCGAAATTTTGAAGATGCGGCCGAATGGGATGTCGACAATGTAGAGATTGCCGTCGGCGTCGAAGGACGGCCCTTCGATAAAGCAATCGGTTGGCTGACCCGGGCGGTTGGCATCGGCCCACTCGGTTGACTGCTTGCGGCGGAATTCGTCCGGCATGGCGGAGAAGATCGTGGTCTCGATCAATTTCGGCGGCGTTTCCAGGTACAGCATTTCTTGGTTCACCCGTTAGCGGAACGGGCGGCACCATAGAGGACATCCTTGACACAGTCGACCGCCTCTCCGCCGTCATTGCGAGGAGCGTAGCGACGAAGCAATCCATCTCCCCCCGCATGGAGAGATGGATTGCTTCGCTTCGCTCGCAATGACGTGGGAGAGATCTAGTTGGCAGCAGCCAACGGAGGCAGCTCAGAATCTCGCGCTCCCGTCTGCGCAATCAGCCGCTTCAATTCCGGAATACAAGACCCGCAATTGGTGCCGGCCTTGAGTTGCGCGCCGATCTCCGCAGGAGAGCCCGCGCCGGCGGCGATTGTTTCGCAGATCGTGGCGCGGCCGACGCCAAAGCAGGCGCAGACGATCGGGCCGGCGTTGGCGAGGCCGTCCGCCGATTTGCCTGACAGCAACATGCGACGCTGCGCATCGCTGAGTGCATCGGCAGCAAACAAGCCTTTCACCACATTCCAGTCGCCGGCATCATCGGCGGGACCGAGGAACAAGCAGGTTTCGATGCGGCCGGCGTTGAAGGAGGCGCCGCGGTAGATGCCGCCGCCGAAATCCTTGTATTCGGCAAGATCGCCTTCGGTGTTCATCCTGAGCCAGAGCTGCCAGCCGAGCAGGTCGGCATTATCAGCGAACAGATAGCCGTGACCGCCATTGACCGCGACGCGCGCGACCCAGGCATGAACAGGCAATTGCAGCGGTTGGCGCGACAGCGCAAAGCCGCGGAACACATATTCGTAAGGAGCGATCGAAGCCGGCGTCGCCTTGTTCTCGGGCTGGCCGGAGAACGGATCGGTGAAGGGCGCGACCAGCGATCCAACGCGGGCGTCGGTCGCAGTGGCCTCGCTCCAATGGATCGGCGCAAACAGCATGCCGCGCTGCTGACGCTCGCTGACGACGACGCGCAGCGTGCATTGCCCATAATCGGTGGTGACGCGTGCAAAGCTGCCATCGCTGACACCATAGCGCAGGGCGTCGTCAGGATGCACCTCGACGAACGGCTCCGGCAGATGCTGGCCGAGTCTCGGGCTCGCGCCGGTACGCGTCATCGTGTGCCACTGATCGCGGATGCGGCCGGTGTTGAGCCGCAGCGGCCGCGCCGGCGTCGTCTCGGTCCGCAGCGTCGGAATCTCCGGCGCGACGAACCGCGCCTTGCGATCATTGGCGAAGAAGCCGCCTTCGGCGAAGAAGCGTGGCTGCGGCGACGCATCCCGCCGCATCGGCCATTGCACCGGCGCCATCGCGTCAAAAGCCTCGTCCGACAGCGACGTCAGCGCGCCGATGTCGAAATCCCTGATGCCGTTGTTCTCGAACGCCGAGAGCGCCGCGTGCTCGCGGAAGATATCCGCGGCGGACTTGAAGTCGAAGGCGGCGCCAAAACCAAGGCGCCTTGCGACCTCGCAAAGGATCCACCAGTCCGGCTGCGCTTCGCCCGGAGATTCCAGGAACGCGCGCTGGCGCGAGATGCGGCGCTCGGAATTGGTCACCGTGCCGGATTTCTCGCCCCAAGCCTGCGCGGGCAACAACACATGCGCGCCCACATCGACAGTGTCGTTGGAGCGAACATTCTCCGACACCACGAACAGTTCGAGCTTCCGCAATGCCTCACGCGCGGCATCGGCATCCGGCAGCGATACTGCCGGGTTGGTGCCCATCACCCACAACGCCTTGATCTCGCCGCGCCCGATCGCCTCGAACATCTGCACCGCCTTCAACCCCTCATGGGTGGCGATGCGCGGCGCCTTCCAGAACCGGCGGACGCGGTCGATATCCGGCGGCGTGAAGACCATATGGGCGGCAAGCTGGTTGGCGAGCCCACCGACTTCGCGCCCGCCCATCGCGTTCGGCTGTCCGGTCAGCGAGAACGGCGACGCGCCGACCTTACCGATGCGGCCCGTGGCGAGATGGCAGTTGAGGATGGCGTTGACCTTATCGGTGCCCTGCGCCGACTGGTTGACGCCTTGGGAATACAAGGTCACCACGCGCGGCGTGCTGGCAAACATGTTGAAGAACGTCGCAACGTCCTGCTCGGAGAGGCCGGTGGCGAGCGCGGTCGCGCCGACACTGCCGGCCATGCCGCGGGCGCGCGCCAGAGCCTCGTCGAAGCCGTTGGTGTAGCGCTCGATATAGGGGTGATCGAGCGCGCCGCTGTCCACGAGATGGACCAGCAGGCCGCAGAACAGCGCGGTGTCGGTGCCGGGCTTCAGGCCGAGGAAGAGATCGGCATCTTCCGATGTATGGGTGCGGCGTGGATCGATCACCACGATGCGCGCGCCGCGCTGCTGCTTGTTGGCGAGCATGCGCTGGAACAGCACCGGATGGCACCAGGCGGCGTTGGAGCCGACCAGCACCAGGAGGTCGGCCTGCTCGAGATCCTCGTAACAGCCGGGCACGGTGTCGGCGCCGAAGGCGCGGCGATGGCCGGCCACGGAGGACGACATGCACAGCCGCGAATTGGTGTCGACATTGGCGCTGCCGATGAAACCCTTCATCAGCTTGTTGGCGACATAGTAGTCTTCGGTCAGCAACTGCCCGGAGAGATAGAATGCGACGGCGCCGGGGCCATCGCGCGCGATGATGTGCTTGAAGCGATGCGCGACATGGTCGAGCGCGTCGCTCCAGGCGATGCGCTCCATCCCCTTGTCGCAGCGGATCATCGGATAGAGCAGCCGGTTGTCCAGCCCCAGCGTCTCGCCGAGGGCGGAGCCCTTCGAGCACAGGCGGCCGAAATTGGCGGGATGATCGGGATCGCCCGCGATCGCGGCGCCGCCCTTGCCGTCAGGCGTCGCCAGCACGCCGCAGCCGACGCCGCAATAGGCGCAGGTGGTATTGACGGTGCGAAGCGCGGGATCGGCTGCGCTCATGCTGCCTCCGCCAGCGAACGGCCGAACATCATGTCGCCGCGGATCTTGGCAATCGGCCTCGCGCTGCGGATCAGGTCGAGATACCAGAGCGCATCTGACGTGTCGCCGATCAGGACCGCGCCGGTCAGGCGTCCGTCTGCAATCACCAGCTTCTTGTAGCTGCCGTGGTTAACGTCGCTGAACACGATGCTCTCGCTGCCCTCGGCGCCCATGAAATCGCCGGCGGAAAACACGCTGACACCGGACACTTTCAAATTGGTTGCCACGATGCTGCCGGCATAGGCGACATCCTGTCCGGCAAGATGCCGCGCCAGCACCCGCGCCTGCTCATAGGCCGGCTCGACGAGGCCGTAGCAGATGCCGCGATGCTCGGCGCATTCGCCGATCGCGAACACGCCTTCGGCGCTGGTCTGTAAGCAATCGTCAACCACGATGCCACGATTGACGACAATGCCGGCTTCCTTTGCCAGCGCGATGTTCGGCCGGATGCCGGCGGCGAAGATCACCGCGTCGGCCTTGATCAATCGTCCGTCTGCAAGCTCGACACCTTCGACACGGTTCTCGCCGTGGATGCGCGCGGTGCTGGCCTCGAGCAGGATCTCGATGCCTTTCTGCTCGACCAGCGATTTCAGGAGCGCGCCCGCCGGTGCGTCGAGCTGGCGCTCCATCAATCGGTCCATCAGGTGCACCAGCGTCACTGGCGCCCCCGCTTTCGCCAGCCCATAGGCCGCCTCGAGCCCGAGTAGCCCGCCGCCGATCACGACCACGCGCGTCTTGCGCGCGGCGAGCGCGAGCAACAGGTCGACGTCGCGGCTATCGCGGAACGTATGCACGCCGGCGAGCTCGCCGCCGGGCACGTTGAGCCGCAGCGCCGATGAGCCGGTGGTCAGGACCAGCTTCGAGAAGGTGATGCTCTCTTCGCCTTCGATCTTCAATTCGCGGCGGCCGACATCGATCTCGGTGGCGATGCAGCCATATTTCAGCGTCACGCCGCGGTCGCGCCACCACGATGCCGGCTGCAGCTCGATATCCTCCGACGTGGTCTCGCCGGCAAGGACGGAAGACAACAGCACACGGTTATAGGCGAGCCGCGGCTCGCTGCCGATCACCGCGACGGCGTAGCGCCCGAGCGCCACCTTCGACAATTCGTCGACCAGGCGCGCGGCCGCCATCCCATTGCCGACAATGACCAGCGGTTCGCTCACGGCGCTTCCTCTATTCGGCAGCCTGCGTGCCGCCGTAGGCTTCCGAAATCATATAGCCGGACAGCGTGCCGTAGGCAGCGGTCCAGGCGTCCGCGATCTCTGGCGTCCAGCCTTCGCCGAGGCCCTTTTCCAAGGTCCACAACAGCGCACCACCTACAACGGAATAGTGCTCCGCCTTGGTCCCGTAGCTCACATGCCGCTTGGCGAGCGCGCTTGCGGCGGGCAGCACGGATTGCAGATTGCTGAGCCCATTCACCACCACAGCCAGCACCGCCATCAGCTTCTTGCGCTGTTCAGTCATGTCGTCCGGAAACATCGCCCTCACCGTCGGTGCGACCTCGAACAGGCGATCATAGAAGAGGACCGCGGCCTGCTCGGAAATCGGCGCGACCTTCGAAAAACTCTCTTGCACGAGCTTGACTTGCTCCGGTGTCATGCTTTCTCTCCATCTCCACGTGTCGTGCGCGGGCTTGACCTACGCATCCATCCCAGAAAATCTTCCGCCTTCGATGGACTGCCGCGTCATTTTTGCGAAGACGCGCTGCGCGCTCTAGCCCGGCAATAACGACTGCCGGCTACGCCGCTTCCACGAAGCGATGCCGCTCGTAAAGGAATTCGAGCACCCGCTGCCGGCACTTGAGGTAGCCGGAGTTGGTGGCAAGCTCGAGCCGCTTGCGCGGGCGCGCCAGCGGCACTTCCAGCACTTCACCGATCCGTGCGCTCGGGCCGTTGGTCATCATTACAATGCGGTCCGACAGCAGCACCGCCTCGTCGACGTCATGAGTGATCATCAAAATGGTGTTGCCGAGCTTCTGGTGCAGGGCCATCACGGAATCTTGCAGATGCGCGCGGGTCAGCGCATCGAGCGCGCCGAAGGGCTCGTCGAGCAAGAGCACCTTCGGCTCCATCGCGAGCGCCCGCGCAATGCCGACGCGCTGCTTCATGCCGCCTGAGATCTCGTTCGGCCGCTTGTCCTTGGCATGCGCCATCTGCACGAGGTTCAGATTGTGCATCACCCAGGCGTCGCGCTCGGCCCGCGTCTTGGTCTTGGAAAACACCTTGTCGACGCCGAGCTTGACGTTCTCATAGACCGTCAGCCACGGCAGCAGGCTGTGGTTCTGGAACACGACCGCGCGATCCGGGCCCGGCGAGTTGACCTCGCGGTTCTCGAGCAGCACGCCGCCATGGGTGGTACCGGTGAGCCCGGCCACGATGTTGAGCAGCGTGGACTTGCCGCAGCCGGAATGGCCGATGATCGAGACGTACTCGCCCTTCTCGATCGTCAGGTTGATGTCCTTCAACACTTCGGTGGTGGCATTGCCGCGGGTGAAGGTCTTGTCGATATGGTCGAGCTTCAGATAGGCCTGCATGACATGTCCCCTCAGTTCACGGCGGTGCCGCGGGTCACGATCTTCGCGACGCCCGCAATCAGGCGGTCGAGTACGAAGCCGATGATGCCGACATAGAACAGCGCCAGGATGATTTCGCTGATGTGCGAGGAATTCCAGGCGTCCCAGATGAAGAAGCCGATGCCGACGCCGCCGATCAGCATTTCGGCCGCGACGATGGCCAGCCAGGATAGGCCGATGCCGATACGAAGGCCGGTGAACATGTAGGGAGCAGCCGCCGGGATCATGATCTTGGCGAAGAACTCGAGCGGATTGAGCTGCACCACCGCGGCGACGTTGCGGTAATCCTGCGGGATATTGCGGATGCCGACGGCGGTGTTGATGATGATCGGCCACACCGAGGTGATGAAGATCACGAAGATCGCCGACGGATGGCCGTCGCGGAAGGCCGCAAGCGACAGCGGCAACCAGGCGAGCGGCGGGATGGTGCGCAGCACCTGGAACAAGGGATCAAGTCCGCGCATCGCCCAGACCGATTGACCGACCAGCGTGCCGAGCGCGACGCCGATGATTGCGGCAAGCGAATAGCCATAGGCGACGCGCTGCAGGCTCGCCGACAAATGCCAGAACAGGCCCTTGTCGATGCCGCCATGATCGAAGAACGGATCGAAGATCAGTTCCTTGGTATCGCTGAACACACGCGAGGGCGGCGGCAGCGTCGAGCCGGCGCGCCGGCAGATTAGCTCCCAAACCACGAGCAGGAACGCGACGACGATCAGCGGCGGCACCACGCGCACCGCGGCCTCCTTCGCCATCTTGGCGTATTTCTCGGACTGCGGCGCACGCTTCGGTGTCATGGTCACGACCGGCGCGGCCGTAACCGGAAGTGCCGTCGATGCGGCGTCGGTTTTCAGTGCAGGCATAGACATCGAAAATCTCTCTCCGTGTTCAGGTGCCGGGCGACGCGCAGATGCGCGCCGCTTTGCGCGGATCAGACGTCAACACGCTTGATGGACAGCGACTTCAGATAGGCCGACGGATTCTCGGGATCGAACACCTTGCCGTCGAAGAACGTCTCCTTGCCGCGCGAGGTCGAGGTCGGGATTTCGGACGCGGGCACGCCCATTTCCTTGGCGGCCTCACGCCACATATCTTCGCGATTGACCTTCGCGATCAGCGCCTTGGTGTCGAAGCCCGCTTCATACTTGCCCCAGCGAATGTCTTCCGTGAGGAACCAGAGATCGTGACTCTGGAACGGATAAGACGCGAAGTCGCGCCAATACTTCATGATGTGCGGCGAGTTCTCGACCACCTTACCGGGGATGCCATAGTCGAACTTGCCGGCGCTACGGTCATAGACGTCCTCGACCGGGCAATTCATCCATTGCCGCTTGCCCATGATCGAAGCGAGCTCCTGCTTGTTCTCCGCCTTGTCGGACCATTGCTGGGCTTCCATCACCGCCATCAGCAGCGCCTTGGCGGCTTTCGGATATTTGTCGACGAAAGCGGCGCGCATGCCGAACGACTTTTCCGGATGCTTGTTCCAGATTTCCCCGGTCGTGACCGCGGTGTAGCCGATGCGCTGATGGATCAACTGCAGATTCCATGGCTCGCCGACGCAAAAGCAATCCATGGTGCCGACCTTCATGTTGGCGACCATCTGCGGCGGCGGGACAACGATGGTCTCGATGTCCTTGTCGGGATCGATGCCGCCGGCCGCGAGCCAATAGCGGATCCAGAGATCATGGGTGCCGCCCGGGAAGGTCATGGCCGCCTTCACCGCCTTGCCGGAAGCTTTCTTCTTTTCCAGCGCCGCCTTGAACGGCGTAGCGTCAACGCCGAGCTTGAGATCGGCATATTCGCCGGCGACCGAGATGCACTGGCTGTCGAGATTGAGCCGCGCCAGGATGTACATCGGTGTCGGCTGGTTGTTCTGCGTCACCTTGCCGGCGGAGATCAGGTAAGGCATCGGGGTGAGGATATGCGCGCCGTCGATGCCGTTGCCTTCCGAGCCGAGCACGAGATTGTCGCGCGTCGTGCCCCATGAAGCCTGCTTCTGCACGTCGACATCGGGCATACCGTATTTGGCGAAGATGCCCTTGTCCTTGGCCACGAACAGCGGACCGGCGTCGCTGAGCGCGATGAAGCCGAGCTTGGCGCCCTTCACCTCAGGACCTGCACCTTGTGCGAACGCGCCGGCCGGGAAATTCAGTTTCGCCGCGGCCAGCAATGCGGCCGTTCCGCTTGCCGCCTTCAGAATCTCGCGGCGGCTGACGCCATGGCGGGAGGTCTCTTTGGTCGGCTTCGTCATGCGTGCAAATGTCCTTTGCGTCTGAATGCCCGTCCGCTTGTGGCACTGCCCCGAAGCGCACGGGGTCGCGTGCTGGGGAGGCCCCAGTCTGGCGGTGTCACAATTCGGATGATTGGTTTCGAGGGACGGCTTCAATGGCGTCGCAAGCTAGCTATTCAAGCTTCGTGCCAAGCCGCGAGACTGGAAAAATTCTAAGAAATGTAACGGGTTGGGAGTCGCACCGCTCCGCACGGATCGCCCGGTTCCGCCGCCAAATTTTGCGATTCGCTCAATGTTTGTGCGACGCACAAAAAATGAGCAGGCCCTGCTTGAGCGGTAGCCCGGGTGAAGCGCAGCGCAACCCGGGGATCCCTGCGCGCGTGGTCAGGAGCGATCCCGGGTTACGCTGCGCTTCACCCGGGCTACCCCCGCCTACGCGTCTTCGCCGACCTTCTCGGCCTTCACGCCGAGCGGTGCCGGCGGCGCGCCCTCGCCCGGCTTGATGCGGAAGTCGTAGGTCATCAAATGCCACGGCTCGCTCGTCTTGGTGCCGTCCGGCATGACAGGATTGGTGCGCTTTTCTATCTTCGCGACCAGCTCGTCCTTGACGCCGAACACCACGTCGGAGTCGAGATATTTGTCGCCCTCCATGAAGACGTGGGTGATCAGCGGCTCATAGCCCTTCGCCGCGACCAGGAAATGGATGTGCGCGGGACGCATCGGATGGCGCCGCGTCTGCATGATCATCTCGCCGACCGGGCCGTCGGTCGGGATCGGATAGCTGCAGGGCAGGATGGTGCGGAAATGGAAACGGCCGTCACCGCCGGTGATGAAGCGCGCCCGCGACGACGGGCCCTGCGTCGCATAGCTCGGCTTTTGTGAATCGTAGAAGCCATCGTCGTCGGCATGCCAGACGTCGACCGGCGCGCCGGCGACCGGCTTGCCGTCGAGATCGGTGACGCGCGCCTGCACGTAGAGCCGCTCGCCGGGCAGCGTCGCCGAGATATCGGTGCCATCAGGCGTCACCTTGTGCTCGCCGACATAGAACGGACCGAGCACCGTGGTCTCGGTGGCGCCATCGCGGTCGCGATGGTTGACTGCATCGACCAGCATGGAGACGCCAAGCACGTCGGAGAGCAGGATGAACTCCTGGCGGATATCGGTGCATTTGTGACCGGTGCGGGTCAGGAAATCGATCGCATATTCCCATTCCTCGAAGGTGAGGTCGGTGCGGCGGACATAATCGTGCAGCGACTTCACCAATTCCTGAAGCAGGAATTTGGCCCGCGGATTCGGCGTTTCCTCGAAGCTCTGGATGACGGCGGCGGTCAGCTCGGTGTCATTGAATTGCGGCATTGCTTCCATCCCTGCGAATTGGTTTCGCTTGGCTTCACCCTACACGACGACCCACGACGGTGTAAGCGCCAGGTGATTGGAACGCAGGACACTTTTCGGCTATCAAGGCCTGCCCCAAAACCGGAGAAGAGCGATGTTAGCCCCCACCCCCGCTTCCCCCGAATCCGCCGGCATGTCGCAAGCGGCGCTGGACCGCCTCGAGGACCACCTGAAGCGGCGCTACATCGAGGCCGGGCGGTTTCCGGGCACGCAGCTTCTGGTCTACCGCCGCGGCAAGATCGTGCATTCGACTGTGCAAGGCTTTGCCGATGTCGAGCGCAAGGTGCCGGTCAAGGACGACACCATCTTCCGCATCTATTCCATGACCAAGCCGATCACCTCGGTCGCCTTCATGATGCTGGTCGAGCAAGGCCTCGTGGCGCTCGACGAGCCCGTCCACAAGTACATCCCGGAATGGAAGAACCTCGGCGTGTTCCAGGCCGGCACCGCGCCGGCGTTCCTGACCAAGCCGCCGTCGCGGCCGATGCTGATCGTCGACCTCCTGCGGCACACCTCGGGGCTCACTTACGGCTTCCAGCAGCGCTCCAATGTCGATGCAGCCTATCGCGAGAACAAGATCGGCGAGGTCGTCAAGGCCGGTACGCTCGACAGCATGATCGAGGATCTCGCCAAGATCCCGCTCGAATTCTCACCGGGTGAGGCCTGGAATTATTCTGTCGCCACCGACGTGATCGGCTATCTCATCGGCAAGATCAGCGGCACCCCGTTCGAGCAATTCCTGAAGGAGCGTATCTTCAACCCGCTCGGCATGAACGACACCGATTTCTTCGTGCCGGCAGACAAGGCGCATCGCTTGGCGGCCTGCTATTCCGCCGACCCGCAAGGCGGCATGACGTTCCATGCCGCCGACCGCAAGGGCGGGCTGACGCTGCAGGATGACCCGGCCACCAGCTCGTTCCTGTCGCCGCCCTCGCTGATATCAGGCGGCGGCGGATTGTGCTCGACGGCCGCCGACTATCTCACCTTCTGCCGCGCGCTGCTCAATGGCGGCGAGGTCGGCGGCGTGCGGCTGATCGGACCGAAGACCTTGAAGCTGATGACGTCGAACCATCTGCCCGGCGGCGTCGACCTGCCGGCCCTGTCGCGCTCGCTGTTCTCGGAAGCGGCCTATAACGGCATCGGCTTTGGCCTCGGCTTTGCCGTAACCATGAACCCGGCGCAGACGCTGATTGCCGGCAGCCCCGGCGAATACAATTGGGGCGGCGCCGCAACCACGTCGTTCTGGATCGACCCGGCGGAAGAATTGATCACGATCTTCATGACGCAGGTGCTCCCCTCCAGCGCCTACCCGCTGCGGCGCGAGCTGCGCACCATGGTGTACGCCGCGATCACCGACAGCAACCTTTGACCCTCTTTGTTCCGCGGCGCATCGCGTGAAGCGCCGCGGAACTTCGACAGCTTTCGAACCGTCGCGACGTGTGCTTGGCATGCAAGTTGCTACGCATGGGCAAAACCCATGGGAGCAGACCATGTCGAGCATCACAGCCGCAGCAGCTACCGAAACCCGCAAGCCGCTCTACACATCCCTCTTCGTCCAGGTGCTTGCCGCGCTGCTGCTCGGCATCGCGCTCGGCGTGATCGCCCCCGACTTCGCGATCGGGCTGAAGATCTTCAGCGACGCCTTCCTCAAGCTGATCTCGATGATCGTGGCACCGATCGTGTTCTGCGTGGTCGTGCACGGCATTGCCGGCGCCGGCGACCTGAAGAAAGTCGGTCGCGTCGGCGTCAAGGCGCTGATCTATTTCGAGGCGATGACGACGATCGCGCTGGTCGTCGGCCTCCTGCTGGCCTATCTGTTCGGGCCCGGCCACGGCATGAACATCGATACCTCGACGCTCGATGCCAAGGCCCTCAACACCTATGCCGACAACGCCCACAAGCTGCAGGGCGGCGGCATCGGCGCTTTCCTCCTGAACATCATTCCGACCACCTCCTTCGATGCGCTGGCGCGCAACGACGTGCTGCAGGTCTTGTTCTTCGCGGTGATCTTCGGCGTCAGCCTGGCGCTGGTCGGCGGCGAAAAGGGCGAGAAGGTCACCTCCATGATCGACGCTGTCTCGGCGGTGCTGTTCCGCGCGATGGGGCTGATCGTGCGCGCCGCCCCGCTCGGCGTGCTCGGCGCGGTGGCCTATACGGTCGGCAAATACGGCGTCGGCTCGCTCAAGCAACTGGTCTCGCTGGTCGCGCTGTTCTACATCTCGGTCGCGATCTTCGTGTTCGGCGTGCTCGGCGGCGTCATGGCCCTGGCCGGCATCAATATCCTCAAATTCCTGGCCTACCTTCGCGAGGAATTGACCATCGTGCTGGCGACTGCGTCGTCCGACGCGGTGCTACCGCAGATCATGCGCAAGCTGGAGCGGTTGGGCGTCAAGGACTCCGTCGTCGGGCTGGTGATCCCGACCGGCTATTCGTTCAACCTCGACGCCTTTTCGATCTATCTCACGCTGGCGGTGGTGTTCATCGCGCAGGCCACCAACACGCCGCTGTCGTTCGGCGATCTGTTGCTGGTGCTCGGCGTCTCCCTGATCACCTCAAAGGGCGCGCATGGCGTGCCGGGCTCGGCGATCGTGATCCTGGCGGCGACGCTGAATGCGGTGCCGACCATTCCCGCCATCGGCCTCGTGCTGGTGCTGTCGGTCGACTGGTTCATTGGCATGGCCCGCGCCGTCGGCAACCTGATCGGCAACTGCGTTGCGACAGTCGTGGTGGCGGCATGGGAAGGCGATCTCGACCGCGAAAAGGCCACGCGGGTCCTCGACGGCGACGAACTGGTCGACGTGACGGCGGGGTGAGGTGAATCGTAGCCCGGATGGAGCGCAGCGTAATCCGGGGCGCCACACGATCTGGCTAGGCCCCGGATTGCGCTCCATCCGGGCTACGCGCAAACGGGCGCTATTTGACCAGTTTCAGATACGGCGGCAGCGGCTTGCCGGAGACCGACCTTACTTCCTGCGGCGGCCGCTCCTCCGGAGTCATCAGGTCGCACAGCGCCTTGAGCTCGGCGTCGGTCACCTGATGCAGCTCCATCCTGAGTTCGAGGATGGCCAGCGACAGCAAACGCGCCGTTTCCGGACTTGCCTTGTCCGTGAGGAAGTCCCTGCACTCCTCAAGCGTCGCAAGCAGCGAGAGCAACCGTTCTTCGGTATGGACAACCGGCATTTCTTCCGCTCCCGAACTTGCGAGATAGATTCGCGGCGTTTCATTTCTTCGCTTCATGAGCCTCTCCACAAAGGTCTGCGGGTGGTCGGGCGCGTGAATGAACAGATGATCCAGAAATTTTGCGAAATTGTCCAGCGGGTGATTGGTGCTCTGTTTTCCTTCTAATGCGCCTAACGCGCGGGAGGGATGCGCCACGCGGCTATGTCCGCTGTCATTTTTTGGCCAAATCCAGAGCCGTTCAGGTCCCGTACAAGTACGGGATGTAGAACCACGCATGCAGAGGCCGGTAGTAAGCATGCGTTCAAAATCTGTGTCGACCCAACCCGTAGTAGTTGTGGTTTGTCCAATATTTTGCCAAATACACAGTGCGGGATATCGTAAGTTATCTCGGGCGTTGACGACTTTAGGTAGTCTGACCACGCCGGTATCTGGATACTTCCAAAGCACGCGGCGTTTGGCTACCATTCGACAGTCTGCTTGGAGTACCGTGGTTCGCGAGACGAACTCACGATCCGGACAAAGTTAACGCTGAAGTATGGACGAATCCCTGACCAATCTGCGCAGGGCCTCCCGATTTGAAGGACGGGTAACCAGAATGAACAGATCAGCAGCAAAGAAGATGAAGCAACGCAGTGCCGGCAAGCCCGACATTGAGTTGGGCAAACGGATTCGCCTGCGGCGTGTGGAGCAAAAGATCTCGCAAGCGGAGCTGGGCGAAAAGCTCGGCGTCAGCTTCCAGCAGGTCCAGAAGTACGAGAAGGGCGTGAACCGTGTCGGCGCTGCTCGCCTTCAGCAGATCGCTGCCGCGCTCGACGTGCCTGTCACGTTCTTCTACGACGGCGACAACAAGTCGCGCGAGGTCGAAAGCCTCCTCTTCCTGGACAGCGCTTTCAGCCTGAGGTTGCTGCGAGCCTACA
Organism: Bradyrhizobium sp. Crot121; assembly: GCF_059512385.1. NCBI lineage: Bacteria > Pseudomonadati > Pseudomonadota > Alphaproteobacteria > Hyphomicrobiales > Nitrobacteraceae > Bradyrhizobium > Bradyrhizobium sp. Crot121. The sequence goes on along the minus strand of NZ_JCAMOR010000011.1, from coordinate 31,610 downwards.
GCAAGATCAAGGACCAGACGGTTCAACGTCAACTGGTGTCCTTGATGGAATCGATCGCCGCGAACGAAGGCTGAGCCGTCGGCCCTTCTCCGTTTCGTGGCGCGGACCGCATCGATCCGCGCAAGCGCGTCGAACCGTGGCAAAACGCTGCACCGGGCTATGCGTTGGTTCGGATCGAGGCTTTGCTGAAGCGCTGCCATCGCGATGGCGGCGCTTTTTGCATTTGGCCCTTTTGCAGAAGCGCGTCCGTTCCAGCATCGATGCCGAGAGCGACAATCGGTCGCGCGATCGTCGGGCCCCTCTTCTCGCGGGTTCGAAGCTACAACAGCGCCAGCACGGCCTTGGCGATGTCGGCGGTGCCGTTGCCGCCGCCGATCTCGATCGGTTTGATGCCGCCGGCATAGGCCTTGTCGACGGCGCGCTCGATCCGTTCACCGGCTTCCGCCGCGCTCTCCAGCCCATGCTTGTCGGCAAGCCAGTCCAGCATCATCGCGACCGACAGGATCATCGCAGTCGGATTGGCCTTGCCCTGCCCCATGATATCGGGCGCGGTGCCGTGGCAGGGCTGAAACACCGCGTAGCGGTCGCCGATGTCGGCTGACGGCGCCATGCCCATACCGCCGATCAGTCCGGCAGCAAGGTCGGAGAGAATGTCGCCGAACATGTTCTCCGTCACCATGACGTCGAAATCCCACGGACGCTTCACCATGAGCGCCGAGCAGGCATCGACATAAAGGTGATCGGCCCTGACATCCGGATGCCGCTTTGCGGTCTCGTCGAAGATGCCGCGGAAGAATGCAAAGGCCTTGAACACATTCGCCTTGTCGACGCAGGTCAGTCCGCCGCCAACGCGGCCGCGCGCCTGGCGGCGTTCGGCGAGGCGGAACGAGAACTCGAACAGGCGCTCGGAGGTCCTGCGCGTGATCAGCATGGTCTCGCGCGCCTCATCCTCGGTGACGACGCCCTTGCCCATCGAGGCGAACAGGCCTTCGGTCGATTCCCTGATCACGACAAAGTCGATGCCGCGCTGCTCCGCGGCGACGATCGGGCTTGGCACCCCCGGAATCAGCCGCGCCGGCCGCACGCCGGCATAGAGATCGAAATGGAAGCGCAACTCGATCTGCGGCGCGATCTCGGTGTTGTCGGGGTAGCGCACCGACGGCAGGCCGCAGGCTCCTAACAGGATCGCATCCGCCTCCTCGCACAGCCTCACCGTCGATTCCGGCAGCGAGACGCCGGTCTCTCGGTAATGGTTGGCGCCCGCGGGTGCCTCGGTGAAGCGGAATCGAAGCCCGGTCGCCGCCTCGATCTTGCGCAACACTTCGAGTGCCGGCGCCATCACCTCCGGACCGATGCCATCGCCGCCGAGCACTGCGATATGGAGGGCGTTGTTTGCGGACATGGGATTCCCCCATTCGAAACAATGAAGGTTTTTGAACTCGTCATCGCCGGGCCTGTCCCGGCCATCCACGTTCTTACCGCTGAACGACCATAAGACGTGGATGCCCGGGACAAGCCCGGGCATGACGGCGGAGTACGGTGGCGGCCTACGGCGTCAGCACGGCGCGGCCGACTAGTTTGCCCTTCTGCAATTCGAGCAGGGAGTCATAGGCCTTGGCGAGCGGCACAGGAGTCACCGGGATCGGCGCAATCTTCTTGGTCCGGACCAGTTCGAGCAGTTCCTGCGTCTCGCGGAGGTTGCCGACATAGCTGCCCTGGATCGTGATCGCCTTGATCGGGATCAGCGGCAGCGCGAAGGTCGCGCCACCGCCGAACAAGCCGACGATCACGAGCTTGCCGCCCTTGGCCAGGCAGTCGAAGCCGAGTTGCGTGGTCTGGGCGTTGCCGACCAGGTCGATCACCGCGCGGATCGGGGCGCCCGCCTTCTTCGCCAATTGCTCCAGCGCATCGCCCGCCCCGCCGTCGACAGTGCCGAGCGCGCCGGCGGCTTCCGCCGCCTCGCGCTTGCGCGCGTCGATGTCGACAACGATCGCCCCCTTGCCACCCATCGCCTCCAGCAGCGACAGCGCCATCAGGCCGAGGCCGCCGGCGCCGATGATCACGATCGGCGAATCGAAGGCGAACTCGACCTTCTTTAGTGCGCTGTAGGTGGTCACGCCCGAGCAGGCATAGGGCGCGGCGGTGACGGCATCGAGCCCTTTGAGGTTGAGCAGGTACTTTGGATGCGGCACCAGCATGTGATCGGCGTAGCCGCCGTCGCAATAGACGCCGAGCGAGTTCGGCTTGACCGCACACATATTCTCGTCGCCGGCGAGGCAAGTCGGGCATTTGCCGCAGCCGAGCCAGGGATAAACCAGCGCCACGTCGCCGGCCTTGAGGCCACCGGTGTCGCCCGGCTTCACGTCCGGCCCGAACGCTGCCACCTCGCCGACGGTCTCATGCCCCATCGTGCGCGGCAGCGAGACGCCGCGATCCTTCAGCGACAGCGGCTTGCGCCCGTGGCCGAGATCGTAGCCGCCTTCCCAGATATGCAGATCGCTGTGGCAGATGCCGGCCGCCTTCACCTTGATCAGCACCTGCGTCCCGGTCGGCTCCGGCGTCGGCTGGTCGACTTCCTTCAAGGGGGCGTTGAACTCGGCAACCTGGAAACTCTTCATCTTTATTCTCCCAACATTCTTTGTTGTTACGGCAACATTGCCACGTCTGCCGACGCGAGACAAACCTCGGCGGGCGACGATCAGCCTTGCCGGCTGTTAGCCTGCGAATGCGGCAATCTCCGCGTCGGACAGGCCCGCCTCCTTGAGATAGGCGCGGGTGTGCTCGCCGAGCGTCGACACTCGCTTTACGGCTGCAACCTTCGCGCCGGACATCCGGAACGGCAGGTTGACCACCTTGAAGGTCCCGCCGCCGTCCTCGACCTCGGCCAGAGCGCCGCGATGCGCGAGCTGCGGATCGGCCAGCGCTTGCTCCACCGTGCGATAGGCGGATGAGGGCACGCCCTCCTCATTGAGCGCGGCGAGGCATTGTTCTGTCGTCACCCGGCGCGACCAATCCTCCACGCCATCCATCAGGGCCGCCCAATTTTCCCGGCGGTCGGAATATTTGGCGAATCGTGGATCGCTCACCCATTCGGGACGACCGATCACCTGCATCAAGCTCTGGAACGTCTTCTCGCTGGCGATCGCGACCATGGCGTAGCCGTCGGAGGTCTCAACAGGGCCGAACATCGGCCGCGCCGTTGGCCGCACCTTGAACTGCGCCCACTGCACCTCGTTCAAGGTCAGGCTCAGCATCGCTTCGAGCATGGAGACGTCGATGTGCTGGCCCTCCCCGCTGCTGTGCCGCTGATGCAGCGCCGCTCCGATCGCGCCAAACGCATAGACGCCGCTCAGCACGTCGGCGATGTAGATACCGCAATAGTCGGGCCTGCTCCGCCCGGCCTGGTAGGCCAGATGCGCCATGTCGTAGCCGGAGGCGGCATGGATGACCGGAGCATAGGCCGGCAGGCCAGCCGACGGCCCGGTCTGGCCGTAGCCGGAGATCGAGCAATAGATCAGCCGCGGGTTGAGCCCGCGCAGGCTGGCGTAATCGAGCTTCAAGCGCTGCATCACGCCGGGGCGGAAATTCTCGACCAAGATGTCGGCGGTCGCGACGAGGCGGCGTACCACCTCCACCCCTTCCGCCGACTTCAAGTCGAGCGTCAGGCTCTTCTTGCCGACATTGAGCTGGCCGAACGCGGTCGAGCAAAGCTTACGCATCGGTGGGCGGGTACGCATCATCTCGCCTTCAGCAGGCTCGATCTTGATGACTTCCGCTCCGAGATCGGCAAGCATGCGCGTGCAATGAGGGCCGGCGATCGTCGTCGAAAAATCAAGCACACGAAGGCCGCCCAGGCTCTTTGTCAAATAGCCCTCATCGTTCTCGACTATCGTCATTCGCAAAGCTCCCTCGAGCCGTACCTTTTATCGGCGCGGCGTGAACCTAGAGCATGATCCGGAAAAGTGGAAACCGGTTTTCCCTCGCGACAAACGCGAAGCGCTTGCGCGGGGACCATGCTCAAACAAGAAGGTGGAGCGGCTTCTACAGGGAAACGTCTGAACCAGACCGGACTGGGCGGGCCCTTTGATTTTCGTCAAAGGAAAACTGGAACCATTTTTGCATAGTCGTTTACAGGTTGGAGCGAGGCGCTTTTTTGAGGGTCTTATTCATCACCACTGAAATGGACGATTTCGTCCGCGTCGGCGGCCTTGCTGCTGTTTCAGCCGCCCTTCCCAGAGCCCTGCGTCCCCTGAGCGATGTCCGGATCATGCTCCCCGGATATCGGGACGTGGTCGAGCAACTCACTCATATTGAAATCGTTGGCGAATGCGCGCCGCTTGCGGAGATGCCCGCATGCTCGATCGGCCGCGCCTCGACCCGCGACGGCATGCCGGTCTACGTCGTGCTGTGCCCACAGCTCTATGACCGTCCGGGCAACCCTTACGGCGACGAGAGTGGACGCGACTGGCCGGACAACGACATCCGCTTCGGGCGATTCGCGTCGGCCGCGGCAGAACTCGCCGCAGGCAGTCTGGACAAGAATTGGGCAGCCGACCTCGTCCACGCCAATGACTGGCAGGCCGCGCTGGCGCCCGCCTATCTGGCCTGGCGCGGCGCGCGCATCCCCTCGATCCTGACCATCCACAATCTCGCGTATCAGGGACTCTTCCCGAAAGACTCGTTGCGGCGGATTGGCGCGCCGGAAAGCTCCTTCCACATCGACGGGCTCGAGTTCTACGACAAGCTGTCCTTCCTCAAGGGCGGCATCGTCTATGCTTCGCATCTGACGACCGTCAGCGCGACCTATGCCAAGGAGATCACGACGCCAGAGCTCGGCTGCGGGCTCGAGGGCCTGCTGCGCATCCGCTCCGACGCCGCGCAGCTCACCGGAATCCTCAACGGCATCGACGAGAGCTGGGACCCGCGCTTTGACGCCAAGCTCGCGCAGCAGTTCGGTGTCGGCGACTGGGCCGGCAAGCAGGCCAATGCGGATTACGTCCGCAAGCAGTTTGGCCTTGCCGTCTCCCGCGGCCCGATGTTCGGCCTGGTCGCCCGCCTGGTGCACCAGAAGGGCGTCGATCTCGTGCTGTCTGCGGCCGATGAGATCGTCGCGGCCGGCGGGCAGATCGTCGTCACCGGCTCCGGCGAGCCGGGAATCGAGCAGGCCCTGGTGGAAGCACACCGGCGGCGGCCGGACGCGATCGGGGTCGCGATCGGCTTCAACGACGCCCAGGCGCGAAGGATCTTTGCCGGCAGCGATTTCACGCTGATGCCGTCGCGCTTCGAGCCCTGCGGCCTGAGCCAGATGTATGCGCAGCGCTTCGGCTCACTGCCGATCGGCCACCAGACCGGCGGGCTGGCCGAGACCATCCAGGACGGCGAGACTGGATTCCTGTTCGCGCAGCCATCGGCGGAATCCTTCCTCGGCGGCGTGCACCGCGCGTTCGAGGCGTTCGTCGCCAAGGACCGGCTCGACGCCATGCGCCGCAGCGCCATGGCGCGGAGCTTTAGCTGGAGCATCTCGGCCGCCTTGTACGGCGCGCTCTATCGCAAGCTGGCGCTGCCGCAGGCCATCTCGTAGAGCCGTAGCCCGGGTGGAGCGCAGCGCAACCCGGGCTGCGGGGACTCACGCCGGCGCCGTTCGTCGCGTCTCGGGCATGATCAAGAGGATCATCAGGAGGCCGAGCGAGGCGATGCCCGCGAGGCCCAGGAAAGCGATGTTGCTGCCGAACTTGTCGCTGACATAGCCGGCGAGCACTGTGCTCAGCGATGCGCCGATTCCGACCGCGGTGCCGATGATGCCCTGCGCCAGGTTGAAATGCCCGCTGCCGAAGGCGACGTCCGCCACGATCAAGGGCACCATGACGCTGAATACCGCCGCGGTAATGCCGTCGAAGATCTGCACGGCCACCAGCAGATAGGGATCGTGCACAGTCGCAAACAGCACGCCGCGGATCACGAGCGCGCCGAAGGCGAGCAGGAGCAGCGGCCGCCGGCCCCAGGCCTGCGCCTTGCGTCCGACCGAAGGCGAGGCGAGCGCCACGATCGCCTGCGGCACGATGATGCAGGCCGCGATCAGCACCGGCGCCCACTGACTGGATCGCATCGTCACCACGCCCGCCATCAGCGGCAGCATCGCCGCGTTCGCGAGTTGGAACAGCAGCATGCTGACGGCGAAGATCAGCAATGCCCGCTTGCTGCACAGCGCGAACACGCTGGTCGCTTTCTTGTCGGGCACCTCGCGGACAACGGCGCCATGGGCTTGCGCGATATCGATCTCCTTCTCGCGAATCCGCGACAGCGCGATCAAGGTCGGTATCGCGAGGATGAAGGTGACCAGGAACACGGAACGGCTCGAGATCAGATACCCGGCGGCGCCCATCAGCGCTGCCGCCGAACCGTTGCCGAGCGAGGCGAAGCGGGCATTGCGCCCGAGCCGCTCGCTGATCGCATATGGCCCCACCAAGCCGAGGCTGATCGCCGCGATCGCCGGCCCGAGCACGCAGCTTGCGAGCGCGTGCAGGGTCGCTGCCGCCACCACGATCGGGAAGATCGGCCACACCGCATAGGCCAGCGCGGCGCAGCCGATGGTCGCGACCGCGAGCCCGGCGACCATTTTTTCGGAGCGCGCCGCATCGACGATGGCGCCGCCCGGCATCTGCCCCAGCAACGCAATGATGCCGCCGATCGAGAGCACGAAGCCGATCTCGACCTGGGTCCATTTCTGCGTGGTCAGATAGACCGCCACGAACGGGCCGAACCCGGTCTGCACATCGGCCAGGAAAAAGATGAACCAGTCTAAACCGCGCTGGCTCTGGGATGAAGGCTTGCGCGACGGCTCGGGTGCCGGCAACTCCGGAACCAGTGGCGCACCGTGATCGTCCGCCGTCGACCGCCTGCGATCGCCGCCAATCCTGTCCGTTAAAGAGGAGGGACGAGCGATCAATGTATCTCCGACTTTAATGGTCATATTGCCATGGACGCAAACTGCCGGCAGCGCCGAGCACGATGAGAGGCGTATCCTCCTTGTATTCCGGCGCCGCGCTCACCTGCTCCTTGTTCAGTTCGAGCGTGATACTGTCGCTCTTGTTGGCGACCTGGCCGAAATGCAGTGCATTCCAGTCAACGACGATCTTGCGGCTGCCGACACCGAGGAAGCCGCCGAAGTCGATCACAGCGGCGCGCACGGTGCCTTCGCGATCGACGATCACGTCGACAATTCGTCCCATGTCCTCATTGGCGGCGCTGCGCACGTCGCGTCCGAGAATGCCATGCGCATCCCTGGCGCCGATCACCGTCACCGAGGGTGGAGGCGCCGGTTCCTTTTGCGCAGCCGGGGGTTTGGCCGGCGCCGGTGCCGCCGGATCATCGGCCGCTTGGGCGGCCGCAATTGCGGCAAAGACCGCGGCAATAATTGTCATCACCATGTTCGCCCACATCGGGGGCCTCCAATCCAGGAATAAAGCTAGACATTCTGGCCGACATTCAATGCGTCAGCACGATCGACACCTGGATTTGACCGCGTGTACGCAGCACTTCCAGCGACACTTCGCCATTATGGCGGCGGACTCGCAGATCGACGCTGGAGGCGCCGAGCTGCAGGTCGCGCAGGATCGCCTCATTTAGGAATTCCGGCAAGCGCGGATCGCGCAGCCTGATCTCGCCGCGCGCGGCGTCGAATTCGAGCCCCAGCGCCGCCTCCACCAGCGTAAAGGGGGTCGCACTCGCCCAAGCCTGCGGCGCACAGGCTACCGGATAGAGCACCGGTCCGCGCCGCCTTTCGCGCTGGAACCCACAGAACAGTTCGGGCAAACGCCGGAGATCCATGTAGCTGGCGGCGTCGAACAGCCCCTTGAACAGGTGCGCCACTGAGTGTTTCAGCCCGTAGCGCGCGAAGCCGAGCGCGATCAGCGCATTGTCGTGCGGCCAGATCGAGCCATCGTGATAGGACATCGGGTTGTAACGGACCTCGTTCCTGCCGACCGTGCGGATGCCCCAGCCCGAGAAGAAGCTCTGGCTCATCAGGTCGGCTGCGACCAGCCGCGCGCGGTCTTCGCGCACGATGCCGGTGAACAGGAGCTGGCCGGCATTCGAGGTCCGCACCCGGCAGGGTTCCTTCTTGCCGTCGAGCGCCAGCGCATAGGTTCCGAGTTCCTCGCACCAGAAGGCGTCCTCGAAGCGCTGGCGCAGCGTCTCGGCCTCTTTGTCGAGCTTCTCTGCCCTGTCGGCATAGCCGAGCCGGCGCGCCACCCTGGCCAGCAGCCGCTTGGCCGCGAACACATAGCCCTGCACTTCACAGAGCGCGATGTAGCCCTCCGCCAGCCTGCCGTCGGCATGGAAGATGGCGTCGTAGGAGTCCTTCCAGCCCTGGTTGGCGAGGCCCTGCTCCGTCGCGCGCTGATATTCGATGAAACCGTCGCCATCTGGATCGCCGGGGCCGTCGATCCATTGCAGCGCCGCCTCGATCGAGGGCCAGAGTTCCGCAAGCGTCGCTTCGTCGCCGGTGCGCTCGAAATAATGGCCGGCCAGCAGCACGAACAGCGGCGTCGAATCGACGCTGCCGTAATATTGCGCGAACGGCACCTCGCGCAGCGCCGCCATCTCGCCGCCGCGCATCTCATGCAGGATCTTTCCGGGCTCGGCATCGGAAAGCGGATCGACGCTCTTGGCCTGGAAGAACGCAAGCCGCTTCAAGACGCCTTTGGCGATGCGCGGATCGATCCACAGCATCTGCAACGCGGTGATCAATCCATCGCGGCCGAAAGTCGTGGAGTACCAGGGGATGCCGGCATAGGGATAGCGGCCCTGCGGCGTCTCCGTCATCAGCATGTTGAGGTCGGCCATTGCCTGGCACAGCACCTCGTTGAAGATGTTGTTCGAGGTCTCGATGCTGGCTGCACCAGCCGTCGAGCGCCGCATCTCACGGCGATGCGCGAGCAGCCCGCGAAAGAACGGCACCGGCTTGTGCATGACCGGCTTGTTGCAGGACACCGCGATGAACAGCGAGGTGACCGCCTTGGGCTCCAGTTCGAAATGATAGGTCGCGGCATTGACCGCGAGCCGCGTCGGCTTGGGATCGAAATGCAGCGCCGTGATCCGTGACTGTTCGTCCAGTCCGACATATTCGAGCACGACGTCGGTCGGGCCGAGCAACCTGCTCGAGCCTACGCCACGCCGGGGCCGGCGCTCGCCGCGCACTTCGAACAGATCAGCAAAATCATTGTCGAACAGCAAGGTGAGATCGAAGCTCGCCAGCCGATCGCCGTGATTTTGCAGACCGATGCGCTGATAGGCGGTGCCGCGCCAGAGGAAGATCGAGCGCACGATGTGCAGCGTGTCCTTCTGCAGCATCAGCCGGCCGCCCCGATAGACGTCGGAGTTGGTGAGATCGACAGTCAGCGCCGAGTTGTCATCGCGCAGATTCGAGCCGAGCAACAGCGGCTGCACGTCGTCGAGCACCATTTCCAGCCGCGCGAGATAGCGCGTATCGGCGTTGAACAGGCCGTCGGGTCCGCCGGCGGAAGCGCCGATGTCGCCATGGCTGTCGAGCACGATGAACGTGTCGTCATGCTTAAGCGACCGCCGCGGCCTCGCGGCGGGACCGGTCATCGGAATGTAGAAGGGCGATTCCGCGATTTGCTCGACGACACGCACGGTCGAAATCTGCGTAACGATCTCCGCTGCCATTTAGACCTCGAGCGCCTCTCTCTCGGGTTTGCGATGGACGCTGACTATACGCAACTATTGTGGATCAGGCAGCCTGGGTGGCGAGGCGGCCCATTTCGCGCACCACCAGTTCGCGGTATGGCCCCCTGCCCTGCACAAGGATATCGGGCGGCCCGTCCTCGACGATGCGGCCGCCCTGCAGCACGACCACACGATCGAAGCTGCGCAACGTGGCCAGGCGATGGGCAATCGCGACCACGGTGCGCCCGCGCATCAGGCGCGACAGCGCTTCACGTATGGCCTCCTCGGACTCGCTGTCAAGCGCCGCGGTCGCTTCATCGAGCAGAAGGATCGGCGCGTCTTTCAGGAACGCACGGGCGATTGCGATGCGCTGGCGCTGCCCGCCCGACACCTTGATGCCGCGGTCGCCGACGATGGTATCCATACCCTCCGGTAAATTCTCGATGAAGTCGCAGCGCGCTGCGATCGCCGCGCGGAGCACCTCGTCGTCGGTCGCGTTCGGCCGTCCGTAGCGGATGTTTTCCATGATCGAGCGGTGGAACAGGGAGATGTCCTGCGGCACCACCGAGATCGCCTCGCGCAGGCTCTGCTGCGTGACCCGCGCAATATCCTGGCCGTCGATGGTGATGCTGCCGCGCTCCACGTCGTAGAAGCGCTGCAGCAACGTGAACAGCGTCGACTTGCCGCCGCCGGATTGCCCGACCAGCCCGACCCGTTGACCGGGCTGGATACGCAGGTTGAACTTGTCGAACACCTGCATGCCGCCGGGGTACTGGAACGAGATGTTGTTGAAGGCGATCGCAGCCCCGCTCTTGATCAACGCCTCGGCCTCCGGGTGATCCTTCAGTTCATGCGGGGTCAGCAGCGTCGCGAGCGCCTCCATCAGGCGGGCGACATGCTGGGTGGCATCGACCAGCGCCACCGCCAGATCGCGCGTCGCGCTCAGGATGCAGATCCCGAGCGTGCAGACCAGCACGACGTCACCGGTGGTGGCGGCGCCCTGCTGCCAAAGGTTGACCGCCCACGCTAGCATGCAGACGGTGAGGACCACCGTCACCGCCGCATGAGTGAGCCGCAGCTTTTCGAGGTAGCGCAGGCTGCGGCCCCGGGCGGTCAGTTCCCGGTTCACGGTCGCGTCGAACCGGGCGTGCTCGAAGCTCAATCCGCAGAACGCCCGCACCAGCGGCATGTTGTTGATGACGTCGACCATCTCGCCATCCACGGCGGCCGCCTTGTCGGCATAATCATCGTGCAGCGGCCGGCCGGCGGCTGCCATGCGGAACATCGCGAACACCATGGTTCCCGCAATGACGATCAGCACCGCCGACATGGTCAGGCTTACAGTCCCGATCAGCGCGATCGCGGCGAAGGTCGCAACACATGGCGGCAGCACGTTCCAGACAAACATGTTCTCGACCGTATAGACCGCGTTCGAGGTCGCGGTGATCCGGCTGGTCAACATGCCTGGCAGGCGATCGGTAAAGTAGCTCGGCGCATGACCGGTGAGGTGGCGGAACAGGTCGCGCCTAAGATCGCCGGTGACGCCGACGAAAGCGTAGCTCGCGATCCAGCTTGCGATCCGCCACAGAAAATTATCTGCCGCAATCAGTGACATGAGCAGAACGAATGCCAGCCATACGCCGCCGGCCTGAGCGGGACCGCCCGATAGGCTGTCGACGAGGTTTTTCACCCCGTACTGCGTGCCTACGGAGCAGGCAACCGCACCGAGAACGCACCCCAATATTACGGCGTGTGATGCGGGCCGCCGCCGCAGATAGCGCAGCACAAAAGGAAAGGGGCGGTGCGCGTATCCTGAAAGATTGTCCATGTGCGCCTGCAAACCTGTTGAGCAGCAAGGTGAATTTCTTAGTGAACTGCCCCGCACACGATTCCGTGAGGGACAGTGATCGATGTTTCGTACCGCGAAGCCATCACTGCGCAACAATTCTGCAGCACCGATAGTTGCGAAAATTTGTTCGCGGCAAATGGCATCAGCAAGACCACACTGTGAAGGAAGAAAGAACGACCCACACAGCAAAGGAACTTCGCACGTGCGGGAACGTTCCCGTTACGGCATGCCGGTGCCGGACAAATGGGGTTGGGCTTGATTATCCCACATCACACAGAGGAGACGAAAGCATGCGCATCGCGCAGGTTGCGCCACTGACGGAGGCTGTTCCCCCGAAGCTCTATGGCGGGACGGAACGGGTCGTGCACTGGCTGACTGAAGAACTGGTCACGTTAGGCCACGACGTTACCCTGTTTGCCAGTGGGGACTCGCAGACCTCGGGCAAGCTGGAGGCGACCTGGCCGAAAGCATTGCGGCTGGATGGATCGGTCCGCGATCCCAACGCGCTGCACATGGTGCTGCTCGAGCGCGTCCGACAGAAATGCGATCAGGAGGAGTTCGACTTCCTCCACTTCCATCTGGATTATTATCCGTGGTCGCTGTTCCAGCGGCAGCCGACGCCGTTCGTGACCACCCTGCACGGCCGGCTGGACCTTCCCGAGCACCAACCGGTGTTCGATACGTTCCCGGAGGTGCCGGTGATCTCGATCTCCAACGCCCAGCGCCGTCCGGTGCCGCAGGCGAATTGGGTGAAGACGATCCATCACGGCCTGCCGGAGAACCTGCTGACCCCGCAGGCGGTCAACCCGTCCTATCTGGCGGTGCTCGGCCGCATCGCGCCGGAAAAGGGGGTCGACCGCGCCATCAAGATCGCGATGCGCTGCGGCATCCCCTTGAAAATGGCGGCAAAGGTCGACCGCGCCGACCAGGAATATTACGAGGCGGTCATCCGTCCGCTGATCGTGGACAACCCCCTGGTAGATTTCATCGGCGAAATCAGCGACCGCGAGAAGCCGGAGTTTCTGAGCGGCGCCATCGCCCTGTTGCTGCCGATCGACTGGCCGGAGCCGTTCGGCCTGGTGATGATCGAGGCCATGGCCTGCGGCACGCCGGTCATCGCCTTCAACCGCGGCTCGGTGCCGGAGATCATCGAGGATGGCCTGACCGGCTTCATCGTCGAGGATGAGACCAGCGCCGTCGGCGCGGTCGGCCGGCTTCCGGCGCTGAGCCGGCAGACGATCCGCAAGCGGTTCGAGACCCGCTTCACCGCGCGCCGCATGGCGCTCGACTACCTCAACTGTTATCGCGACCTGATGGAAGCGGCCGAGCCGCGCATCAAGCTGGTCGCAAGCGCGGAGTGAGGGAAGAGCGGAGATGCCGTAGGGTTGGCAAAGCGTAGCGTGCCCACCGTTACGAGCGAACACTTGGTGGTGGGCACGGCGCTAACGCGCCTTTGCCCACCCTACGCGCTACGCGCCAGTCAACTCACCGTCGTTCGCTTCGGCTCGACGATCTCGAACATTCGCGGAAACTCATCCATCAGCGTCATCAGCTCAGTCAGCCGCGTTGCATCGCCGCTGACGCTGACCCTGCCGCTGGCGACCGCCTCCGGAAACGTCGTCAACTTGGCAATGACTTCATCCAGCGTGCTGCGCGCCAGCGTGAAGCTTGCATCGGCGTCCCCAGTTTGCGTGTCGGCGACATAGGTCAGCGCGCAATTCTCCAAATTGAGGATGAAGGTCTCATTGGTGTCGGTGAACTCCCAGTTCAGGACGATGCGCTTGCCATCGGCCTTGGGGCCGTTGAGGCGAATGCCGAGCACGTCCCAGAGCTGTCCGGTGCGGAGCGCGGCGAGCGTTTCGCGTGGCATCGCCGGCCGCGCTGGCGCCTTCGGCATGCCCTGCCGTAACTCCTGCGCGCCGAACAGATAGCTGTTGCGCCAGGTCGCGCTTTCCGCGGCATAGCCGAGCTGCTCGAACGTGTCGGCGAGCAGCGCGCGGGCCGCGGCATTGCCCGGCTCGGCGAACACCAGATGGCTCACCGCCTGCGCGACGAAGCGGAATTCGCCGTTGGCGAAATCCTTCCGCGCCCGTTCCAGGATCGCATCCGCGCCGCCCATATACTCAACGTATTTTTTGCCCGACTCGACCGGCGGCAGCGGATCGAGATTGACGGGGTTGGCGTCATACCAGCCGAGATATTTCTGATAGATCGCCTTCGCATTGTGCCGGATGTGGCCGTAATAGCCGCGGCCGTGCCAGGCGCCCTCCAGGCTTTTCGGCAGCCGAATGGTCTCCGCGATTTCGCTCGCGGTCAGCCCATGGTTCATCAGGCGAATGGTCTGGTCATGCGCGAACTTGTAGAGATCGCGCTGCTGGCGGATCATGGTGTCGATCCGCTCTCGACCCCACACCGGCCAATGATGCTGGCCGCACATCGCCTCCGCTTTGCCGCCCCACAGCTTGAGCGCCTCGCCGAGATATTTCGACCACGCCAAGGCATCGCGCACATCGGCGCCGCGAAACGGCAGCAGATTGTGGAAATTGTGGGTGCAGTTTTCCGCGAGGTTCAGCAGCTTGTAGCGCGGCAGGTAGAAATGCATCTCCGCCGGTGCCTCGCTGTTCGGCGCCATCTGGAACTCGAATTCGACGCCGTTAATCACGCGCCTGTCGCCGGTGGCGAGGATCAGATCGGTCGGCCGCAACAGTGCCACCGATCCGGCCGCCATCGACTTGCCGAGCCCGCAATCGACCTGCCCCCGCGCCCCCTTCGCCAGGAACGGCCCGAATTGATATTGCGCACGCCGCAACATCGCGGGGCCTGCGATGATGTTCTCGGAGACCGCATGCTCCATGAACATGTCAGGGGCGATGATCGGCACCTGCCCGCTCGACAATGTCTCGTCATCGAGCACCCCGCGGGCGCCGCCCCAATGATCGGTGTGGGTATGGGTGAAGAGCATTGCCACAACCGGACGCCTGCCGCGGTGCCTGAAATAGAGCTCGATGGCGGCGCGGGCGCCCTCGATCGAGGTGAGGGTATCAACCACGATCACGCCGCTGTCGCCCTCGATCAGCGTCATGTTGGCGATATCGAGCCCCCGCACCTGGTAGACCCCGGGCACCACCTCGAACAGGCCGTGATGCATGTTCAATCGCGATTGCCGCCACAGGCTGGGATTGACGGTGGGCGGAGCCTCCTCCGATGAGAGGAAGCCGTAAGGCGCAAGACTCCAGACCACTCTGCCTTGGGCGTTGGCGATATGCGCGTTTTCGATCCTGCCGAGGAAGCCGCGCGCGGCATCGTCGAAATCACCCGTATCGGAGAACGGCAATGCATCCAGCATCGCCGCGTGCTGCGCGACCACGGAAGGCGAGGCGTCCTTAGGAGCTTCGCTGGCGATTGTGTTGGTCATGTCTGTTCCTCCCCGCCGCGAGCCAAAGCGACCACGGCTTACGCAGGAGGATTATGAGCGTGTGACCGATGGCGTCAAATGCTCGTCATGGCCGGGCTTGTCCCGGCCATCCACGCTCTCCTTCGGGTGCCCAAGTGCGTGGATGCCCGGGACAAGCCCGGGCATGACGGAAGCAAGTGGTATAACGGCCGCGCTACTTCTTCACCTTGCTCGCGTCCATCTTGATGCTCGTGTCCAGCATCTTGGTCGAAAACGCCGTGTTCACGTCGAACGGCTTTTCCATCCCGAGATAGCTGTGCACCAACTCGTAGTCCTTCTTCATCCGCTCGGCGTCGATCCAGCCGAGCGCCTTGGTCGTGGTGAACTCGTCCGTCATCAGGATCTTGATGCGCTCCCATTGCCGTTCCTGGTTCTCCCGGTCGAGGCCGGAGACCTGGTCGAGCAGCGCCTTCAGGCAGGGCGCGACGTCGGCGACGCAGGCGGCATAGGCCTTCTGCGTGACCCGCACGAATTCCTCGACCAGTTTCGGATTCTTCTGCAGGAATGCGCCGTTGACGATCAGCGAATTGCCGTAAGGATTGAGCCCGATGTCCTTCCAGTTGACGTAGCCGAGATCGGCACCGAACTCGATCGCCTTCAGATCGTGCTCGTTGTAGAAATCGCTGATGATGTCGACCGTGTGGCTCTTCAGCGCCGCGATCTTCGCGGTCGGGCCGACATTGACGAAAGTGACGGAGTCAGGCGCGATCCCGGCCGCCTTGGCGAAGGCCGGCCACATCACGCGCGAGGCATCGCCCGGCGGGTTGCCGATCTTGTGGCCGGGAAAATCCTTCACCCCGTTCACGCCGTAGCTCTTCAGCCAATAGAAGGTCTGCCCGGTATTGGCGTAGATGCTCATCAGCGCCACCAAGTCGGCGCCCTTGCTCTTGGCCACCAGCATGGTCGCGAGATCGGCGATGCCGAACGGCGAGCCGCCGGAGCCGACCTTCAGCGATGAGACGCCGGAGCCCTTGCCGGTCTCGATCGTGAGATCGATGCCGGCCTTCTCGTACCAGCCCTGCGCCTTGGCGTAATAGAACGGCGAATGATCCGCCGTCGGCGTCCAGTTCAGGATCAGATTGACGGATTCGGCGGCGCGCGCCGGCGCAACCCACGCCGCCAGCGCAAACGCCAAGGCCGGCGCAAACCCCAGCGTCAAGGCTGCAAGCCTCAAACCCTTCATCGCAACTCTCCCCGTGCGCAACCCGGCCTTGTCGCACCTTGCTTGTGACGTTACCAATGCAACAAGGGACAGGCGTAATTGTCAACTGTTTGGTTGAAAATGCTGAAGAGACGATCCGACAACACAAAGCCGCAGCGACGCGATCCCGTCGCCACGCAACGGAAGCTCCTGACCGCGGCGCGGCGCGAATTCGCGCAAAACGGGCTTGCCGGCGCCAGGGTCGACGAGATCGCGGCCAGAGCCGGCGTCAACAAGCAGCTCGTCTACCATTATTTCGGCGACAAGGACGCGCTCTACCTCGCCGTGCTCGAATGGGTCTATGAGGAGATCCGCGAGCAGGAGCGCGAGCTCAACCTGGAGGGACTGCCGCCCGAACAGGCGATCAAGAAGCTGATCGAAGCCTCGTTCGATCACCTCGCCGCCCATCCCGACTTCATCGTGCTCCTGAACGACGAGAACCGCGGCGGCGCCCGGCACGTCCGCGGCTCCCGCCGGCTGGAGGCCATGCACTCGCCGCTCGTCAGCATGGTCTCGAAGATCCTCAATGAAGGCGTGCGCGCCGGCGTGTTCCGACGCGGCGTCGATCCGGTGCACCTCTATATCTCGATCGCGGCACTCAGCTACTTCTTCTTCTCCAATACGCCGACGCTGTCGGCGATCTTCGGCAAGGACCTGTCGAGCACGGCCGCGCGCCGGGCCCGGCGGCGGCACGTAACCGACCTGGTGCTGCAGTCGCTCCGGCCGTAGACCCTGGCACCGCCGTCATTGCGAGCGCAGCGAAGCAATCCACGTCTCCACGGACGGCGCCATGGATTGCTTCGCTGCGCTCGCAATGACGGGGCGATATAATCAACCAGATGGTTGAAAGATGGATACGACCGGGCTAGGCTGAGAGCGAGGGCCGGGAGCGGCCGGCATTTTCGAGGGAGCAATCGGTGTTCAGTGACGGCGGGCGGTCCACGCGGTCCATCGCGATCATCCTGATCGTGCATCTTGCCGTGATCGTGCTCTGGCAGGTCCTGGTCGACGCGTTCCAGGTGCCGAAGTTCATCCTGCCCTCGCCGCTCGCGACCGTCGCGACGCTCAGCTCCGCCAAATATGTCTGGCTGTCGAACCTGCTCGTCACCGCCGCTGAAATCCTCGGCGGCTTCTGCCTTGGCGCGCTGGTGGGCGTCGCGCTTGCCGTCATCTTCAGTTGGTCGCCGCTGGTGAGCCTCGTATTGCTACCATTGTTCGTGACCCTGAACATGATCCCGAAAGTGGCGTTGGGCCCGCTGATCATCGTGTGGTTTTCCTACGGCATCATTCCGAACATCCTGATCGCCTTCAGCATCTGCTTCTTTCCGATCCTGCTGACGACCGCACGCGGCCTGCGCGAGGTCGAGCCCGACCTGCTCGACCTCGTCAAATCGCTGCGCGGCTCGCGCTGGACGCTGTTCCGCAAGATCCAATTGCCGGGATCGCTGCCTTACGTGTTTTCCGGCATGAAAGTCGGCGCTATCCTGGCGGTTGCCGGCGCGATCGTCGGCGAGTTCATCGCCTCCGAGCGCGGGCTCGGCTATCTCATGATCCAGGTGCAGTCCTCGCTCGACACCCCGGCCATGGTGATGGCAGTCGTTCTGCTGACTCTGCTCGGCGTTGCGCTTTACGGCCTGGTGCTCGGCCTTGAACGGCTGTTCGTGGTCTCCGACATCCGGCTGCAATAAGAAACCAGGGGAAGAACCATGCTGCTCACGCGCGACACTTTGCCGAAGACGATCCCGGATATTGCAGCGCTCGACGACCTGCTGTGCCGGCCGAGCCAGGCCTTGATCGACGATATCAGCAAGGTCGACGGCGACATCATGATCCTCGGCGTCGCCGGCAAGATGGGACCGACGCTGGCCGGCCTTGCCAAGGCCGCCGCACCGGACCGCCGCGTCATCGGCGTCGCCCGCTTCAGCGATCCCGCGGTGAAGGACTGGCTGGAGGAGCGCGGCATCGAGACAATCAATTGCGACCTGTTGGATGAGGCCGCGATCAGGGCGCTGCCGAAGGCGCCGAACATCATCTTCATGGCTGGCCGCAAATTCGGCGCCGAGGGCGACCTGTCGCTGACCTGGGCGATGAATGCGCATGTCCCAGCGCTGGTCGCACAGGCTTTCCCTGCGTCGCGGATCGTGGCGTTCTCGACCGGCTGCGTCTATCCATTCGTGCCGGTTGACGGCAAAGGCTCCGATGAGGACATGGCGCCGAACCCGCCGGGAGAATACGCGCAATCCTGCGTCGGGCGCGAGCGCATGTTCGAATACTTCTCCAGGAAATTCGCAACACCCGGCCGCCTGTTCCGCCTGAACTATGCGATCGACATGCGCTACGGCGTGCTGCACGACATCGCGACTAAGGTGCTTTCGGGCACACCGATCGATGTCAGCCTCGGCCATGTCAATTTCATCTGGCAGGGCGATGCCGCCTCGCAGGCGCTGCGGTGCCTGGCGCATTGCACGACGCCGACTTCGCCCATCAATGTCAGCGGCCACGAGATCCTCGCGGTGCGCGATCTCGCCGCCAGGTTCGGCGCGCGCTTCGGCCGTCAGCCCGTGATCGTCGGCAAGGAAGAGCCGACGGCGTGGCTGACCGACACCTCGCTAGCGGTCAAGCTGTTCGGCCTGCCGGTCGTCGACACCGAGCAGTTGATCGCCTGGACCGCGGACTGGGTGGAACGCGCGATGCCGAGCCTCGGCAAGCCCACCAAATATGAGGTGCGCGATGGTCGATACTGAGCCTGTCGCCATTGTCCAACTCGGGGTCGACGACGCTGCGGCCGGGCTCGCGCTGTCGACCGAAGCGCACTGGAACCAGAACGAGGCCGACTGGCGCTTCTTCCTCGGCAATGGCATCGTGTCCGGCGTCCGCGACGGAACGCATCTGGTCGCAACTGCGGCGCTGCTGCCGTATTCCGCCGGTAATGCCTGGATCAGCATGGTGCTGGTGACCGAACGCTGGCGCCGCCGCGGCATCGCGACCCGGCTGGTCGATGCCTGTCTCGACGCGGCAAGACAGCGCGGCCTCACCACCTGGCTCGATGCGACGCCGGCGGGCGCCACGGTGTACGGTCCACTCGGCTTCACGCCGACATTGCAGCTTCGGCGCTTGCGGCTCGAACATCCGGCGCAAGAGGCGCCCGTGACGCTCGCGGCCTCCGATATCGACACGTTCACCGCACGCGACCGGCGCGCCATGGGATTTGAGCGCAACGGCCTGCTCGCGGAATTCGGCGCCCGCACCGGCTCGCGTATTGTGTCCCACGGCAACGCGATGGCGCTGGTGCGCGACGGCCGCACCGCGCGCCAGATCGGACCACTGTTCGCGGATAGCGCGGCGGACGCGCTGGCGCTGGTCGATGCGATCAGCCGAAACGAAACCAGTCCGCTCCTGATCGACGCGATTGCGTCGCAGGAATCATTCGTCGCCGGATTGACAGCCGCGGGCTGGAACATCGAACGGCCGTTCCAGCGCATGCGGTTCGGCCGCGCCACCACGCAAAGCGAAGAGCTTCCCTTCGCCGTCGCCGGCCCGGAATTTGGATAGGATTGGCCATGCACCACAGCGAGATCAAATCCGAGATACGCAAGCTGATCGCCGACGGCACCGTGCTGCCCGCACACCCGCTCGCGCTCGACGCCAATCGCGCGCTCGACAAGAGGCATCAGCGCGCGCTAACGCGCTATTATATCGACGCGGGCGCCGGCGGCCTTGCGGTCGGCGTCCACACCACGCAATTCGCGATCCGCGAGGTCGGGCTTTATCGGCCCGTGCTCGAGCTCGCCGCCGAGACGGCAGCGAACTGGACCAAGCGGCCACTGGCGATGGTCGCAGGTCTCGCCGGCCCGACGCAGCAGGCGATCTCCGAAGCGCGGACCGCGCGCGATATCGGCTATCACGCTGGCCTGCTCAGCCTCGCCGCAATGAAGACCGCGTCGGAAGACGACATCATCGCGCATTGCCAGGCGGTCGCGCGCGAGATCCCGCTGGTCGGCTTCTACCTGCAACCCGCGGTCGGCGGCGTCATCCTGAGCGCGGACTTCTGGCGGCGCTTTGCGGCGATCGACAATGTGATCGCGATCAAGATCGCGCCGTTCAACCGCTATCGCACCCTGGACGTGTTGCGCGGCGTCGCCGCGGCTGGTGCCCTCGACCGCGTCGCGCTCTATACCGGCAATGACGACCATATCCTGCTCGACCTCACCTTGCCGTTCGACCTGCGCGAGAATGGAGTTACGACCCGCACCTACTTCAAAGGCGGCCTGCTCGGTCACTGGTCGGTGTGGACGCAGACGGCAATCAGGCAATTCGAGATGTGCAAGGCGGCGCGCCACAAGGATACGGTGCCTGCCGATCTGCTGGCGCTCGATGCCCGCGTCACCGATTGCAACAGCGCATTCTTCGACGTTGCCAACAATTTCCACGGCTGCATCGCAGGCTGTCACGAGATCCTCCGCCGCCAGGGCTTGCTGGAAGGCATCTGGTGCCTCGATCCAAACGAAGGTCTCAGCCCGGGCCAGATGCAGGAGATCGACCGCGTCTGCCGCGAGCATGCCGATCTCTCGGACGACGGCTTCGTCGCCGCGAACCTGCAGAAATGGTTGACATGACGGCCGAGCCTTTCATCAGCCTGCGCAACGTCCGCAAGGTCTATCGGTCCAAGGGAGCCGAGTTCCTTGCCGTCTCCGACGTCACAATGGACATCGCCGAGGGCGAGCTTGTGGCGCTGGTCGGGCCATCCGGTTGCGGCAAGACCACCGTGCTGAAGATCCTTGCCGGCCTGCACAGCGCCGATGGCGGTACGATCAAGATCGGCAACGCGAAGACGCCGTTCGATCCCGCGCGCGATATCGGGATGGTATTCCAGCAGGCGCTGCTGCTCAAATGGCGCACCATCCTCGACAATGTGCTGCTGCCGGCCGAGATCGTCGGCCTGCCGATCAAGGCGGCGCGGGAGCGCGCCCGCGACCTGCTCAAGATGGTCGGCCTCGCCGGCTATGAGGACAAATATCCGCAGCAGCTCTCAGGCGGCATGCAGCAGCGCACCGCAATCGCTCGCGCGTTCATCCATGACCCGAAACTGATCCTGATGGACGAGCCGTTCGGCGCGCTGGATGCGCTGACGCGTGAGCAGATGAATCTCGAAATGCTGCGGATCTGGCGCGAGAGCGGCAAGACCATCATCTTCGTCACCCACAGCATCCAGGAGGCCGTGTTCCTGGGCTCCCATTGCGCCGTGCTCACCGCCGGGCCCGCTCGGATGGCGGAATATTTCCCGATCGAATTGCCCCTCCCCCGCGCGCTTCCGATCAAGACCACGGACGAATTCGGCGCCTACGCCCGGCGCATCTATGACCGGCTCGGCCTCAGCACCAACGCCTGATCCGCCGCGCGTGGACGGCTGACGCCAAGCCGGAACGCAGAATTGCGCATACGCATCATGCAACCGCATACCTGTGGCAACCCGTGCGCGCGTAGTAGATGACCGAGAGGACGGGATCCTGTCCTTCCGGAGAATCTGACCACAATGGACATGCTCGCGGCGAAGGCGCCAGTCGCGCCCGTCATGGACGGCTTGCCGCCGGAGCGGCGGCGCTGGGCCGTGGCTGCGATCTTCACCGCGCTCGCGATGGCTTCGCTTGACACCGCGATTGCCAATATCGCCCTGCCCGCGATCGCGACCGATCTTAAGGTCAGCCCGGCCGATGTCGTCTGGGTCGTCAACGTCTACCAGATCGCGCTGGTCGCAACGCTGTTGCCACTTGGCGCGCTCGGGGAAATCGTCGGCCATGAGCGCATCTATCTCGGCGGCCTCCTCTTGTTCACGCTCGCCTCGCTCGGCTGCGCGCTCGCGTGGTCGCTGGACAGCCTTCTCATTGCACGAACGCTGCAAGGGCTCGGCGCCAGCGGGCTGATGAGCGTCAACACCGCGCTGGTCCGCTACGTCTACCCGAGCAGGATGCACGGTCGCGGCTTCGGCCACAACGCGCTGGTGGTCGCGACCGCCTTCACCCTCGGGCCGACGATTGCCTCCGCCATCCTGGCGTTCGGAACCTGGCCGTGGCTGTTTGCGATCAACATCCCGTTCGGCCTGACCGCACTGTTCATCGGCATGAAGACCTTGCCGCAGACGCCGCGCGCCGTGCATGCCTTCGACCTCCCCGGCGCAGTGCTGGCCTCAGGCTGCCTCGGTCTCTTCATCATCGGCATCGGCAGCGCCGCGCACAAGACCTCGCCGGGATTGGTGCTGGTCGAGGTTGCTGGAGCGGTGGTGCTGGGCTGGCTGCTGACGCACCGGCATCGGGATCATCCGGCGCCAATGCTGCCGATCGACCTGTTCCGCCGCCCGATGTTCGCCTTGTCCGCAGCGACCGCGGTCTGCTCGTTCGCAATCCAGGGCCTCGCCTTCGTTTCGCTGCCGTTCTATTTCGAAGCCGTGCTGATGCGCTCGCAGGTCGAGACCGGGTTCTTCATGACGCCCTGGCCGCTGGTTGTTGGAATCATGGCGCCGATCGGCGGCCGCCTGTCCGACCGTTACCCGGTCGGCATCCTTGGCGGTATCGGGTTGATCCTGCTCGGCCTCGGCATGACGCTCTTGGCAACACTACCCGCCTCCCCCAGCATCCCCGATATCGTCTGGCGCATGGTGATCTGCGGGATCGGATTCGGCTTTTTCCAGACGCCCAATATGAAGGCACTGATGAGCAGTGCGCCGCCGCACCGCAGCGGCAGCGCCAGCGGCATCGTGGCGACCGCGCGCCTGACCGGGCAAACCATCGGCGCCGCGCTCGCCGCTTTCTGCTTTGCCATCGCCGGCCACGAAGGCGCCACCTACGCACTCGCGCTAGGCGCCGGATTTGCGGTGCTCGGAAGCGCGATGAGTTTCCTGCGGCTGGCTGTCGCACCCAAGGGCGCATGATCTGCGCGAGGCGCAAGAGATCAAGAACACCGCGCCCTCGGGTTTGTTCCTGCTTCCTCGCATACGCATTTTCTTGATTTGAATCGTTCTAGTGGCCGGGTCACACTCGCCCCGAGGTCTAGTTGATGGAACTGGATCAAAAGGGGATTGCGATGGCTAACCTCACAATTAACGGCAAGAAAATCGAGGTCGATGTCGAGCCGGATACGCCGCTGCTCTGGGCGATTCGCGAAAACATTGGACTGACCGGCACCAAATATGGCTGCGGCATCGCACAATGCGGCGCCTGCACCGTTCATGTCGACGGCGTGGCGATGCGATCCTGCGGCGTGCTCGTCAGCGAAGTTGATGGCAAGGAAATCACGACGATCGAGGGCCTTGCCGCCGAGGGCAAGCTGCACAAGGTGCAGCAGGCCTGGATCGAGCACGACGTGCCGCAATGCGGCTATTGCCAGACCGGCATGATCATGGCGGTAGCGGCGCTTCTGAAAGACAACCCGAAACCGACCGACCAGGACATCGACGAGGCCATCACCAATATCTGCCGCTGCGGCACCTTCGCGCAGGTGCGCGAGGCGATCCACGCCGTCGCGAACGCGTGAGGTGCCGTCATGAATCAGCACGTCAAGCTCAACCGCCGCGCGTTCGTGATTGGCACCGCCGCGGCAGGCGCCGGCCTTGCGCTCGGCTTCAATCTTCCGTTTGGCGGGGCGGTGGCGCGCGCCGCCGATGGCTCGCCCGAAGTCAACGCCTGGGTGGTGATCCGTCCGGATGATACGGTGGTGATCCGCATCGCGCGTTCGGAGATGGGCCAGGGTTCGCTCACCGGTCTCGCGCAGCTCGTTGCCGAAGAACTCGAATGCGACTGGTCGAAGGTCACGACCGAATATCCGACACCGGGCCAGAGCGCCGCGCGCGGCCGGCCCTGGGGCGATTTCTCGACCGGTGGCAGCCGTGGCATCCGCGGCTCGCATGAATACGTCCGCAAGGGCGGCGCCACCGCGCGGCTGATGCTGATCCAGGCCGCCGCGAACGAATGGAAGGTGCCGGCCTCCGAATGCTCGGCCGCGAGCAGCGTCATCACCCATCTGCCGACGGGCCGAACCACGACCTACGGCAAGGTGGCGGAAGCAGCTAGCAGGCTCTCTCCGCCGTCCGATGTGAAGCTGAAAGACTCGAAGGACTGGAAGATCGCGGGCAAGGGCCTGAAGCGCCTCGACACCGCCGACAAGACCACCGGCGCGATGGTCTATGGCATCGACTTCAAATTGCCAGGCATGTTGAACGCCGCGATCAAGGATTGCCCGGTGTTCGGCGGCAAGCTGAAGAGCTTTGACGAGGCCAAGATCGCCAACATGAAAGGCGTCAAGAAGGTGGTGCGCGTCGGCGACAGCGGGGTTGCCGTCGTCGCCGACACCTGGTGGCACGCCAAGACTGCACTCGATGCGCTGCCGATCGAGTGGGACGAAGGCCCGAACGCAAAGACCTCGAGCGAGACGATCAGCAAATGGCTGGCCGAAGGACTCGAGCCGTCGCAGGCGGCGTTCGTCGGCAACCAGAACGGCAATGCGATGGCGGAGATCGCGCGTGCCGCAAAGGTGGTCGAGGCCGTCTACAACTATCCCTACCAGAACCAGGCCACGATGGAGCCGATGAACGCGACCGCGCTCCATACCGGCGAGAAGCTCGATGTCTGGTGCGGCACGCAGAACGGCGAAGCGGCCTTCGCCACCGCGGTGCAAGCCTCAGGCCTTCCGCCTGAGAAATGCGACGTCCACAAGCTGATCCTGGGCGGCGGCTTCGGCCGTCGCGGCCAGAGCGATTATGTGCGGCAGGCGGTCTTGATCGCCAAGGAGATGCAGGGCACGCCGATCAAGCTGTTGTGGTCGCGCGAAGAGGACATGCAGCACGGCTTCTATCATCCGGTTACCCAGTGCCGGATGGTCGGCGCCTTCGATGCCGACAACAACCTGACCGCGCTGCGCATGCGGATCTCCGGCCAGTCGATCCTGGCGCGGCTACGGCCAGAGGCCATGATCAACGGCATGGATCCCGCGACATTCCAGGGGCTCGCGCCCAGCGGCGAAGCGGCGATCGGCTATTCGATCCCGAACCTGTTGATCGAACATTCGATGCGCAATCCGCATGTGCCGCCGGGCTTCTGGCGTGGCGTCAACATCAATCCGAACACGATCTATCTCGAGAGCTTCATGGACGAACTCGCGCATGCGGTCGGCCAGGATCCGCTCGCGTTCCGTCGCAAACTGATGGCGGGTCATCCGAAGCATCTGGCGGTGCTGAACGCGGTCGCCGAACGGATCGGCTGGGACAAGCCGGCGCCGCAGGGCGTCTATCGCGGGCTCGCACAGGTGATGGGCTATGGCAGCTATGTCGCCGGCGCCGCCGAGATCTCGGTGACCGACGGCAGCAAGATCAAGGTGCATCGCATCGTCGCTGCCACCGATCCTGGCTACGTCGTCAATCCGGCGCAGGTGGAACGGCAGGTCGCGGGTTCCTTCGTCTACGGCCTCTCCGCTTTGTTCTATGGCGGCTGCACCGTGAAGGACGGCCGCATCGAGCAGACCAACTTCGACACCTACAACTCGATGCGCATCAGCGAGATGCCGAAGGTGGAGACGATCCTGATGCCGAGCGGCGGCTTCTGGGGCGGCGTCGGCGAGCCGACCATCGGCGTCGCCGCGCCCGCGGTGCTGAATGCCTACTTCGCGGCGACCGGAAAACGCATCCGCTCGGTACCGCTACGGCAGCAGAACATCAGCTTCGCGTAAGGAAGTTGTGGTTCACGACCTGACAAGCGAGTCGTTCCGGGCTTGACCCGGGACGACCAAGCGACTGGTCCGCCGCTCCTCGATGAACGCACTATTTTACGGACCGCATCAATCATCCCGCAACCAACGCTGTTGATCACGGCAAGTGTCGCTTGCGCGTCAGGCGAATGGCCGAATACTGCCGCCCGGCGAGGAATCGGTGCGAATCACGGGCGGGGGAATCGGCATGCAGCGCTACGTCGGCTTGGCGGTGGCGGCTTTATTGTTGTGCGGTAGCGGTGCGGGCGCGGAGGCCCAGGGCCTTCCATCCTACATGGCGCCGATCTCCGGCAAGACGAGCACCACACCCGCCGACACCGCGACCAAGGACGTGCTGGCGCTCAACACCGCGATGTTTGAGCTGTATGGCGACGCGGCAAAGATCTTCCAGAAGAACATCCTGAGCAAGCATCCGGTCATCCTTGCGCTGTTTTCCGGCGCCGGCGGCAGGATGATCCTTTACCGTCCGGGAATGGCGCCGACAGAGGCGCCGCAGGTGCCGATCGTCTATCAGCTCCTGAAGTCGGTGGGTCACAGCACGATGGCCTTGGCCGAAGTGGCCGGCCCCTATGTCGACAATCTCGACGACAAATCCTGGCGCGGCTCGATGCTCGCCTATCGCAGCCGCATGCAGTCGGCGCTCGATGGGCTCGACCGCACGCCGATGGAAGCCGGCTGGCGCGACAACAACCGCGCCATCCTGCAGAACAACCTCGCCTTCATGGACGAATGCCTCGCCAAGGACGTCGTCCCATTTGCAACGCTTGAGGCTTTCGGCAAGAAGCAGGCGCCACACCTCGCCAAGAATGTTGCATGGGCGGCAGAGACCCAGGTTGCGCACTGGATGGGCGTGCTGGCGGACTGGAAAGCCCAGCTCGGCGCCGACTGGGACAAGACCTATGCCGCGAGCAACACCATCTATGTGGCGCGCCAGAACAACGTGCTGTTCAGTGTGCTCGCGCAGTTCTTTGGTCCCGATGCCATCAATGACCGCCTGCTCCTGATCGAAACCATCTCGTTCACAACGACGCCCGCGGACATGCTGGAATCGCTGACGCGGATCATCGCGGATCGCTCGGTCGGTTCGCTGTTCTTCGGCAACTATCATCTCATGGACTATGAATTGATGGGCGGCGATGCGCGTGTCGCGATTGCTGCCGAGACCAAGAAGCGCGGCATGACGACGTTTCTGCCGCCGGCCGTGCCATTCGGTTCGAAGCAATGGCCGACCTTGGTCACGCCCGGTCCCGGCCCCGCATCGATCGCGGACTTGCGATAGTGTTTTTCGTATCGGTGCGTGATTCGGGCGCAACGATAATTTGAGATCGGGCACGCCTGACAGCGTTGACCGAGGGGGGTAAGGGGCATGCGGCCTTCGCGAAGGGAGTTCGTGAAGTGGGTCACGGCGAGCGGGATAGCGCTCAGCCTGTCACGATTGGGAGCGGCCGAGCCGGCGGGCTTTCCGGCGCGCGCGGTGTTGCCGGGACGGCAAAACTGGAATCCGGCGGCCGATGGCCGCGGTCGCATCGACGGCGTCGCCAAGGTCACCGGCGCCAAGCTCTACGCCTCCGATTTTCGCGCTGCCGACCTGCCGGGATGGCCGGCCACGACGTCGCACGCGATCCTGGTCCGCGCGAGCGATGCGACGCGCGTCTATCTCGGCATGGACCTCGCACGCCTGAGCGGCGCGCTGAAGCCGTCGGTCGTGGTAACGGCCGAGGAGCTTGCGAAGATCGGCGCCCGCGTCCCTGAATTCTATGCGGGCGATCTGTTCTGCCCGGTCGGCAAGACGCCGCTTTATATGGGACAGCCGGTCGCGCTATTGATCTTCGAGCAGTTCGACGCCTTCGATCGTGCGCGGCTGGCGCTGCGCGACGGCACCTTCGTGAAGTCAGGCGAAGAGACCGGCCCGGTCTCCCTGCCCAATTACGCCGCCTTCCGCTTCACGCGCGTGGCCGGCCCAACGCCCGAGTCGCCCGATGTGTATTCGCCGATCCAGGCCGGCTGGGTGACGCCGGGGCGGCTGCAGGACACCACGCTTCCGGTCTGGTCCTCCTTCGCGAAGGAGACGCAGGCACCCTACGGCAAGGCGGCGCGGTACGGCGAGCAGATCCGCGCCGAGCTGGATGCGAAGAACCCCGCAATGGTGGTGCTCGACCGCAGCTTCGAGACCCAGTCGGTCGATCCAATGTTCCTCGAGCCGGAATGCGGTCTCGGCTGGTACGACAACAGGGGCGGCAATCTCGAACTCGTGCTTGGCGTCCAGTCGCCCTATGAAGCCACCGAGTCGATCGCGTATCTGCTCGGACAGGCGCGCGCTCCCTTCAAGCCCGCGCAGATCAACACGCAGTTCACCTATATCGGCGGCGGCTTCGGCGGCCGCGACCACACGCCCTTCGTGCTCTATGTCGCGCTGGCCGCAATGTTCTTTCCGGGACGGCCGGTCCGGCTTGCGCACGACCGTTATCAGCAGTTCCAGGGCGGCATCAAACGCCATCCGTTCAAGATACGATCCCGGATCGGGATCGACCGCGCAACCGGCAAGATCCAGGCTTTCGCGGCCGATCACGTGCTCGACGGCGGCGGCCTTGCGAACTTCTCGTCGAGCGTGGCGGTTGTCGGCGCCACGGCGGCGATCGGCATCTATGACGTGCCGAAGGTCGACGTCACCACGGTGGCCGTGCATTCGCGCGGCGTGACCGCGGGCTCGATGCGCGGCTACGGGACCATACAGACCATGACCGCGCTCGAAGTGCTGATCGACGAGGCCGCAGACGCCTTGCTACTCGATCCGATCGAGTTCCGGCGGCGCAATGCGCTCAAGCAGAACGGCCGGACCATGACGGGAAATCCGTACATCGTGTCGGTCCGCACGCCCGAGATCCTGGACAAGCTCGAGACACATCCGATCTGGCGGCAACGCGCCGAGGAGAAGGCGCGGCTTGCAAGCAGCGGCGTCTTGGTCGGCACCGGCGTCGCCTGCGTCACCAAGGACTACGGCACCGGCGCGGACTGCTCGCTCGGACGCGTCGAGATCGCAGCCGACGGCAGGATCTCGATCCATTGCGATCATGTCGAGATGGGCAATGGCATCGGAACCGCGCTCGCCAACCGCGTCGCGATCCATCTTGGCGCGGTGGCCGACGAAGTGTCGGTGGCCCGGATCGATACCTATGATGCGCTCGGTCTCGTCACCTCTGGCGATCCCTACACGATGGATCAGAAGACCCAGGACGCGGCTGCGAGGAATCCGCGCTGGGTGCCTGCGATCAGTTCGGCCACCAGCGCCTCGATCGGCGCGCATGTCGGGACACATGCGGCTGCCGAGGCCGCGCGCGTCATCTTCCGCTACGGCCTGTGGCCGGCGGCGCTCGAACTCTGGCGCATCCCGCCCTCCGATCCGCGGGCGAAGGATTTAGCCAAAGCGCGCTGGAAGGATGGGCAGCTCATCCTGCCCGGCCTTCCGCCGCTCGCACTGCCGGCGCTCGCCGCAGCCGCGCATGCGCGCAACCTCGTGACCGGCGCGATCACCCACAGCTTCTCGCGCTGGGCCTGGTCGCGCGCGGGTTTCCGGTTTGGCCGCGAGCTGCACCAGGCGGAGATCGACGCGCTCGCGGTGCGCAGGGGCGGCGGAAAATTCACCGCGCTCAATCGCGTCAGCGTGTGGTTTCCGCCAACCGACAACAACAGGATCGGCACGGCCTACGCCTCGATGTGCGGCACGCTGGTTCGCGTCGAGATCGAGCGCACGACCGGCGCGCTGCGCATCGCCAAGGCCTACAGCGTGCTCGAATGCGGACAGCCGCTGGTGCCGGAAGTCGTGCTCGGTCAGTCACAGGGCGGCTTTGCCATGGGCGTCGGTTACGCCTTGCTGGAATCGCTGCCGCCTCACGAAGGCGGTCCCGGCAACGGGCAATGGAACCTCGGGCAATATCTGGTAGCGCGGGGATCGGATCTGCCGCTGCGCGATCTCGAGATCGAGATGCTGCCGCCACTGTCGCCGGACGAGCCGCCGAAAGGCATGGCCGAAGTCGTGATGGTCCCCGTCGTCCCTGCCCTTCTCAACGCCATCTTCGACGCCACCGGCCACCGCTTCAAGTCGTTGCCGGTCACCCAGGCCATGCTCAAGGGAGCGCTCGCGTGACAAGGCTTGCCATCACGGTCAACGGCCGCGCGATCGATCCGATTGAGGTGCGCGACGATCTCTCGATGAACGACTTCCTGCGCGAATATCTGGGCATGACCGGCACCAAGTTCGGCTGCGGCGCCGCACAGTGCCTGAGCTGCACGATCATCGTCGACAACCCCGATGGCACCAGCGAAACCAGTCCGACCTGCATTGTGCCGGCCGCAAACTTCAACGGCAAGGCGATCCGGACCGTCGAGGGCCATGCGAGAAATGGCCAGCTTACCGCGCTTCAGAAAGCCTTCATCGATCACTTCGCCTTCCAGTGCGGCTACTGTACCGCCGGCTTCCTGAACGAAGCCCAGGTCTTCCTGGAACGTCTCGCGAAGAAGCCGGTCGCACGCACCGAACTCGAGAAGACCATCGAAGACGCGCTCGACGGACATATCTGCCGCTGCACCGGCTACATCAAATATCACGAGGCCGTCCGCGACGTGATCCTCGCCGATCCCCAGCGTTATCTGGCCTGACCATGATCTCAGAAACGCGCTTTCGGATTGTCGTTGTGGTCGCGGCGCTCGGCCTGAGCATGGTCACGGGCTATGCGGCCTCGCAGACCGCATCACACGGCCTGGCTTCGCCTGAGAGCTTTGCCGGCATCGCTGACAGCGACGCGCGATCGGCGGCGATGTTCACTGAACTCGGCAAGGTGCTGACGCATCCGCGCTGCGTCAACTGCCATCCCGCCGGCGACCGGCCGCGCCAGGGCGACGAGGGCCGGCTGCATCAGCCGCCGGTCACACGCGGCGCCGACGGCCACGGGGTGGCGGCGCTACGGTGCTCGGCGTGTCACGGCAACGCCAATTTCGAGCCTGCCCGTATACCGGGCCACCCGGAATGGCACCTCGCGCCGCGGGAGATGGGTTGGGAAGGCAAGTCGCTCGCCGAGATCTGTGCCCAGATCAAGGACCCCGCCCGCAATGGCGGCCGCAAGGTCGAAGAGCTGATCCACCACATCGGCGAAGATACGCTGGTCGGCTGGGCATGGCAGCCTGGTTTCGGCCGTTCCCCCGCGCCGGGCACACAAAAACAGGCGGGCGCGCTCGTCGAAGCATGGGCGAAGAGCGGCGCAGCTTGTCCTGCGAGATGACTTGCGACTCTCTCCCGTAGGATGGGTAGAGCGCAGTGAAGCCCATCGCGACGGAGCAAGCCGCGCGAATGATGGGTGTTGCTGCGCTCTACCCATCCTACGATTCCGTAGAACCTCACACCGCCGTCGTCCCCGCGAAGGCGGGGACCCATAACCACAGGGAGGTGTTGTGGCGCGAGCAAGCGGTGGTAGCGGAGCAGATCACAACGGCCTGTGGTTATGGGTCCCGGGTCCCGGCTACGCCAAGGGCTTCGCCGTGGCACGCAAGCCCGGGACGACGGGGGAGAGGTCTGATTTGAATGTCAAACAGCTCTCCGCTGTCATCGTCCGCCACCGGGTCGGCCGAATGGCCGCCCGATGACAGGCTCCGGCGGACGATCCAGTATTCCA
>NZ_JCAMOR010000010.1:0-188218 GCF_059512385.1 Bradyrhizobium sp. Crot121 | reverse complement strand
GACGCAACCTCAGACCGGCCGACAGTCGGCGCTACGTCCGTCAAGCGAAAGTAACATCCTCAGATGAGGCAATACGAAGGGCAAGGTCGCAAGCCATTTCGCGCTCAATCCTCATCCGGCGCTGATCCCCGCGATTGAATCGGGCTGGGTCGAGCAGATCCATTGTTTCGGCTCCGAGGTCGGCATGGACGACTATATCCGCGCACGCTCCGACGTCTTCTTCACCGGGCCTGACGGCTCGCTGCGCTCCAACCGCGCCTTCTGCCAGACCGCCGGCCTCTATGCCTGCGACATGTTCATCGGCTCGACGCTGCAGATCGACCTGCAGGGCAATTCATCGACGGTGACCACCTCGCGTATTGCGGGCTTCGGCGGTGCGCCGAATATGGGCGCCGATGCCCGCGGGCGGCGCCATCCGAGCACGCCATGGCTGCAGGCCGGCCGCGAGGCCGATCCCGACGGCTCGGCGCTGCTGCGCCGTGGCCGCAAGCTGGTGGTGCAGATCGGCGAGACCTTTGGCGAAAAGAACGTGCCGCTGTTGGTCGAGAAGCTGGACGCGCTCGCGCTCGCCGAGAAGCTCAAGCTCGAGCTCGCCCCGGTGATGATCTATGGCGACGACGTCACCCACGTCGTGACGGAGGAAGGCGTTGCCAACCTGCTGCTGTGCCGGGATGAGAACGAACGCGAACAGGCGATCCGCGGCGTCGCCGGCTATACCGATGTCGGCCGCAGAAGGGACAGGAAAATGGTGCAGCACTTGCGCGAGCGCGGCGTGATCCGCCGGCCGGAGGATCTCGGCATCGATCCGCTCGACGCCGACAGGAGCATGCTGGCGGCGCGCTCGATCAAGGATCTCGTGCGGTGGTCGGGCGGGCTCTACGCGCCGCCCTCGCAATTCCGCAACTGGTGAGGGGATAGCCGCGATGGAAGATTTGAGCTTTCACCATCAAGCCCGCGCTCGTGCCGGCGGGACCAGGCAAATGGCGATCATCGGTGTTGTAGCTTCCGGAAATCTGGAAGTGCTCGCCGAACGCGTGCTGCCTGAAACGGAATGCCGACTGGAGATCAAGACCGCGGCGGAAGGCTTTGGCGAGGTGTGGAACGCCGTGGTCGCCGACTTCGTCGAGCGCTACTCGCCGGGCGGGCTCAAGTTCTCCATCAATGACGGCGGCGCGCGGCCGGACACCGTGTCGCTGCGTCTCGCCCAGGCTGTCCGGCTGATGGCGGAGAACGAGCAATGAGCGTCGCGGATCTGGAAAAGCCGTCGCTGGAGCAGGCGAGGGCGACGAGCTTCTACGAGGCCTCGGCGCGGGCACGGATCCGGCTGCTGATCGATCCCGGAAGCTTTGTCGAATTCATCGGCCCCGAACGGCGCGAGGTCAGCCCGCATCTGAAACTGTTCGACCTTCCCGAGCAGTTCGACGACGGCATCATCATCGGCCGCGGGCGACTTGCGGAATCGCCGGTCTTCGTCGCCGCGCAGGAAGGCCGCTTCATGGGCGGCGCTTTCGGCGAGGTCCACGGCGCCAAGCTGACGGGATTGCTGCGTGCGGCGAAGGAGCTCAAGTCGATCCCGGTAGTGATCCTGTTCGACACCGGCGGCGTCCGCCTGCAGGAAGCGAATGCGGGCGAGCTTGCCATTGCCGAGATCATGCGCGCGGTGATCGAGGCGCGGACCGCCGGCGTAAAGGTGATCGGGCTGATCGGTGGCCGCTCGGGATGTTATGGCGGCGGCGGACTGATCGCGGGCTGCTGTTCGGCGCTGGCAGTGTCCGAGCAGGGACGTATCGCCGTCTCCGGTCCCGAGGTCATCGAGACCAATCGCGGCGTCGAAGAGTTCGACTCGCGCGACCGTGCCCTGGTCTGGCGCACGATGGGCGGCAAGCACCGGCGGCTGATCGGCGGCGCCGAGCTCTTCACCGACGACACGGTGCAAGCCTTCCGTGAGGCTGCCCTCGAATTGCTTGAGACCACCGCGGGCTTCGGCATCGATACGTTAAATGCCGAACAGTCCCGCCTCGAAGATCGATTGCAGCGCTTTGGCACCTGCCGGGATGCGGTCGAGATCTGGGCGGCGGAGGGTGTTGCCGACGCTGCGTCCGTTCCAGCGCTGCCGGCCGATCAGTTCATCGAACTTGCCGACAAGGTCCGGAGGATTGCCCGTGACGCTCGATAGGATCCTCGCCTCGATGTTTCCCAACGGCCACGACGTCAAGAATGACGGTGGCGTTCTGCTCGGGTCCTGCACGCTGCGATCCGGCGACCGCGCGCTGGTCATCGGAGTCGCTGATCGAACCGCGCTTGGTGTCGACGAGGCGATCAGGCTCTCGGGCGCCGTTCTTGGCGCGATCAAGCGCGGAAGCGGTCCGATCCTGGTCATCGTCGACAGTGACAGCCAGCGCATGAGCAAGCGCGACGAGCTTCTGGGACTGAACGAGTTCCTGGCTCATCTCGCCAAGTCGCTCATCCACGCCGATATCCAGGGGCGGCCCACGATCGGGCTGCTGTACGGCCATTCGGCGGCCGGCGCTTTCCTCGCAACCGCGCTGGCGACCCGCGTGCTGGTGGGATTGCCGGGCGCGGACCCGGCGGTAATGGACCTGCCGTCGATGTCCAAGGTGACGAAATTGCCGATCGAGGTGCTCGAGGAGAAAGCCAAGTCCACGCCGGTGTTCGCTCCCGGCCTGCAAAATCTGCTTCAGCTCGGCGCGGTGCATGTCATCTGGGACGACGAGGCCTCGCTGGCCGATCAATTGGAAAAACTGCTGCGCAACATGGGCGATGCGCGCGACCGACGCGATGCACTCGGCAAGGAGCGCGGCGGCCGTATGAAGGCCGCTGAGATCGCGGAGCGCGTGCGTGAGCTTGCCATGCAAACCGGCTGAGGGACCGATGAGGCGCCATGATCTGATCTTCGTCCGCCCCGAGAGCTGGTGTGCGGCGCTTGCGATGCGGAGCGATCTGGCGGCCGATCCGCTGATCGCGCGATGGGTCGAGAACGGCTGGCCGTTGATCGGGCGGCGTGCCACGCCTTGCGAGCAGCACGGCGTGGCGGCGGCCCTGCCATTGCCGCCCTTTGCCGGCAAGCGGCGGCTTTCCTTCCTGATGCGGGCCGAAGACGTGCTCTCGATCGCGCCCCCACCCTCGTTAGGAGCGGCGGCTCGGATGGCGCCGCCGACGTGGCGGCCGACGCTTGAACGTCTCGATGAACTCGCTTCGCGTCATTCGGTGGAAGCAAGGGTGTTCGGCGGCTTGGCCTGGCGCGTGTTGACCGGACTGGATTATCTGACCGATCGCTCCGACCTCGATCTGCTGCTGCGCATTGATCGTGACACGGATGTTGCCGCTCTTGTCACCGGCATGGCCGAGATCGAGGCGCCGGCGCCGATGCGGCTCGATGGCGAACTGGTGCGCGACGACGGCGCCGCCGTGAACTGGCGGGAGCTGCATGCCGGCGCGGACCAGGTGCTGGTCAAGACCATCGGCGGCGTCGCCTTGCTCGATACGAATCTCTTCCTCGCCGGGGAGATGCTGTCATGACGCCGGCTCTGGCATGGAGCGCGCAGCACCGCGCGCCTCGTCCACAGGTGATGGCGCCATGCGCGCCCGATGCGGCGGCGATCGCGGCAAGCGCCGTCGATTGCCTGCTGCTGGAAGTGGAGACATGGCCGAAGCCCGGCCTTGTGAGCCATGTTGATCGTGGCAGTCACGAGGATATGGACGCCGAGACGCTGCGCGTCAGTGCCAAAACCATCGGCCCGTATTTTGCCGCGTTGGCGGAAGCAGGTGCCGGCGGCTGGGCGATGGAGCGGCTGAGGATCATCGGTCTCGAGGCCGAGGCGGCGATGTTTGCTGCGACCTCAGGCATCAACACCTATCGCGGCGCCATCTTCGGCCTCGGCCTGTTGTGCGCGGCGGCCGGCGCAAGGAGCAGCGGGCAGGTCGATCCCGCGTTGTCGCTCGGGGCAATCGTGACGCGACTGTGGGGCGGCAGCATCCTCGGCGGGCCTGTGCTGCTCCACAGCCATGGCATGAAAGCCCGTCATCGCTTCGGTGCCGGTGGCGCGCGCGTCGAAGCGGCCAAGGGATTTCCCAGTGTCTACCACGTCGGCCTCCCGGCCTTGCACAGGGGAGCTCTCGCTGCTGCCGACGCGGAGGCCGCGCGGGTTGAAGCATGCTTTGCGCTGATCGCCGCGGTCGAGGACACCAACCTGCTGCATCGCGGCGGGCTGGACGGCCTCTTGTTTGCGCGCCGTGTGGCGCGGCAATTTCTCGGCCGGGGCGGCGTAGGTGCGCCCGATTGGCAGGAGCGCGCCCGCGCCATCCACGATAGCTTCGTCGTCCGCCGGCTCAGCCCCGGCGGATCGGCCGATCTATTGGCCATGACCCTGTTTGTCGACGCCCACGAAAGGTCGTGTCCCTGATGTCCAATGCGATCCTGCTTGCGCTGGCGCTGGTGTTCTTCGTGATGCTGGGCTGGCCATGACTCTGGCAGTCCTCTGCTCGGGGCAGGGACGGCAGCACCGCGACATGTTCGCCCTGACCGGCGATGCGCCGGAGGCGGCCAGCCTGTTTGTCCATGCGGCGATGCTGCTCGGCGGCCGTGATCCGCGCGAGATCGTCCGCAGCGAGAGCGCTGAAGTGCTGCACCACAATCGCATCGGCCAGATCCTCTGCACGCTGCAGGCGCTGGCCGCAGCTTCCGTGCTGCGCGCCCAAATGCCTGACCGGCTCATCGTTGCCGGCTACAGCGTTGGCGAGGTCGCGGCCTGGGGCGTCGCAGGCCTTACGAGCATGACGGATACGCTCGACCTGGTGGCCTGCCGCGCGGAAGCGATGGACGCTGCCACGCTGCCCGGTGACGGAATGGTCTTCGTTCGCGGCCTTCCCCGCGATGCCATCGACACCTTGTGCGAGCGGCACGATGCCGCCGTCGCCATCGTCAATCCGGGCGACGCCTTCATTCTCGGCGGAAGCCGGGCAGCGTTGAAAGCGCTCGCCGATGACGCGAAAGCGATGAAGGCGGCCAGGGTCGTCGACGTACCGGTGGAAGTTGCCTCCCACACCCCGCGGCTTGCCAAGGCATCGACGGAATTCCGCGACAGACTAAGCCATGCTGCCGTGATGGTACTGCCAACCGGAACGCGGCTTCTGAGCGGGATCGACGCTGCGCCCGTCATCGATGTCAAAACCGGTCTCGACAAGCTGGCGGTCCAGATCTCGCAGACGGTGCAATGGGCCGATTGCCTGCAGGCGTGCATGGAGAGCGAAGCGACGGTGTTTCTGGAACTCGGGCCAGGCCGGGCGCTGAGCGAGATGGTGGCTGGCGCCTATCATGACGTCGCGACCCGATCTCTGGACGATTTCCGCACGCTGGACGGCATTCGCGCTTGGCTGACCACCCGTCTGGGTATTCGGTTCTGATTCAATCGGAACCGAATATTTTCGGTCGCCGACGCGCGGCTTCTCACGCAAAGATTATCGTCATGCCGGCATTACGACGGTTCGTCGTTGGTAGCGAACATTCGATGAGGCTTTTACATGACGTATATAATTGCAACTGACACCCGCGCATGAGGAGATCCGGCAAATGACGATTCCTGCGGCCGAGACGTTTGGTGCAACCTGGCCCTTTGCGCCGCACTATTTTGACGGGAACGGCTTTCGTATGCATTATATCGACGAGGGCGACGGCGATCCCATCATTTGTCTGCATGGTGAGCCGACCTGGGGCTATCTATATCGACACTTTATTCCGCCGCTTTCTGCGACGCACAGGGTCATCGTTCCCGATCATATGGGCTTCGGCAAAAGCGAGACTCCTCGCGATCGCGAGTATTCGCTGAAAGCCCATGTCGACAACCTTACGAACCTCATCGAAGCGATCGATCTGAGGAACATCACCCTGGTCATGCAGGATTGGGGCGGGCCGATCGGTTCGGCCTTCACGCTGCGACACCCCGACCGCGTCAAGCGCCTGTTCCTCGTCAACACATTGGCGGGCTATGGCAACGCGGAGTTCGACGCGCAGACGCCCTGGTTTCAGTTTGTCCGCAAGCATTACGAAGCCGGCACGCTTGGCGAGGTGTTGGGACATCTGGACGTCAACATTCTCAGCATCATGAAGATCATTGGTCTTGAGAATCTGTCGGCAGTGAATTCCGATTGGCTCGCGGCCTATGGTTCGGCCTTTCCTGCAAGGGAGGACTGTATCGGAGCGATCGAGTTCCCGCTCGATGTGCTGCTCGGTCGGATTATCCCATACGTCGTTGAAGGTTTTCCTCTCGTCGACAATCTGAAGTCAAAGCCAGCAATGCTCGCCGTCGGTATGAAGGACAGAGCTATCTCGCCGGCGGTCCAAATCGCCGACTTCAGGGGAATATGGCCGGACCGGCCCATCATCAAGCTGCCCAATGCCGGCCACTTCAGCCAGGAGGATGCGCCCGATGTTCTCGTCGCACTGATTCAGCTCTTTGTTCAGGGCAAGGAGTAATCGCACACGCGACGCGACGGTCGACACCGCTCGCTGGCTGCTACTCGAATGCCGCGTCGAAGATCTCGATGTCGATCAGTGCCGGCTTCGTAATCACCGTGCCGTCGGGCTGACGCGACAGGCAGCGCCGGAGCGTGGGAATGACGATGTCGTTGAACTTCTGATGCGCCCAGGTCAGGTGTGCGATTGGCGTGCCCGCGGCCTCGTAGTCCAATCGCCGCTGCAGCCCATCGCTATCGAAGTAGAATATCTGCTCCCGCGAATGCGTAACGATGGTCGGTGGAAACAGCGCGCGGAGACGCCGCCAGATCTGGCCGCCGGTGTTCCAGGGGGGCAGCTCTTCGGTCTCAATTTCAGGTTGCGCCAGCAGAAAGGGGGTCGTCAGACAGTTCCAGAGGGAGAGGCCGCAAAAATAGGCCAGGCGCAGATCGTCCCACGGCATTTCCTCGTGGTGATCCGAAAATGCTGTCTGCGGGTCGCCACACGAACGCAGGATCTCGCCTTGCAGACTCTGGATGGCGACCCAGTCGGGCTGAAACAGGCCGCATCTGTCGGGAGCGGTGAAGCCGGTGAATTGCAGCGTCTGGACCTCGGTCGAACCTTCCATGACCATGTCCTTGAGCCGCCCTGCATTGCCGATGCGGGAGAACAGCGCGCCATCGATGGAAAGGTGGACGGTGAATCTCTTCAACCGACGCCATCGTTCCAGCCCACCGCAGGCATCGAGGGCGTCATCAAGCAATGCCATTCGCAAATCCCGTCTTCGACCAGCCCCAAAATCGTGCAGGGAGCATGGCCCAGCGCGGGCGAATTTGCGCGTTAGATGTTGTTAGATACCCGGAGTCAGCTCATCGAGCAGTAATTTTACGGACCTGAGATCGGCGCTGTCGAGGCCTTCACTGTATCGTGCATAGAGCGGAGCGATCAGTGCATGTGCCTTTGCTGCATCGCCCTGTTCACGCCAGAGCCGTCCCAAGGTGGCGGCGGCCCGCAATTCCCATCCAAGTGCGCCTTGCTCGCGGGACAGCGTGAGCGACTGCATCAGACAGGTTTCGGCCTCGGATGGACGGGCCGAGGAAGCCAGGACATATCCCTTGACGCGCAGCATCTCCGGCAGGTCGAACGACTGCCCGGCGCTGTCGCGCTGCGCGATCGCCTCATCGATGATGCCGAGCGCCTCCTCGTATTGCCGCGCCTGCACCAGGCCTTCGGCGAGCGCTGCCGCGAACACCGTGCTCAGGATCTTGTGCCGGGTCTGCCGCAATGTTCCGGCGCCCTGACGCAGCAGTTCGATGCCGACCTTGGCTTCTCCGCGGCGGATCAACAGTTCGCCCTTCAGTCCGAGTCCCACGGCCTGATAGGGCCCGAGAAAATGCCTGGCCGCATGATTGATGAGACGTTCGATCAGCTTGTCGGCGTCCTCCCAATCGCCGACCCAGAGAAACACGTAGATCGACCATATCAGGCCGATGCCGATGGTGAGCGGCTGCTCTGTGCGCTCGGCCTCGCTGACCGCATATCTCGCCGCCGCGATGGCACGGTCGGGACGTCCCGTCAGCCAGAGGCTTCGCGCAAGGGCTACCAGCGCAACGATCCGGTCATCATATCCGAGCCGCTGCATGTTGATCTGCAGGCGAGACGGATCATGGGTCGTGGCGCTCTCGCATTGCAAGACGGCATCGTTCTGATTCCCGATCAGGTGGTTGGCGACTCCGAGCATCCACTCCGCGGTACGGATGGCACCGGCATCGTTCAATGTCCTGGCAACCACCGCGCCGCGCTCGCCCATCGCCAGCGCGCCATGATAATCGCCGATCCGGGTCAGATAGATATGAAGCTCTCGCAGCAGCCATAGCTGCCAGTGCAGGTCGTTGTGGGACTCTGCCAGTTGCAGGCTGCGGGTGAGGGCCGCATGGACTTCTTCGGTGTTGCCTTGCGTGAACATCAAGGACACGCCAAGCGCGGCCTGAAGCTCCATCTCCTGACGCGGGTCGGCAATTTGCGGATCAAACCCCGCCAGCGCCTGTCGCGCCCAGCGATGGCATTCCGTCAGCAGCGAAAGCTGCAGGAAGAATTGGGCGGCCGCCGCGGCAAGCCCGATCTCGATCGCGCGGTCGCCATGTTCGGAGAAGCTCCAATCCAACGCCGCGCGCACATTGGCAAGATGATCCGCATAGGGAGTGAAGCTGTCGCCCGTCGAGAATGCTGCTGCTCTCGCCGCGATGCCCGCAAGGAGATCGCGGAAATAGATCGCATGGTTGCGCGATATCCTTGTGGCTTCGCCGCTTTCCACAAGCTTCTCCGCGGCGAAGGCGCGCGTGGTGTCGAGCAGCCGATAGCGCACCGGCTGAGCCGTAGACGGCAGCGAGATCAGCGACTTTGCTACCAGGTTTGCGATCGCCTCAACCGCCTCGGCTTCGTCGGTTCCATCCTCGGAGGCTACCGCGAGGGCGGCTTCCAGCGTGAAGGTGCCGGCGAACACCGACAGCCTGCGCAGAGTGACGCTTTCGATGGGAGTCAATAGATCGTAGCTCCAGCCGAGCGCCGCGCTCAGCGTCTGATGCCTGGGCGCTGCGGTGCGTCGGCCCTGCCACAACAGCGAGAAGCGACTGTTCAGCAGCGTGGCGATGCCCTGGATTCCATAGGCGTTGACGCGACCGGCGGCGAGCTCGATCGCCAGCGCAATGCCATCGAGCTTGCGGCAGATTTCCGCCACCAGCGGCGCTTCGCCATCGCCAAGCTCGAACCCCCCGAGGCTCGCGGCGATGCGTTCGACAAACAATTGCGCCGCGGGATAGGCCAGCACGTCGGGAGCGGTGATGGCAGCGCGCTCCGGCGGGCAATCCAGCGGAAACAGCCGATGCACCTGCTCGCCTTCGGCGCGCAACGATTCACGGCTGGTTGCCAGGATGGAAACCTCAGGCGCCTCGCGGATGATGCTTTCCGCGAGCATCGCCAGGCTTTCCAAGAGATGCTCACAACTGTCGAAGATCAACAGCATCCGCTTCTCGCGCAGAAACGCCAGCATGCTGGGCACCGGATTGTCGGAGGAGACCGAAAGCCCCAATGCCGATGCCAGCGCGCTCGGCGCCAGGCGCTTGTCCCGCAGCGAGCCGAAGTCGACGAACCTGACCATTCCGGCAAAAGCGCCGAGCTGACGGTGCCCCACCGCCAGGGCAACGGTGGTCTTGCCGATGCCGCCCGGTCCGACCACCGTGACCAGGCGGTGGCGGGCGAGCTCGGCGGCAATCGTCTCGACTGTTTCGGTGCGCCCGATCATCCTGGCAATTTGCGCCGGAAGGGGAGGGCTGCCGGCCGGCGTTGCGGCAGGCTTCGTATCCGCGCGCACGATCGGCGCGGTGAAGCAATAGCCGCGACCAGGAACGTTCACGACATATCTCGCGCCGGACGCGCTGTCGCCGAGCACCTTGCGCAGCGCGCTGACGTGGAAGCGGAGGCTGCCCTCGTCGACGTTCACATCGGCCCACACCCGGGACACCAATTCCCGCTTGCCGACGACCTCGCCGGCGCGTTCGGCGAGGAAGATCAGGATGTCGAGCGCGCGGCCGCCGATATGAACGGGATTGCCGTCCTTTTCGAGCAGTCGCGCTTTCGGCAGCAGTCGGAACGGCCCGAATGCCAGTGCAGATTCGTCGCTATTGTCGCCCTGCACGCGGTACCTGCCTGCTGCGAGAGCCGTCTTTGGCCCAACTATGATTTGTGCCCGGATTAGGGCACCAGTTTGGACGGGATCCGCTCACGGGACAATGCATGGGGAGAGAAGGGGGCCGTCCCGGGGATGGGGCGGGGGATAGGACGGCCCCCGTGGGCTCGTTGCCTTGGGAAGGGCGCTGCGAGCCGATGGCGCAAGCTGGTGGCCTTGAATGCTTACGCCACGTACCATGCCGGATGGGATGGCTCGGGTCTTTCGGATCTGCACCTTCATTTCGAGTTCGCATGATCGCGGTTGCCGGATAGACGCAGATCGGCCCAGGCGGATGCGTTCGGTGCCTTACCCCCGAACCGCCAGTCTTGCGTCCGTCGATGAATCAGGGTGCTGCGAGCCGAGCTCATCCAATAGCGCCCGTGCCGCCTTCAGCGCGCGGCTGTTGAACCCCTCGGTAAAGCGGGCATAGGTCGGCGCGAGAAGCCGCCGCGCCTCGCCAGCGCGATCCTGCCCGAGCCAGAGTTTTGCGAGGCAGGTCGCCGCAACCAGCTCCATGGCGAGCGCTGATTGACGGCGGGCCATGTCAATCGATTCCTTCAGGCAGCGCTCTGCCTGCTCCAGGTCCGGGCTCCTTGCGGAGAGCAGAACTTCCGCCTTTGCGCGCAGCAGCTCGGGCATGCAGAACATATCCTTGTTGTGCCCGACACGGGCGATTGCCAGATCGATCGTATCAAGCGCCTCCTTTTCCTGCCCGATGGTGGCGAGCGCCTGCGCCAGCGCGATGCGGAAATCCGCGAGCGAGCCATATCGATGGCTGTGCATGACTTCGAGCGCGCCCCGCAGCAGCGCAATCCCGGTCTCGACCTGGCCCTGCGCCACCAGGACAACACCTTTTGTTCCGTAGCCAATCGTCTGGTACGGCCCGAGCGCGTGCTTGCT
The DNA here is from genome assembly GCF_059512385.1 of Bradyrhizobium sp. Crot121. NCBI lineage: Bacteria > Pseudomonadati > Pseudomonadota > Alphaproteobacteria > Hyphomicrobiales > Nitrobacteraceae > Bradyrhizobium > Bradyrhizobium sp. Crot121. The sequence goes on along the minus strand of NZ_JCAMOR010000010.1, from coordinate 177,119 downwards.
CGCTTCCAGGATAAGTCTGTCGGCGTATTCTTCGTAGCTCTCCGTCTCCGAGTTCCAGACAAAGATCGAGAATGCCCAAAGCATCGCCATGCAGAGCTTGGCAGGATGACCGATACGCATCGTGTCGGCGATGGCCCGCCGCGCCGTGTCGACCGCCTGATCGGGATATCCCTGAAGCCACAGAATGCGAGCCAGCGTGATTCGTGCGCGACTGAGGTAGTCGTAGTTCAGGGGATCATCGACATCAGGTTCCGAGCCCGGCAACTGCAACAACGCCGATTCCACATAAGACCGGGCCAGCCGCGCGTCTCCGACAAGATGGCAGGAGACGCCGAGCGCAATCCGTATATGCGCAAGTTTAATGCGGTCGCCGTGATCGGACGCGACGGCTTCGCCGCGTTTGGCGAGCGCCAGCGCTTCCGTGAAATTTCCTGCCCTCATCTGGAATACGTGAACCCGCTCGATCAGGCGAAGCTGGCTGGGAACGTCGCCGATCTCTTCGGCTATTCGAAGCGCTCGCGTCAGAAAAGCGTGAACGTCGTCGGTGGTCCCCTTCGTGAGCAACAGCGCCAGGCCCAGGGCGGCGTGAAGGTCGAGGTCGTATTTCAGGCTGTGATTTGCCACGTCAAGCTGTGCGATCGCGCGCTTGGCCCAGAGCTGGCACTCGGCGAACAGGGACAGTTTGAGGAAAAACGGCATGGCCGCAGCGGCCAGCGCGACGCCCGTTGCGCGGTCGCCGCGTTCGGAGAAGCACCAGGCCAGCGCCGCGCGTATGTTTCCGAACTGGTCTGCGATCGCCGCAAATCGGTTCGCTTCCGATGATGGGGCCGAGCCGCTACCGATCTCTTGCAGCAGATGCAGGAAATAGCGGGCATGCCGCCGCGCCGTCGCATCGGCATCCATGCTGGCGGCAAGCCGTTCCAGGGCATAGGCCCGTGCCGTGTCGAGCAATCTGTATCGCGTTGATGTGCCGCTCGCGCTTGCCGCAAGCATGGATTTCGCCACCAGGCTCGCAACGGCCGCGATCACCTGCCCGTCGTCGGCGTCCTCTGCGCCAGCAACGGAGCGCGCGGCTTCCAAGGTGAAGCTGCCGGCGAACACGGCCGCTCGCCGCAGCACCATGCGCTCGGGCTCCGACAGCAATTTGTAACTCCAGTCGAGCGTCGCGCGCAGGGTCTGATGCCGTGGCAGCACGGCATGCTGTCCCTCGCCCAGGAGCTTGAATGCGTCGTTCAAGAGCGCGACCGTGTCCTTGATATTGGAGGCACTGGCGCGGCTGGCGGCGAGCTCGATCGCCAGTGCGATGCCATCCAGCCTGCGGCAGATCTCGCCAACCAGGCGCGCGTCCGCGTCGCTCAGCTCGATGAGATGCCCGCCGCTCGCAGCCGCGCGCTCCACAAATAGCTGGACTGCGGGAAAGGCAAGTGCCTGTGCGGCCGTCAGGCCGGCGTCATCAGGCGGGCTCAAGAGCGGCTGCAGACGGTGAACATGCTCGCCCTCGACCCGCAGCGACTCCCGGCTGGTGGCCAGGATATGGAGCTGCGGCGCCTCCGCATAGAGCCGCTCGGCCAGCGCGGCCGATGTCTCGATCACATGCTCGCAACAATCCAGTATCAGCAGCATCCGCCTGTCGCGGAGCAGGTTCACCAGACTGTCCGATGGATCACCAGCCTGGCCGAGGAGGCCGAGCGCCGAGGCGACGACATTTGGAACGAGTGCGGGATCATGGAGTGTCCCAAAGTCGAGGAAGCGGACCGCACCGGCGAACGCTTCGAGCAATTCATGGCCGACGGAGACCGCCACCGTGGTCTTGCCGACGCCGCCGGGGCCGACGACGGTGACGAAACGCTCGCTCCTCAATTTGGCCGATATGTCGCGGACGGTCTGGTCGCGTCCCACCATCCGCATCGGCCGCGCCGGCAGATTGTGGGGCGGTTCGGAGCTCGGCCCGATCGAGGACTGCTCCTGATTATTCGGATGCGAAAGCCGTCCGACGAAACAGTAGCCCTGCCCCGAAACGGTGGTCAGGTATCTCGCGCCGGCCTCGCCGTCGCCGAGCGCTTTCCGAAGGCCCGCGATCTGCACCCTGAGGCTGCCTTCATCGACGATGATGTCGGGCCACACCTTGGCCAAGAGGTCATTCTTGCTGACCACCGTGCCGGCACGCTCGACCAGGGCGATCAAAAGATCAAGCGCCCGGCCGCCGAGCTGAATCGGAGTGCCGTCCTTCTCCAGCGTTCTTTGCCCTGCATGCAGCCGAAACGGACCGAAGCAAACGGTCTCCGGCGCGGCCGAATCCCGACCGGCCTCGCGGACGGCGCGTTGCGTGCGGTCGCCCATGTTCGGGACCTCAATCAAGCAGGTGGCCGACGCTCTCCGTCCTTCACCGCATCAGCTTGATGCGCACCGGAGCAACACGTCGCGGTGCCCGTCCGAACTCCAAATGACCTGAGATCGTCGAGGGACCAATCCAGCGCATCATATTGCTTTCCGAACGCCTAGCAACCTTAGCCAAAGGTGTTACAGGATAGCCAAAGGTGTTACCCGACAGCGCTGCGTCCGACAGATCGAAATAGGAATAATATCGCGCCGCGCGGCAAAAGCATGCGCGCGCGAGCTGCCACGGCGATGATGCCGATTTTCAATCGAGTGATTGCAAGTGACTATGGGGCGGCCGGTGTCGCAATTTGCGACACGGCCTCAGGTGCTGTCACAGCGAGGCGTGACCGCCGGCGGCAATGAGATGATCCGCGCGCCATACTTCAGCCCGTGGCCGGCCGAACGGGATCTTGGTCCGGACGCTCTGGTCGATCGGCGAGGGCGATGCGCTTCGGCTGGCGGTTCGCCAGCGCGCCGGCGTTTCCCCGGTGATGCGCTTGAAGACAGTCGAGAAATGCGCCTGGGTGCAGAAGCCCACTGCCAATGCGACCTCGGCCAGGGGCGTCTCGCCGTCGGAGAGGATCGATTTCGCGCGCTCGACGCGCCGGTGCAGCAGATATTCGCGCGGGCGGAAACCTGTCGCTGCCCGGAACTGGGCCGCAAAATGCATGCGGGACAGGCCGGCGGCCTTGGCCAGATCGGCAAGACTGACGCTGCGATGATAGTTTGCGTTGACGTACTCCTCGACCCGCCTGAGCCGCCATTTCGGCAGCGCGTTGACCTTGCTCCGCGGCGTCTCGAGTCGGGCGATATGCATGGCCAGCGTTTGACCAATGCAGCGGGTGAAAGCCGGGTCCCTGGCATTGCCGCGCTCGATCAGCGCCCTGCCGAGCTGCTCGGCAAAGGAGTCCCGCAGCAGGATGAGGTCGCCGAGATCCTCGCCGGTCGCACAGGGCTCGGCCGCGGCGCGGTGCCCGTGAAGATAGTCGGCCGAGACATGGAAGTGCAGGAAGTCGTAGGGGGCGTGAAACTGCGCACCAAGCTGGGTCGAAGGCGCCGTGACGTGCAGCGTGCCCGCCGGCATGACCCCGTCGAAAATGATCTGCCGCCCCCGTGTCAGGGTGAGGCGCGTGCTCTTCAGGGCGATCGCCACCACATATCGACCGGGCGGCGTTGCCGCCTCCTCGTATCGGGAGCCGGTTTGCGAACCCGCCCAGCGCGAAATCGCGATCTCCCCGATCGCAGCCGCATCATCCTCTTTCAGGTCGCGCCACTTGTGCTCCTGGCGGAGCCCTTCGGCATCAGGATGGACGTGGTGCGATTCCGAGCCGATCGGGAGGCTGACGTGAGGGTGGCTCAGCCTCTCGTTGATAGCCTGCGTAAGCATCGCTCATCCTTTCTAGTTTCGGTCGGCATCGCCTGCGACCGAGGAACTCTGCGAATGCAACAGTTGCAATGCTGAAGAGCATATGCCCTTCGCGCTATGATGCCCGTTATAGATGCTTAGCGGGTGTTAGATATTGCAAATGGCGGCAGCGTGCTCGCCTCCGCGTCGAGGCGAATTTGCTTTAGTTCTGAGAGAGTTGGCCGCGGATAAAGCCGTGAGAGAAGTCGTTAGTATGCCCGTTCTATACCTTCGTATAGCTTTCGGGTTATCCGCCTCAACGCATGGGCCGCCAGAAAATTTGCTTCGCTTCTGAAGAAAAAATATCCGACCATATTGTAGGGATTGTCAGGCATCCCTTGCGATACCGCCGCTTGGCGTCACATCGACAATAGCGTGGTCGTCGTCATCTGTGTCTTGCGCATCCAGGCGATCGGCAAGGTGAATTGAAGCGAGCTGGAAATGCGGGATGTGACCTGATCCTGCAACTTCAATAAATCGGCCGCGCTTCCGTCGAAGCGATCCGCCCACAACTGCTCGCCGTTTTCAGCGTCGACCAGCCGCGCATTGATGCGAAGCTGGTCGGCGGAGCGAAGCACCGAACCGAGCAGCAGGTAGCGGACATTCAGCTCCTGACCGATCCGTTTGGGATCGATCCTCTGGTTTCTGTCTGTCAGTGCCGAGCCGCCGGTGATGACGACAAGAGCCGGGATGTTGACGGATAAGTCCGTCGTCAGGTTCTCGACGACGGCGTCGCCGAAATAATCCTGCGCCGGATCGCCGCTGAGATTCTCGAAGGGCAGCACGGCAATGGAGAGGCGCGGCGCCGGCATCACCACTTGCCTGCGGCTGATCCAGTCGTTGAGCGCCTTGTAGGTCGTCCAATAGCCGGTCAGGCCGCCCAATACGGTGCCCACCGCGGCGAGCCCGGCTATTCCCGTGACGATGCGCCTTGTGCGTTGATGCCAACGCGGCGCAAAGCGCCATATATGCGCGATACCCAGCGCTCGCTCCGACGAGATGTTCGAGCTGCCGGCCGTTGTCGTTGTCTCGCGGTCAAATGCTCGCCCATCGTTGAGCATGGCGATAGTCCGATCCTGAACGAATTTCCGTGTGGCGATTGTATTGAAGCCGCACCCATATCTACACGAACGGTACGTCAGCCGATAAGGCTTCGCCAGAATGCGCAAGAACTTTTCGTTCGATCCGGAATGTCGGCCGTACTTTTTCGATATGCGCTTGCCGTCGATCCCAGACGATCGATCCTGCAGCGCCCCCGTTGCGTGCATTTCCGAAAGAGATCGGCCGCTTTCGAAAGATCGCTTCACGAGGCGTAGTTATATATCACGGAATCGGCAGCGCTCCCGGGGGCGGTTCACCTCGCCGCACTGACGTCTTCCGGCGGCTCCACATAGTACCCCGAATAAGTATCCACGAAGCAAAGGTGATCGTGGACCGCTTTAACGCCGGCGGTGTTCTCGGCGAGAACGATGGCCGCCTTGCGCGTGCTGTCGTCGAAGATGACACCATGGAGATGAGCGACGCCGTTGCGCACGGTGACCTGGAAGCCGGCGGGCCGCCAGTCTGTGCCCTGGATCTGACGCAGGATACGATCGCGGATATGCTGGTCATCAGCGGTCGGGTCGGGGATTTCCTTGGCAAGGCTCGCGACCGCCTGAAGGATGTTGGCGCGCGTGATGATGCCGACGAGCATCTTGCCGCTCATCACCGGCAGGCGCTTCACGCGCCTCTTTTCCATGATGCGCACGAGCTCGTCCAAGGGCGTCTGCTCGTCCACCGTGATCGGATCCGGCGTCATGACGTCTTCGACGCGACGCCCGCGTTCATGCACGAAATCGATCGCGGCGCGTCCGGGCCCGGCGAAGAACTGCAGCCAGCCCGGGCGCCGGCGGCCGGTGCCGATCTCGCCGCGGCAAAGGAAGTCGCTCTCGGAGACGATACCCTTGAGCATGCCGTCTTCGCACATCACCGGCAGGCCGCTCAGGTGACAGCGCAGCATGATGTTGGCGGCATCCATGATGGATGCATGGGGCTGACGGTGATGACGTCCCTGGTCATGATCTGGTGGGCGCGCATGGCATGTGTCTCGAATCTAATGCGACATCAGCGTCGGCACAGTCATCGAGCGCAGCATGTCGCGCGTGACCCCGCCGAGCACGGTTTCCTTGAGGCGCGAATGCCCGTAGCCGCCCATCACGAGGAGATCGAGCGACTCGTCGGCCGCGAGCGACAGGATGCCCGCCTGGATTTCGGAATCGTCCATCCTGAGCGAGGTCAGATGGACCGCGACGCCGACATGCGCCAGGTACCGCGCGAGATGGGTCGGCGAGGCCTCGCTCGGCACGTTGTCGTCTTCGTTGACAGTGATGACCGTCAGCCTATCTGCCGCCATCAGAAAGGGCATGGCGTCATGCAAGGCGCGCGCCGCAACGCGGCTGCCATCCCAGCAGATGCCGATCCGCTTTGCCCTCAACGCGCCCTTGAATGTGTAAGGCATGAACAGCACCGGGCCGCCGGCCTCGAACAGGGTTTTTTGGGCGAGGTTGTTGTCGAAGGTGTCGCGATCGACCTCGGGCTGCGACACGATCGTCAGGTCGTGCAGCCGCGCGGCCGCGCCGACGATCTCGACCGCCTCGCCCGGAAGCGCGCTGAGGGCGCGACAGCGGTAGGTGATACCTGCATTCCTGGCCTGCGCCTCGAACATGCGCAACGCGCCGTCAGCGCGCTCGAACGCGCGCTGACGCTCGATCTCATAGATCGAGCCGACCGCGGCGCCACCTTCCGCCGTCATCGGTATGCTGCTGGCCTCGTAGCCTATCGCCAGCGCTTCGAGTTCGGCCTTGGACGTGGCCGCGAGCGATATCGAGCCATCGGCGACTGGACGCGTCGACAATTCCGTGGGCACCAGCACCAGAATGTTCTTGTACATGAATCTCTCCCTGATGACGGACGAAAGCCGCCTGCGGGCGCTTCCCGTCGTTGGCGAACTCACTATGTCAGCGCAGTTTCCTCCCCTTGTTGACCCACATCAAAGGGCGTTCGGCCTCCCTTCTTTATTGGTTCACGGCCAGGTCGCAGAGGCAAGAGAGGATCGACATGGCACGCGTTGCGTTGGTTACGGGCGGCGTTCGGGGCATTGGCGCCGCGATCGCCCGGGCGCTTCAATCGGAAGGTTACCGCGTGGCGGCGACCTATGCCGCCAATACCAAGGCGGCCGAGGCGTTTCACGCTGAAACAGCTATACCGGTGCTTCAATGGGACGTCGGCGATTTCGCCGCCTGCGGCGCCGGCGTGAAGCAGGTGGAAGCCGCGCTCGGTCCGATCGACATTCTCGTCAACAATGCCGGCATCGTGCGCGACAGCAGCCTGCACAAGATGACGAAGGCGCAATGGGACGCGGTGATCAATACCGACCTCAACGCCTTGTTCAACATGTGCCGATCCGTGATCGAGGGCATGCGGTCGCGCAAGTTCGGCCGCATCGTCAACATCGCCTCGATCAACGGCCAGAAGGGCCAGTTCGGACAGACCAATTATTCGGCCGCGAAGGCCGGCGAGCTTGGCTTCACGCGGCGCTTGCGCTCGAGAGCGCGAAGGTCGGCATCACCGTCAACGCGATCTGTCCCGGCTATACCCACACCGAGATGCTGGGTGCGGTCTCGCCGGAGGTCATGAAGGATGTGATCCTGCCGCAGATTCCGGTCGGCAGGCTCGGTCGGCCCGAGGAGATCGCGCGCGCCGTCGTCTTTCTCGCCGCCGACGAGGCCGGCTTCATCACCGGCTCGACGCTGTCGATTAATGGCGGCCAATATATGAGCTGAGCCATCGAACACCATCACTGACGCAAGGAGAAGCAATGTCCAGCTCTGCGACACGAACTACGACCGCGACGCATGCGCATGCGGTCGTTTGGATCGATCATCTCACCGCAAAGATCTTCTCGATGGGCCTCACGGGCGTGGATTCCATCGTGGTGCCGGCGCATCTGTCCTCGACCCATCTTCACCACAAGGCCAACAGCATCGGCTCAGGCAAGGTCGAGAGTGATCCCGCTTTCCTGGTCAGCGTGGGGCAGGTGCTGCAGAATTGCACCGACGTCCTGATCATGGGGCCGGGGAACGAGAAGACCGAGCTGCTGCATCATCTGCAGGACACCTACCCGAACATCATCCTTCGCGTCGAGGCGAGTGATCACCCGACCGACAAGGAGATCATCGCCCGCGGCAAGGAATTTTTCGGCTTCGCGTGAATTTGGAGCGCGCTGCGGACCTCACCTCTCCCGCTTGCGGGAGAGGTCGCTGCGCCTTGGCGCAGCGGGTGAGGGCTCTCTCCACTCAGGGAATCCCAATGCGGAGACACCCTCACCCCAGCCCTCTCCCGCAAGCGGGAGAGGGAGTGCAGCATCCATTGCGGATGCAATTCATCACGCTCCCGTCGAGCGCCGTCGGCGGCGCGTTGGTGGCGAGCTCGGCAGCAATCATGCCGAAGCGCGTTCGATGGCCGGTTTCGACGATCAGCATCACGGCGTTGCCGCTGACCACGCTGGTCCCGGCAAAGAGCGCGTTGCTTGCTTCAGCGGGCAGGGTGCCGCGCATGGCGCGGTGGTCTTGCTCGCCGGAAACGGCTCGCCCGTCATCAAGGCCTCGTTGACCTGCAGTTCGTGTACGTCCAGCACGATCCCGTCCGCGGGCACGAGGTCTCCGGTGCGGAGGTGAACGATGTCGCCCGGCACCAGCTCGGTGACGGGAAGGGAGACGATAGCCCCGTCGCGCACGACGTCGGCCTGGATCGCCACCGACGGCCGCAACGCTTCGGCGGTCAGTTCGGCGCGGTGCTCCTGGACGATGTCGAGCGTTAAGGACATGCCGATCACGAGCACGATGATGACGAAACTGCCGATGTCGCCGCTCATGCCGATACCCATGGGCGCTCGCTGCATGCGGTTCGGACCGCCCGATCCATGCGGGAGGCCGTGGCAAACCAGTTTGACGCAGCTCAAACCGTTGCTGGCGGCACTAGCGTAAATGGAGTCAATGGAGGTTGGTATGACAAGCGAGGCCATGGATTCCAAAGTCGTTCCATTCGAGCCGGTCAAGCCGCCGTTGCAAGTCGGCGCGGCGGTCCCCGCGGTACCAGCACCGTCCGAGCCGGTATCGGCGTTCGACGTGATCGATCACCTCGCCCATGCCATGATCGCCCGCTGGACTGGTGGCCTGTCTCCCGCCGCGCTTACGCTGGCGCTGCTCGACTGGCAGCTCCATTTGGCGATCTCGCCGGGCAAGCAGTTGACGCTTGCACGGGGTGCGATCCGCGACGCGATGCAGTTTTTCGAGACACTCGCGAACCCGCATCCGGTCTATCGCACCTGGGGCCTGATCGCGCCGGCGCCGACCGACCGGCGGTTTTCCGAGCCGGACTGGGAATTGCCCGCCTTCAACATGCTGGCGCAGGCGTTCCTGCTGACCGAGCAGTGGTGGCAATCGGCCACCACCGATGTCCATGGCGTGGCGCGGCAGGATGCGGCGATTGCGGATTTCGCGATCCGGCAGTGGCTGGACGTGCTGGCGCCGACGAATTTCGCGCTGACCAATCCCGAAGTGCTGCGCAAGATCATTGAGACCGGCGGCGGCAATTTCGTCGGCGGCTTGCACAATTGGCTGGAGGATTGGAAGGCGCTGGTGACCGGTCACGGGCCGGAACATAGGTTCGTCGTTGGACAGAACGTCGCTGTCACCAAGGGCAAGGTGGTCTACCGCAACGAATTGATCGAGCTGATCCAGTATTCGCCGACCACATCGCAAGTCCGGCCCGAACCGATCCTGATCGGGCCGGCCTGGATCATGAAATATTACATCCTCGATCTGTCGCCGCACAATTCGCTGGTGCGTTTCCTGGTCGAGAGCGGCTTTACCGTGTTCATGATCTCCTGGCGCAACCCGACGCCCGAGGACCGCAACGTCAGTCTCGAGGACTATCGCCGGCTCGGCGTCGATGCCGCGATCGAGGCTATCGGCCGGATCGCCCCCGGCCAGCCCATTCACGCCACCGGCTATTGCCTCGGCGGCACGCTATTGTCGATCGCGGCGGCGCGGCTGAGCAAGGAGAAGCCGGACTGCCTGCGCACCGTGACGCTGCTGGCCGCGCAGACCGACTTCACCGAGGCCGGCGAACTCACGCTCTTCATCAACGAAAGCCAGGTCTCGTTCCTCGAGGATATGATGTGGCAGCGCGGCGTGCTCGAGACCACGCAGATGGCCGGCGCCTTTCAGATGCTGCGTTCCAACGACCTGATCTGGTCGCGGATGATCCGCGACTACCTGATCGGAGAGCGGCAGCCGCTCAGCGACCTGATGGCATGGAATGCGGATGCAACTCGCATGCCCTATCGGATGCATTCGGAATATCTCCGCCAGCTCTTCCTCGACAACGAACTTGCCGAAGGGCGTTATCGCGTCGACGGCAAGCCGATCTCGCTGTCCGATCTGCATGCGCCGATGTTCGTCGTCGGCACGCTTCGCGATCACGTCGCTCCCTGGAAATCGACCTTCAAGATCCATTTCCTCGCCGATGCCGATACGACGTTCGTGCTCACGAACGGCGGACACAATGCCGGCGTCGTCGCGGCTCCCAACGAGCCGTGGCATTCCTACCAGGTCCTGACCGAGCTGAAGGACGGGCTCTATATCGGGCCGGATGAATGGCTGAAGGTCGCGCCAAAGCGCGAAGGCTCCTGGTGGCACGAATGGGTCGCGTTCCTGAATGCCCATTCCGGCGAACCGGTTGCGCCGTCACCCATGGGCGGCGCCGGCAAGGACGCCACCGCGCTGGAGGATGCGCCCGGCCGATACGTGCTGCAGCACTAGCGCTTTCGTCCACGATGCGGGCCCCGCGTCACCTCGCCCCGCTTGCGGGGAGAGGTCGAAATTCAAGCTGAGCTTGAATTTCGGGTGAGGGGGAGTCTCCGCGAGTCCGTCTATCACCGTCCGCCTGGAGAAAGCCCCTCACCCGACCCTCTCCCCGTAAGAACGGGGAGAGGAGAAGGACCGTCATCGTTTCGATCTAATCCTCTGGCGCGGCCCGCCGCGGAAGACATCGCACGCTCCGCTCCAGCGTTTCCTCCGGAGTCCCCGACGCATCCACGAGCGCCCAATCGACGACGCCGGTGTCGATGCTGTCCTGAAACAGCGCCACGTCCTGGGTTGCGTCGGAGGCGTCATTCCGGCGTGCGCCGATGCGTGCGAGGCGGACGGCGGTCTCGGCAACAAGGAATATCCCGAAGAAATCGACGCCGCAGGAGGCCGCAAGCGGGCGAAGCTGGTTTCGCTCGTCTTCCTTCAGGAACGCTGCGTCGACCAGCGCGGAAAATCCCTGCGCCAGCATAGCTCGCGCGCGATCGAGCATTGCGTCATAAACGCGCGCGGACGTTCCGGGCGCGTACGCTGACTCGGGGAGCTTGACCAGGGGGCCGACTCCGAAGATCTTCTTGCGGATCACGTCCGAGCGCAGCAGCACCGCGCCGGGCGCCGGCTGGATCACTCCGGCAATGGCGCGCGCCAACACGCTCTTGCCGGTGCCTGAGCGGCCGCCGACCGCGATCAGCGACGGCTTGCCCGGCGCGATCAGTTCGCCTGCGAGTTCGAAATACGACTGCGCATCTGACAGCACGGCGGCGCCGCCGCCTTGCGCATGCTTGGTCAGGAGCACATTGGCTCTGATTGCCGCGCGGATGGACAGGAACAGCGGCAGCAAGGCAAGCGCGCCGGCGTTCTGCTGCCACGTGGCCTGCAGATAGGAGTTCAACAGCCGGTTCGCGGCAGCACGGTTGCCGAAATGCAAGAGGTCCATCAGCGGAAAGGCGAGGTCATAGAGCACATCCGTGGTGGCGATGACGGGGTCGAATTCGATCGCATCGAACAGGCGCGGCTTGCCATCGATCATCACGATGTTGCCGAGATGCGCGTCGCCATGGCATCGGCGCACCCTACGAGCGGCGGCGCGCTGCTTGAGAAGCACCTTGTTCTTGGTGAGCAGATCGCAGCTCAGCAGATGCAGGCGCTCGACCTCGGCGCTTGCAAGTGCGGGATGGCTGCGAAACGCTGTTGTGTTGCGCTCGATGATTACGGGGAGCGAGGCGAGCCAGGTCTCGCCATCCGAAACCGGTGCGCTGTCGTGGGACGCGGCGATCGCCTCGGCCAGCGGTTCGGCGAGTTCTGGCGTGATCTCGCCTCGTGCCGCCAGATGGTCGAGCGTCTGGTTCTCGTCGAACCGCGCCATCTCGACCGCCCACTCGATGACGTCGCGCTTGCCGCCGATTTCAGGGCCAGCTTCGCCTTCCGTGATCGGCACCACGCCGCGATAGATTTCCGGCGCGAAACGCCGATTGATGGCGATCTCCTCCTCGCAGGCGTGCTTGCGTTTGTCGAGCGAGGAGTAATCCAGATAGGGCAGCCGCACCGCACGCTTGACCTTGTAAACGCGGTCGGGCTTCAGGAACACGATCGAGCCGTGCGTGTCGACGCGAAGGGTATCATGCCCGCCGGACGGCTTGCCGAGAAAATCCAGCACGCGGTCCTGGTCGGTCGTGCCTTGATGCGAGGACGGTGGCGTCATGGCCGCAGCACCGCCGCGCCGACCAGATTGCCGCTGCGCAGGCGCGCCAGCGCTTCATTGGCCTGATCCAGAGGAAAGGTGGTGGTCGTCGTCTTGATGTTCGCCTCGCGCGCCACTTTCAGAAAATCCCCGCCGTCCTGGCGTGTCAGATTGGCGACCGAGACGATCTGCCGCTCCTCCCAGAGAATATCATAAGGAAAGGACGGAATGTCCGACATGTGGATGCCGGCGCAGACCACGCGGCCGCCTTTGCGTACAGCGCGCAACGCCTGCGGCACCAAGGCGCCGACAGGGGCATAGATAATGGCGGCGTCGAGCTCGGCCGGCGGCTTGTCACCGGAGGCGCCCGCCCAGTCGGCGCCGAGCGACAAAGCAAGCTGTTGCGCCTCGGTGTCGCCGTCGCGCGTGAAGGCGCAGATGCTGCGGCCCTGCCAGCGCGCGACCTGCGCGATGATGTGGCCGGCAGCACCAAAGCCGTAGATGCCGAGGCGCTTGCCGTCGCCGGCCATCAGCAGCGAGCGCCAGCCGATCAAGCCGGCGCAGAGCAGCGGCGCCAGCGCGACATCGTCGCCGCCTTCGCCGAGCGGAAAGCAATAGCGCGCATCGGCGATCAGGTGGCTCGCAAATCCCCCATCGCGGGTGTAGCCGGTGAAGCGCGGATGGTCGCAGAGATTCTCCTTGCCCTCGCGGCAATAAGGGCACGTGCCACAGGTGAAGCCGAGCCAGGGCACGCCGACGCGCGCACCTGGCGCGAGGCCGTCAACGCCTTCGCCGAGCAGATCGACCCGGCCGACGACCTCGTGACCGGGAATGATGGGATAACGGATGTCAGGCAATTCGCCGTCGACGACATGCAGGTCGGTGCGGCAGACGCCGCACGCGGAAACTTCGATGCGCACCTCGCCCGGTCCGGGCAACGGATCGGGACGCTGCTCACGCATGAGCGGCCTGTTGGGTGCTTGAAGAACCATGGCGTACATCAACAACACCTCTCTGAGGCCTCAAGGGAAACCGCTCACCTTCTCGCGTTAATTCCAGTCTGCCGCACATGTGCCGGGTCTCGCTTGATTTCGCTCAACGCCCGTTGTTCGGCCGGGCGTAAAGTTCCGACACCGGTTCGGCTTACATAGGAGGCAATCATGATCAAGCCTATGCGGCCGGCAGAAGGCTGCCGAGCATGGATGTCAGCGAGACCGACAAGGCGATCGAGATCACGGCGGAACTTCCCGGTCTCGAGCAGAAGGACGTCGAGCTCAATCTCACCGACAACCTTCTCACCATTCGCGGCGAAAAGAAGAACGAGCGCGAGGAGAAGAGCAAGGATTACCACCTGGTCGAGCGAAGCTTCGGCTCGTTCGCGCGCTCCGTCGAATTACCGCCGGGTGTGAAAGCGGAAGATATCTCCGCTGAGATCTCCAAGGGCGTCCTCAAGGTGACCGTGCGCAAGCCCGAGCCGAAGCAAAGCAAGCAGATTGAGATCAAGACGGCGCCGTGACGCGGAAGATGGGGACGACGGTCGTGGGTTAGACGTCGTCAAACCGGCTCGGTCATTCCGCGGCGATGCGCAGCCTCGAACCCGGAATCCATTTCACAACTTGCGGCACGCGGCATAATGGCTTCCGGGCGCGCGCTGCGCGCCCCGGAATGACAAGTTGCTGGAATCGCTGAACGTTGCGCTATATGCTGCAGCGCGATGATCGATGGTACAGGCGAAGTTCTTATCCTTACCGGTCCGCCAGGATCGGGAAAGACAACCACGGCAAAAATCCTTGCCCACGAGCCGGGTATGCCCAAGGTGCATCTTCATGCCGACGATTTCTGGCATTTCATCAAGCACGGTGCGATTCCCCCCTATCTGCCGGAGGCGCACGAGCAGAATCGGAGCGTGGTTCGTATCCTCGCAAACGTGGCGGAGGGATACGCCAGAAGCGGCTATTTTGTTCTCCTGGATGGCATTTTCGGGCCGTGGTTTCTGGGGCACTTCCACTCACTCAGGGTCGCTCTGCACTACATCGTTCTCAGGCCCCCGCTCGAGATTGCCATCCAACGCTGTCGCGCACGCGGAGGCGATACACTGACCGATGCGGAACAGATCACGGTGATGCATCAGCAATTCTGCTCGTTGGGAGATCTCGAACGGCATGTACTCCAAACCGACGGATATGACCCGGAACTGACAGCGCGCGAGGTGAGCAGGGCGGTGCAGAGCGGAGCGTTCCGATTGCCTGGATGATGGGGTGCTGTGCTGGAACGATGATTGCCGGGCCGCGGCACTCTTCACCGTTCTCGGCGTTGTAGCGCTGGGACTTGCGCAGTCCGCATCCAACAGCAATACGGAGCAAGCATGGCTGTCGAGACGGAACTGAAATTCCGCGTGGCCGCGCGCGACCTCAAATCTCTCGCCGGCTGGCGCATTCCCGGTGGAAAAATGGGTGAGCGATCGGACAGCGATCTTGTCTCGACCTATTTCGATACCGGGAAACACAAGCTGAAGAGTCGCGGTCTGACACTGCGCGTGCGGCAAAACGGCAGCACGAACATCCAGACGATCAAGTCGGCGAACGGCGCGCAGTTTGGCCGAGGCGAATGGGAAGCGGAGATCAAGGACGACGCGCCGGACCTTCGTGAGGTCGACGACACGCCGCTCGAGCCGCTCGCCACCGGCAAGCTACGCCGCAAGCTGAAGCCTGTGTTCAAGACATCGGTTCATCGCACCATCGTTCCGGTCCGGACCCGCAGGAGTGAGATCGAACTCGCCATCGATCGGGGAAAGATCGTTGCGGGTCACCGTGCGAGCCCCATCGAGGAACTCGAACTTGAGCTGAAAAGCGGCCGGCTCGCTGACCTGTTCCGTATTGCCAGAGCGATCGAGCAACGGTTGGGAGCCGAACTCGACTTGCGATCAAAATCGGACCGCGGCTATGGCCTCGCCGAGGGCAGGGAGGAACAGGTCGTTTTCGCCGAGCCGATCGAGCTCCCCGCCGACATGACGGCGGGCGAGGCATTCCGGGTCATCGCCCGCGCGACGGTTCGTCATTTCTCTGGAAATGCGGATGCGGTCCGCAATCTTGACGCGGAAGGTGTTCATCAGATGCGGGTGGGCCTGCGCAGACTCCGCGCGGCGATCTCGCTGTTTTCGAAGGTGCTGCCTGGTGCCGGGACGGGAGCCGCCAAGCGCGAGCTGAAGTGGCTCACGGCTGAGCTCGCGCCTGCGCGCGAAATCGACGTGTTCATCAGCGAGCAGGTCGAGCCGGTTACGCACGACCGCGCGCTGAGCCGCGGCGGCAAGGCCATCAAGGACGAGTTCGACGAGAAGCGCGCCCATGCCCTTACACGGGCGAAGAGGGCGGTGAGCTCGATACGGTTCCGCAGGCTGCTGGTCGACACGCTGGAGTGGGTCGAGTCGAAGCCGCCTTCGGCGAACGAGCATATGGACGTTCCGATCGAAAAATTTGCGGCTGACGTCTTGCACCGTCGCATCAGGAAGGCGCGCAAGCAAGGCCAGCACCTTGACCGCCTGTCGCCGCGCGCGCGGCATAAGCTCCGGATCAGGATCAAGAAGATCAGGTATGCGGTGGACTTCTTCAAGTCGCTTTTTCCGGCCAAGCGCGAGCAGAAGAGACTTAAACGCCTGTCCGGCCATCTCAAGAAGATCCAGGATGCGCTTGGCGCGCTGAACGACTTTGTTGCGCATCGGAAGATGGCCATGGCAGCAGCGCTGCAGGCGCCGCGCGAGAACAGGCGCGCCCGCGCACTTGCGGCCGGCGTGGTGGTTGGCCGGGAGGACAAGGCGATCAGGCCGCTGATGAAGGTCGCCCTCAAGGAGGCGCAACGGCTGCAAGTGGCGTGAAGCCGACGGCGTCTATGTCGATTTGCCCGGCGTCGCGCGTTTGCTGCCGGCGATCTCCGCTTCCCATCCGAACACCGAGCGGCCGCCGAGCGCGGGCGATCGGTTGCGCTCTTGCGCGACGAACGCATCGAAGGATGGGCCGGTTGCGGTTCGCTCCAAGAGGCGCGCCTGACTGTCGAGGCGCTTCAATGCCTGGATCTCCTCCTCGCGGCCAAGGCTCGCCTGCTGCACGGCGGATTTCAGCACGCGGATGGTCTCGTCATAGACCTTGATCGGCACCGGATAGGGATGGCGGTCCTTGCCGCCATGGGCGAGCGAAAACCGCGCGGGATCCTTGAACCGGTAGGGTGCGCCGTGGACGACCTCGGCGACCATCGCGAGCGACTGCACGGTGCGCGCGCCGACGCCCGGCGTCAGCAGCAATTCCCGAAAATCGCGCGGGCCGCATTCGGCGGCCGCCGCCAGCGTGCCGTGCAGGCGGCGCGTAAACACGTCGCTGGCGCGGACGTCGTGATGCGCGGGCATGATCAGATGCGGCAGCTCCGGCTGCGCCTCGGGCTGTTTCGACAGCGCGGCATATTCGCGCGCGATGCCGTCGGGCCCAAGCGCGCCGAGCAGATCGAGCTGCGCCGCGCGCGATTGTTCGGCGCG
Source organism: Bradyrhizobium sp. Crot121 (assembly GCF_059512385.1). Taxonomy (NCBI): domain Bacteria; kingdom Pseudomonadati; phylum Pseudomonadota; class Alphaproteobacteria; order Hyphomicrobiales; family Nitrobacteraceae; genus Bradyrhizobium; species Bradyrhizobium sp. Crot121. The sequence goes on along the minus strand of NZ_JCAMOR010000010.1, from coordinate 160,224 downwards.
ATGATCGGTCAGGTTGATGATCTCGCCCTGCGCGGGACCATCGATGGCGCTGTGCGGCTCGTCGACGAAGCTCTTCAGAGTTTCGGAATGCCAGTGATAGCGGCGCGCCTGCCGCTTGTCGCCGTTCATGCCCTGCTGCACCACGGTCCACTTGCCGTCCTCGGTGACGAAGAAGCCGTGCAGATAAAGCTCGAAGCCGTCCTGGACGGCGGCGCTATCGACCTTGGCCACCAGCCGGCTGGCACGCGTCAGCGCCACGCCATCGAAGCCGGTGCGTTCGCCGAGCGCGGTCAACTCGTCCGGCGTGCGGCGCGAGTTGCTGCCGCGGCCGCCGCAGACATAGATGCCAAGCTCGTCTTGCAGCGGCACGAGCCCGCGCTTCAATGCGCCGATCACCGACGTGGTGATTCCAGAGGAATGCCAATCCATCCCCATGACCGCGCCGAAGGATTGGAACCAGAACGGATGGGCGAGCCGCTGCAGGAACTCCTCGCGCCCGTAATGGTGGACGATCGCCTGCGTGATGATCGCGCCGAGCGTGGACATGCGCTGGCCGAGCCACGCGGGCACGCGCCCGTTATGGAGCGGAAGATCGGCGCTACCGGTTCGTCGTGCCATGAGGCTCCTGGTGCTGAATCAGGTGGAGTATAGCAGTTCTTGCTTCACCTCTCCCATAGGGAGAGGTGATCGAAGCGTCCCTCGCGACTAGTCCCGCATCGTGCGCAACGTAATGGAATAGCGCGGCGCTTCGACCGCTGGGATGCTGTGCTCCCAGATTTGTCTCGCCTCGCCCGAGAGCAGGTAGATCGATCGGGGCTGCGCCTCCAAGGTGAAACGTTCCCACTTGTCGCCGGCCGGGCGGCGGAAGCGGAACTTGCACGGCGATCCCAGCGACAGGCCGAAGACCCGCTCGTAATGCGGCTTGTCGCGATGCCAGCCGATGCCGACGCCGGTCTCGTATTCGGTGCAGAGCGCCTGGGCGATCTCGGTCCGTGGCCCGCCGAAGGCCTCAACCTGCTCGATCAAGGGGCGGAGCCAGTCCGGGATGAAATCGGCCTCGCGCATCCGGCGCTCCGTATAGTCGTAGCGGAAGCCGAACGAGGCCACCCGCCGCTTGCCCTGATATTGGCCGAACTGGAACGGTTGCAGCGGCAGCGCAGCGATGCGCGCGATCAATTCCCGCTCGACGTCAGGCGAAATGAAATCGGCGGCATAGCGCAATCCCTCCGGCGCTGATGACGCGGAGGAATTGTCGGCAAAGAGGGCGAGCTGCTCGGTCAAGCCGGCGGTCCTTATCTCGGCCTGCAGGGGCACCACCTAAATATAGGGCGGAGCAGCGCGACATGAAGGGGCGCGGGTAGCATCGCCGGACCAGGCGCGATGGCCCTTCACGCGGGCGTGCGTTACTCCGCGGCCATCTCCTGCGCACCGCCGAGCAGTTTCACATTGAGCCGGCCGCCGGCGAACAGCATGTCGTCGAGCGCCTCGTCGATGTCGGCCGACATCACCGACTTGCCGCCGTCGCGGGCGATGCTGGCCTGTGCGAGGCGCCGCATCAGCTCCTTGATGAAGGCGGCGCTGACGCCGTCCGTGCGCCGCACCGCTTCATCGACGGTGGTCTCCTCAAGCGGCAGGTTCTTGCCATAGAGCCGCACGAGCTTGCCGCGCCCGATCGCATCCGGCAGCGGCACCTCGATCGCCTGGTCGATGCGGCCGGGCCGGCCGGCCAGCGCGCTTTCGAGCTCCTCGGGTCGGTTGGTGGTGAGCACGAACAGGATGTCGGCATCCTCCTTCAACCCATCCATCTCGTTGAGCAGCTTGTTGAGCAGCGATTCCTCGCACGGGCCCATCAGCTCGCGGTCGGTGGCGATCAGGTCGACGTCCTCGATCACGACCATCGTCGGCTGCAGCAGCCGCGCCAGATTCATGTAGGCTTCGAGCAGCCCGATCTGTTCGGCGGTGATGATCAGTGTCGTATGTCCCGGCAGGTTGGTGGCGAGGTAGCGGATGGTGTGAGTCTTCCCGGTGCCCGGCGGTCCATAAAGCAGGATGCCCTTGCGCGTCGACTGGCCAAGCCGGCGCAACGCGTCGCGGCTGCCGACAAAGTTCAGGACGTTGCGCTCAAGCAGTCTCAGGGTCGGTTCGTGCAGGATAACGGCCTCGCGATCGACCGGCGGCAACCGGTGCACAGTTACGCCCCTTGAACGTCCGCGATACTCGGCCCCGCTGTCGAGCGAAAGAATCTTGCCGCGATAGGAGCGTGCTGTCTGCACCGCTTGCTCGAGTTCCGAAAAACAGCGCTGAACGAAGGTGTCGCCGGCCGCGCCGGTCGGCACCGCGATCTCGATTCGGATCGCGTCCTCGTTGCGGGATTCGCGATAAATGGACAGCAGCACCGCGTAGCGAAGCTCGCCGGCGCGGCACAGCCACAATCCGTTGTTAAGACATTTCACCGCCGCCGGCTCACCGACATCGACTTCATAATATTGCGGCGGAGCGATCACCGGCGCATTGCGCCCGTCGTTCATCAATCCCGCAAAAGTCAGCGTCTCGTAGCGATATTCTTCGTGAACGCCGAAGAAGTGGATCGGTGAGGAGAGCAGTCGATCCAGCGCGACCTGAACGTCCGCACGCATGTGACCCGGAAAGCCGCGCGCCCGCGTCACGAGCTGGTTGCGTGGAATGCCCGCAAAATGCCAATCGATCGCGACGTATGTGTATCTGAATTCTTCGCCCTGCAATTTTTCGGATGCATCCCTTGCCGCGAGCAGGCAGTCGCTGCAGAGGCAGGCAATCTTGTCGTCGAGTTGCACCTCCTGCACCGGCGGCGGCGCGCCGCACAGATCGCAGGGACCGCTGGTCCTTACCGCTTCGCTGGTAATCTGAAGACCATGCCCGGCTGCGTTGATGCGCTGTTGCGCTGTTTTCCATAGCGCTGCCGCGACCCGGGACGGATAGGGGCCACAGGTGGCGTTGCCCTGCTGGTCGATCTCGGCCGCGAACAGGATGGCCTCCCGCTCCGACTTGCCGAACACGGCGCGCAAAAGCTCTCTGACGAACTCTCGAGGCGTCTCGTTATCGTTGTGGAAGACAAATTGAAACGATTCGGCGCCGGTATACCCGTCGTCCATGAAATACCTCTTGCGCACAATTTAAGATCGAAAGAACAAAAAAAGAACATCATGAAACCTGCCGTTCGTCAAGCAGGCCAAACTGGAAAATGTTGGGAGCGCTTCGCTGGAGAGCCATTCGACACATCTTCGGCAGATTGACGGCGCACAGACCGCGATACCGATTCGCCGTTTCGCGCGGCCGCGCTTGTGAACTGCCTCTCTCTGCCGCTTGATCAAATCGGCGGGCATGTCCATAAGCGGCGCCTTGCGACCGGCGGTTCGGTTGCTTCGAAGTGGTGCAGAGGGAATTGCGTGGCAAAGATTCATCAGCAGATTGCGCAGGAGCTTGGCGTGCGCGAGCAGCAGGTCGAGGCGGCCGTCACGCTGCTCGACGGCGGCGCCACGGTGCCGTTCATTGCCCGCTATCGCAAGGAATTGACCGGCGCGCTCGATGACGCGCAATTGCGCACGCTGGAAGAACGGCTGACCTATCTGCGCGAGCTCGAGGAGCGCCGCACCGCGATCCTCAATTCGATCCGCGAGCAGGGCAAGCTCGACGCCGCGCTCGAAGCGCAGATCATGGCCGCCGACAACAAGGCGCGTCTCGAGGATATCTATCTTCCCTACAAGCCGAAGCGTCGCACCAAGGCCGAGATCGCCAAGGAGGCCGGGCTCGAACCGTTGTCCGAGCTGTTGATGACGCAGCCGCAGCATGATCCGAAAGCGCAGGCGGCAGCCTTTGTCGATGCCGACAAGGGTGTGGCCGACGTGGCCGCGGCGCTGGAAGGCGCGCGCGCGATCCTGGTCGAGCGCTTCGACGAGGATGCCGATCTGATCGGCGCGCTGCGCGAGGAGGTGTGGGCGAACGCGCGCATGGTCTCGACCGTGCGCAAGGGCAAGAAGACCGAGGGCGAAAAGTTCAAGGACTATTTCGACTTCAGCGAGCCGCTGCACAAGCTGCCGTCGCACCGCATCCTGGCGCTGTTCCGCGGCGAGAAGGAGGAGATTCTCGATCTGCAGATGCAGCCGGAGGCGGAGCCGCCGGTGGCCGGCGTGCCCAGCGCCTATGAACTGAAGATCATGAAGCGTTTCGCCATTTCCGATCTCGGCCGTCCCGGCGACAAATGGCTGATCGAAACCGTGCGTTGGGCCTGGCGCACCAAGATCCAGGTGCATCTCAACATCGACCTGCGCATGCGGCTGTGGACCGCGGCGGAGACCGAAGGCGTGCGCGTGTTCGCCTCCAACCTGCGCGACCTCCTGCTGGCGGCGCCCGCCGGTGCGCGCGTGACCATGGGGCTCGATCCCGGCTATCGCACCGGCGTCAAGGTCGCCGTCGTCGATGCGACCGGCAAGGTGCTGGCGACGACAGCGGTCTATCCGCACGAACCGCAGCGGCAATGGGACGAGGCGCTCGCGACCCTGGGCAAGCTCGCGATTCAGCATCGCGTCAACCTGATTGCGATCGGTAACGGCACGGCCTCGCGCGAGACCGACAAGCTCGCGACCGAACTGGTGAAGCGGCTGCCGGACTTGAAGATGACGAAGATCGTCGTCTCCGAGGCCGGCGCTTCCGTCTATTCGGCTTCGGCCTATGCGTCCGAGGAACTGCCCGGGCTCGACGTCACCCTGCGCGGCGCGGTGTCGATCGCGCGGCGCCTGCAGGATCCGCTCGCCGAGCTCGTGAAGATCGATCCCAAGGCGATCGGCGTCGGCCAGTATCAGCACGATCTCGGCGAGAGCAAGCTCGCACGCTCGCTCGACGCCGTCGTGGAAGACTGCGTGAATGCCGTGGGCGTCGACGTCAACACCGCCTCCGTGCCGCTGCTGTCGCGGGTGTCGGGCATCGGGCCCGGCTTGGCGCAAAGCATCGTGCAGCACCGCGACTCGAACGGCCCGTTCAAGTCGCGCAAGGCGCTGAAGGAGGTGCCGCGGCTGGGGCCGAAGGCCTTCGAGCAATGCGCGGGCTTCCTGCGCATCAACGACGGCGAGGATCCGCTCGATGCCTCGGGCGTGCACCCCGAGGCCTATCCGGTGGTGCGCCGGATTCTCACGGCGACCAAGAGCGACATCAAGGCGCTGATCGGCAACAGCGAGATCATGCGCCAGTTGAAGCCGCAGTCGTTCGTGGACGAGACCTTTGGTCTGCCGACGGTCACCGACATCCTGCGCGAACTGGAAAAACCCGGCCGCGATCCCCGTCCGGCGTTCAAGGCCGCGGTGTTCAAGGAAGGCGTCGAGGAGATCAAGGACCTCAGAGTCGGCATGATCCTCGAGGGCACCGTCACCAATGTCGCCGCCTTCGGCGCCTTCGTCGATATCGGCGTGCATCAGGACGGTCTGGTGCACATCTCGGCGATGTCCAGGACCTTCATCAAGGATCCACGCGAAGTCGTCAAACCCGGCGACATCGTCAAGGTGAAGGTGCTCGACGTCGAAGTCGCCCGCAAGCGCATCGCGCTGACGCTGCGGCTCGATGATGAGACCGGCAAGAAGGATTCGAAGGGCTCGTCGAGCGACCGTGTTCGCGGGCCGATGACGTCCTCCGCCCCGCGCAAGCAAGAACAACCCGGCAACGCCTTCGCCGACGCCTTCCGCCGCGCCAGCGAGAAGAACGGCAAGCCGCTACGCTGAGCGGAACTGCTTAGTCTGGCACGGAAGCTAACTTCCGTGTCAGAATCTGTCGCCTTTGTCAGTTGAAGTCGAAGGAGCTTTTAGCTCTCCTGATCGTTCTCCTGTTGCGACGCGATGCGTCGCTGCAATTCAACCAGGGAGGAATCGGGATGAAGAGCAAGCTCGTCAATTCCCTTATCGCGGGTGCGCTCACGACCGCGCTTGCGTTCGCGTCGCCGGCCTTCGCTCGCGGTGGCTTCGGGGGCGGCGGCGGTGGCTTCCATGGCGGCGGCATGGGCGGCGGTTTTCACGGCGGCGGCATGGGCGGAGGCTTCCGCGGCGGTGGCATGGCCGGAGGTTTCCGCGGCGGCGGCTTCGGAGGCGGGATGCACGCCATAGGCGGAGGAACGCGCTTCGGCGGCATGGGTGGAGGGACGCGTTTCGCGAGCATTGGCGGAGGACCGCGTTTTGCTACCATCGGCGGAGGACCGCGTTTTGTGGGTGGGCGGTTTGCTGGTGCGCGGTTCGCGAATGCGAATGCTGCATTCGCGCCGCGCTTCGCGAGCCTCGGCTTTCGAGGCGCAGCTTTTCGAAGCGCAGCCTTCCGGCATGGCTTCCATAACCGCTTCTTCCGCAACCGCTTCAATCGCTTTGCGTTCATCGGCGTGCCCTTCGGCTACGCCGCCTACGCTGGCTACTACGACGACTGCTGGACCCAAGTGTGGACGGGCTATGGGCTGCAGTGGGTCAACGTCTGCGGGTACGACGGTTACTACTGACTGCCGACCCACGGTGTGATGAGCGCGACACGGCACCTTCCGGCGCAGCCTCGCCGGGTGGGCCTGGGGTGACCGTCACATTCATGTGAGCCGTCCCGCGCAACCATCGGAGTACGATGAGCATCTCCGACAAAGCCAGCTGCGCGACGTCCTGGACTGCAGGAACGCCGCGCGTTCGTGGCCAGTCATTCGGAAGAAGACCATGACGGCAGGTCATCGCCGCATTCTCGTCGTCGAGGACGACGCGGAAACTGCCGGCCAACTCGCCGAGCAACTCACGAGCAGCGGCTATGAGGTGGATCTGGCCGCGAGCGGCAACGAAGCCCTTCGGCGCGGCACGTCTCGCGATCATGCCGTGATCACGATCGACCGCATGCTTCCCGACATCGATGGCCTCACGGTCATGCGTCAATTGCGCGACGGTGGCGTCGCTGCTCCCTTCCTGATCATCAGCGCGCTCGGCGAGGTCGATGATCGGGTCCGTGGCCTGCGCGCCGGCGGCGATGATTATCTGGTCAAGCCCTTCTCCTTTGTCGAATTGCTGGCGCGGCTGGAAGCGCTTGGCCGGCGCAGCGAGACCATCGCCAAGGACACCATCCTGCGGGTCGGCGATCTCGCCATCGACCTGATCTCGCGCACCGCCAACCGCGGCGGCAAGGCCATTCCACTGCTTCCGCGGGAATTCCAGCTTCTGGAGTATCTGGTCCGCAACGAAAACCGCGTTGTCTCCCGCGCGATGCTGCTGCAGCACGTGTGGGATCTCCACTTCGATCCCTCGACCAATATCATCGACGTCTATGTCGGACGCGTGCGGCGCAAGGTCGACGACCAGCAGGCCTATCCGTTGATCCATACCGTCCGCGGCATGGGGTACTGTCTCCGTGCTCCTGGCTGATACCCTGAGGTCGACGACCTTCAAGCTGGCGCTGGCCGCGATCGTGACCTTTGGCGTAATCGCCGCCACCATCTTCGCCTATGTCTATCTGTCGACCGCCTCTTTCGTGCGCAGCCGATCAGATCAGGCCATCATGGCCGAATATTCCGGCCTGCTCGGCGCTTACGAGCGATCAGGACGCAAGGAATTGATTGAGCTGATCCGAAACCGGATGGCCGACAGCAGTTCCGCAGAAAAACTGTATCTTCTGGTCGATCATGCGTCCGCCGTTCTCGCCGGGAATCTCGACAAATGGCCTTCGGCGGCCACGACTGCGCAGGGATTGACGGAGTTTCATGCCCCTCGTGCGTCGGATGCCGCAAGCCAATCGCGGTTTCGTGCCATGTCTGCAACGCTACCGGGCGGCGATCGTCTGCTGGTGGGAACTGATATCAGCGACCTCGACAGCTTTGCCGCCAAGATCTGGGCGGCGGTGATTGCAATCATTTTCCTGATGTTCGTGGTTGCGGTGGTGGCGAGCATCCTGGTCACGCAGCGGACAGTGGGACGAATAGAAGAGATCAACGCCACCAGCCGGGCCATCATGCAAAGCGGCCTCGACAAGCGCATTCCGCTGCGCGGCAGCCATGACGAATGGGATCGTGTGGCGGAGAATCTGAACCTGATGCTCGACCGCATCGAGGCCTTGATGGGAGACGTCAAGCAGGTGAGCGACAATGTCGCCCATGATCTGCGGACGCCGCTCACGCGGATGCGCGGACGGCTGGAGAAGGCCTATCACGGCGAACGTATTGGCGAGAAAGATCTAGCGCTGATCGGCGACACGATCGCGGACCTCGATGCCGTCCTGGGGATGTTCTCCTCGATCACGCGGATCGCGCACATCGAGACCCAGGTGCGCAAAGGCGCGTTTCGCAACGTGAACCTGGTCGAGATCGCAAGCGAGGTCGTCGAGCTCTATGACGCCGCGGCGGAGCGCGACGGTACCGATCTCTCCATCACTGGCGACCGCGAGGTGCGGGTGACCGGCGACCGCGATCTGTTGTTCGATGCCATCGCCAACCTCGTGGACAATGCCATCAAGCACGGTCGCGCCGGAGGCAAGATCGTCGTTGCCTGCGAAAACGTCGATGAGGAGGCCGTCATTGCGATCACCGATGACGGGCCCGGAATTCCTCCCGGCGAACGCGACCATGTCTTCAAGCGGTTTTACCGGCTCGAGCAGAGCCGCTACACGCCTGGAAACGGCCTTGGACTGAGCCTCGTCGCCGCCGTGGCCCACCTCCATGGCGCCCGGATCGAGCTGCTCGATCAGTCACCGGGTGTTCAGGTCAAGCTCTGGTTCTCAGCGCCAGCGAATTAGAGCATGATGAGATCACATTGAATCTTCACCTCTCCCGCTTGCGGGAGAGGCCGGCGCGTAGCGCCGGGTGAGGGCTCTCTCCACTCGGGGAGTCCCAATGCGGAGACACCCTCATCCCAACCCTCTCCCGCAAGCGGGAGAGGGAGCGCAGTTCCGCCGGGACTATCTTTCACCTGATCGGCGATTGCGCTAGCCGAGCGAACTCTCTGTCGACAACAGACCGGTGAAGAGGGGACGAACGTAGAGCCGAACTGCGTTCTCCGCCGTGATCGCTGGTGTCCACCGCTCCAACTCCGATGCAGCATTGACCATCGTCGACACGAGCTGCGCGGCAATGGAGGCGTCGAGCACGCGAACCTGACCCTGTTCCATTCCTTCGACGATGAACCTGCCGAAGCGTTCGGTGAGGCGGTTGAGCCCGGCCTGGGCATCCTTGCGCTGGCCGAGCGGGAGCGCACCCCAGGCGGTGATCCGCAGCAGGGGTCCCTGATCGGACAGTTGAAAGCGGACGAGCTCCCGCGCGCTCGTGCAGAGGCGGGCCCAGCCGGAGGGGCTGCGCTCGATGGCGAGCGACTGCATCCTCCGCACCACGTCAAAGGTTCGCTCGAAGCAGGCGATGATCAATTCGTCCTTGCTCGCGTAGTGATGATAGAACGATCCCTTAGTCAGGTTGAGGCTGCTCGCGATCCGCTCCAGCGATGCGCCGCGATAGCCCTGTTCATTCACCATCATGGTGGCCGCGCGCAAGAAGGCCTCTGGAACGACATCCCGTGCGGTCGCGGCTCGCAGCCAACCGAGCTCGGGCGCTGCGCCTTCCCGCCAGGACTTGGGCGATCGGGCAAGGCCATCGATCAGGATCGCAGACATCCGTTCAGCCGCTGGCCGATAGTCGGACGGCTCATAGCGTGAGATCCACGCCCGCATCATATTAACGAGCGACAGCAGGAGGTGGGTCCGGGCATTTCGCGACAGGCGATCTTCCGTCGACTCGCTGCGGGGAAGCAGCGAGCGCACGCTGCGGAACAGATCGTTGTAGGCGTCGAATACGCGACGCGCATGAGATCCGGTCAATGCGCGGATATCGTTGAAGAACACCAGCTCGTCCCGCGCGCCGGTGGTGATCTCCGCCAACAGATCGGCGTAGCCGCATACGTAGCTGCGGATTCTGTCTTCCGGCCGGTTCTCCCGTGCCGCGTCGAGGACCACGGTTTTGGTTGTCTCTATCGCCGCAAGCAGACAGGCCGCCGCGAGATCCTCCTTGCGGCGATAGTAATAGGTGATGCTGTGGGTCAGCAGCCCGACATCCCCAGCGATCTCGGCCAAAGTCGCGCCCTTCAGGCCATCGCGGTTGAAAAGGCGCGCCGAGGTTCCGATGATCGCCTCGCGCCGCTTCAGGTATTTTTGCGTGTACGCAGCCGGATCACCGCGCCGCGTCGACCTCTCGGACGGCATTATTGTGCGGCCATGTCGTGCAGGTGGCAAGCCACGGCCCGACCGGCACCGAGGTCGCGCAACGCAGGGTCCTCGTGTCGGCAGCGATCGATCGCAAGCGGACAGCGCGTGTGGAAGCGGCAGCCGGACGGCGGATTCATCGCGCTCGGCACCTCGCCCGAGACCGGAACGCGCTTGCGGGTGGCCTCGACAACGGGATCGGCGACCGGCACGGCCGCCAGCAGCGCCTGGGTATAGGGATGGAGCGGCTTTCGATAGATCTCGTCCCGTGCCGCGATTTCGACGATCCGGCCAAGATACATCACGGCGATGCGGTCACTGACGTGGCGGACCACGGCAAGGTCGTGGGCGATGAAGAGGTAGGCCATTCCGAGCCGCTGCTGCAGCTCGACGAAGACGTTCACGACCTGCGCCTGGATCGACACGTCGAGCGCGGAGACTGGCTCATCGCAGATAATCAGCGCGGGCTCGAGCGCCAGCGCGCGCGCGATGCCGATCCGCTGTCGCTGGCCGCCGGAGAATTCGTGTGGAAAGCGGTCGGCCATGTCAGGCAGCAGCCCGACCGTCCGCATCAGCTGCGCGATCCGTTGATCAAAGGCCTTTCTGTCGTTCGCGAGGCCATGAACCTCGAGCGGTTCGCCGATGATGTCGCGGACCTTCATGCGCGGATTGAGCGATCCGAAGGGGTCCTGATAGACCATCTGCATGCGCCGGCGCAGCGGACGCAGGCTGGACTTGTCGAAATGGGTGATGTCCTTGCCCTCGAACTCGATGCGCCCCCCAGACGGCTCCAGCATCCGGAGGATTGCAAGGCCCGTTGTCGACTTTCCGCAACCGCTTTCGCCGACAAGGCCAAGCGTTTCGCCGCGCTTCAACTGGAAGGAGACGCCGTCGACGGCCTTTACCGTCGCCACCTGCTTGCGGAACACCGCGCCCTTGTGCACGGGAAAGTGCACCCGCAGATCGTCGACGCGGAGGAGGACATCGGCCTCAGACATGTGCAGGTGTCTCCAGCCAGCAGGCGGTTTGGTGTTGCGGTCTGATCTCGGCCAGCGCCGGCCGCTCGCGGTGGCAAAGGTCGGTGGCCTGCTTGCAACGCGGCGCGAACGCGCATCCTGTCGGGAGCCGGGCGAGGTTGGGCGGCTGTCCGTCGATCGGCACCAGACGTTTATTGGTGTCGCCGTCGAGCCGCGGCACCGATGCCATCAAGCCGCGCGTGTAGGGATGGCGGGGATTGGCATAAAGCTCGCGCGCGGGCGCCTGTTCCACCACGCGCCCCGCATACATCACGACGACCCGGTCGGCATAGCGTGCGACCACTCCGAGGTCGTGCGTGATCAGGATCAGCGAGCAGCGAGAACCTTGCGCGAGATCCTTCAACAGGTCGAGGATCTGCGCCTGAACCGTGACGTCGAGCGCCGTGGTCGGCTCGTCCGCGATGATCAGCCGCGGCTCGCAGGCCAGCGCCATCGCGATCATGGCGCGCTGGCGCATGCCGCCCGAGAACTGATGCGGATAGGCGCGGAGCCGCGATTCCGTATCCGACATCCGCACCCGGCCGAGCAGTTGTTTCGCGGTGCCAAGCGCTGCATCCCAGGGCTTGCGTCGATGGACATTGATCGGTTCGGCAACCTGCAATCCCACCGTGAGCACCGGGTTGAGCGAGCTCATCGGCTCCTGGAAGATCATGGCGATTCGGTTGCCACGAATCTCCATGATCTCGCGCTCGGAAAGCTTGGTGAGATCGGTGCCTTCGAACAGGATCTCGCCGCTTTCGATCCGGCCGGGCGGCGAGGGAATCAGGCGCAGGATCGACAGCGCGGTCACGCTTTTGCCTGAGCCCGACTCGCCGACAACAGCCACCGTTTCTCCCACGCCGACATCGAAGGAGACATCATCGACGGCGGTCACCGCTCCCCGGCCGCGACCGAACCGGGTCACGAGGTTGCGTACGCTGAGGAGAGGTTTGGCTGCCGCCGTCATTGCGAGGCCTCTAGTAACCAAGCTTCTTCTTGAGATCCTGATCGATCCAGAGTCGAGCATGGATCGGACCGGGTCGTTCGGAGCCGACACGCAGTTCGCCGCCATAGTTCTTCACCCACGGCCACCATGCCGTATAAAAGTAGTCGACGGGCAGCCAGATATAGGGGGCCTTGTCCACGATCTCGCGCGTCAGCGCCTTGATCATTTCCTGGCGCTTGGACTCGTCCCGCTCCAGGTAGACGTCGTTCATCTTCTTGTCGAATTCGGGATCGGAGTATTGCGACGGATTCCAGGTCTGCTTGGTGACGAAGCTCTTGCGGATCGAGGTCGTGGGATTGGTGTGGCCGTTGCGCATGAAATAGCCGGCGGCGTTGGTCTTCGTCGTCATGGCGGAGAGGAAGGCGCCATATTCCATCGGCTGGATCTTCAGCTTGACGCCGACTTTCTCCAGATAAGCCGCAACCAGCGGCAGCAAATCCATGTGATCCGGCGAGCAGGAGCAGACCTGGACCTTGAAGGAGAAGCCGTTGGGATAGCCGGCTTCCTTCAGCAGGGCCTTCGCCTTCTCCGGATTGTAGGTGAAGAGCTCCTTCACACTGTCGGGCATACTTTCCAGTGGCTCGTAGTAGCCGATGTAATCCGGATGCATGGGATAGGCGAACAGTTCGGCATTGCCATTATAGTAGGAAGCCACGATCTCCTTCTTGTTGACCGCCATGTTCAGCGCGCGCCGCACGCGAATGTCGTCGAACGGCTTGGTGTCGACGCGCATGGCGAGGAAGGTGCCGCCGGTGCCGAGCGAACGCGACCACTGCAATTGGGGCGCACTCTTCTTCAATTCGTCTACGGCGGTCCATCTGATCGCTTCGAGAAGGTCGAGCTTGGCCGTGCGCAGCGCGGTGAGGAACGTGGCCTCATCCTTGATAGTGCGATAGACGATCTTGTCGACGAACGGGAGCTTGTACTCCTGGCCGGCGATCTTTTCCTTGTCCCAGTAGACCGGGTTCTTCGAGAATGTGACGGCGTTGCCCTGGATATAGTCCGTCAGCATGAACGGGCCGGTGCCGTTGGCGTTCTTCCAGTTGCCGGCGCCGGCGTCGACCACTTCCTTCGGCACGATGCCGGAATAGTAGCCCCAGCCGAAACGGTAATCCCACTCGGCGTGATAGTTGTTGAAGGTAAAGACAACCGTGTGCGGGTCCGTCGCCTCGACTTTCTGCACATGATCGAAATAGGTCGGGACCTTCTTCGGGCTCTTGTCGAGGCGGTAGTAGCTTTGCACGACGTCGTCGGCGACGAGCTCGCGTGAGGCCATCACGCCTGGCTTTTCGGGAAACATCACGCCCTTGCGGAGCTTGACCTCGACGCGGAGCGGATTTTCCTTCCATTCCCAGCTTTCCGCGAGTTCGCCCTTGACGGCGTCGCTCGGCAGCCAGGCATCCGGCACGAAGCTGTATTTGCCGCCGTTGCGCTTTGTCTTGGAAAGATCGCCGACAAAGAGCTGCTCGTACATCAGCCCGGTGTCCTGCTGGAATTTCCAGGTCCAGTCGGCGGGATCCCACGATAGCGGCGACAGCGTCACGTAGACCATGCCGATGTTGAGCGTGCCGCCGACTTGCGGCTTTTCGTCCGCCAGGGCAGGCGACTGGGACAGGCCAAGGGTAGCTGCGATGGCCAAACCTCGCGCGAGACTGCCGAACGTCGTCTTCCGATCCATGCTTCTCTCCCTCCTCTTTGTTTGTTTTGTATGGCCGCCGGCTATCGCGACCCGCGCATGCGCGGGTCGAGCAGATCGCGCAGGGCATCGCCAAAGACGTTGGTGGCATAGACCACGATGGTCAGGCAGAGGCCCGGCGCCAGCGCCAACCATGGACCCTGGAACATGTAGGTTCGGCCGCTGCCCGACAGCAATCCGCCCCAGGTCGGCGCCGGCGGCGGAACGCCAAGCCCGAGGAACGACAGTCCGGACTCGACGAGGATCACGGCGCCGACGCGGGTGGTGAACAGCACGATGATCGGCGGCATGATGTTGGGCAGGATATGCCGCCAGAGGATGCGGCCGGTGGAGGCGCCGATCGACTGGCTGGCGTGCACATACATGTGCTCGCGCACGGAGACGACGGCGCCACGGATGATGCGCGAACCGGCGATGCCGAAGGCAAGGCTCAACACGCCGATGATTTGCGGCATGCCCGGACAGACCACGGAGACGACAGCGATCAGGATCACGAGTTCGGGAAAGGACATGTAGGCATCGACGAATCGCTGCGTGATCAGATCGAAGCGGCCGCCGAGATAGCCCGTCAGTGCGCCGATCAGCACCGAGATCACGGTTGCAAGAAACGCGGCCGAGAAACCGATGATCACCGAAAGGCGGGCGCCATACAGGCAGCGCGAGAACAGGTCCCGGCCGAGATTGTCGGTGCCGAAGAGATGCGCCCAGGACGGCGGCTTGAGCCGCTGTATGGGATTGATCTCGTTGAAGCCATAGGGCGCCAGCACATCCGCGAACAGGCCGGCAAAGACGAACAGCAGAAAGATGATCCCGGCCGCGGCACCAAACGGCTTCTCGCGGAACAGGCGGCCCAGAAACTGCAGTGCCGGGTTGCGTCTCGTCTCCTGACCGACGGAGGGATTGGCCTGTTCGATCGCCGTCATCTGGTCCTCACTCGCGGATCGAGCAGTCCGTAGCTGAGGTCGACCATGAGGTTGATGAGCATCACTGCGAGTCCCACCGTCAGGAACACGCCGGTGACGATCGGGTAGTCTCGCTGATTCACCGCCTCGAGCAGGAGAAGCCCCATGCCGGGGATGACGAAGATCTGCTCGATGATGATGGCGCCGCCGATCAGCAAGGGGGCCTGGAGACCCACCAGGGTAATCACCGGGATAAGCGCGTTGCGCAAGGCGTGGCGCATGATGACGAGGCGTTGGTTGAGACCCTTGGCGCGGGCGGTGCGGATGTAGTCCTGGCGCAGCACCTCCAGCATCATGGTGCGCGTCATGCGCATCGTGACGGCCGACAGGCTCGCGCCGAGAACCATGGCCGGCACGATGATCTGCTTGAGATTCTGGATCGGGTCGTCGGCGAACTTCACATAGTTCACTTCGGGCGACCAGCCCCACCAGATCGATGGGAACACCATGACCATGGTGCCCATCCAGAAGCTCGGCACGGCCAGTAAAAGAATCGAAAACGAGCGCGCGACGAAATCTCCCACCGTGTCCTGCCGGACGGCGGAGTAGACGCCGATCGGCAGCGCGATCACGAGACCCACCGCGAGCGCGATGACGCCGAGCTCAAAGGTGACGGGCAGGCGCTGCAGGACGAGTTCCAGGACCGGAGTCGATTGCCAGAGCGAGCGGCCGAAATCGCCTTTCAAGATGCCGGCGATCCAGATCAGGTATTGTTCGGCCATGGGCTTGTCGAGGCCGAGCGCTTGAACGAGCTGCTCGCGGCTCAGCTTGTCGGCCGCCAGATCGTTCTGGCTCAGCATCATGTCGATCACGTCGCCCGGAATCATCCGTACCGTGGCGAACACGATCAGACTCGCAAACAGCAGCGTGGGGATCAGCGCCAGCAGCCGGCGCACAATGTAGCCGTACAAGGGCCTACCCGCTGATCGTAGCAGCCATCAAGCATGCCGAAAGTTCGAAAAGAGTGTTCGCTGGCTTCACCTTGCAGTCCTCCCTCTTGCAATCGGTCTGTTGCCGATTTTTCGTGAGGAGAAATTTGCCGCTCAGCTTGCGTTGCAACGCGGCAATTTCAAGCGTTTCCCCACTATTGTTTGGATCGTATCACCGGCTAGCGCGCTTGCAACAGCTTCGTGGATGCGTCGACTGCTTCCGAGCACGCTGGCAGCTACCATACTCGGTTTTTGAAAATGCAGATGCGGCTCGTGGCCGCAGTGGAGACTCATAGCGCGTCATCATCACGCCAGAACCTGTCGCCGGGCGCGCCTTTGGCTAGCCCGGTGGGTGGGGCGTCTCGGAGAAGCGTAACAGGTGTGAAGTGGGATTGAAGCGCTATGGCTTTGCTTGAATCGGCGTGACGGCAGTTGTTCACCTCTCCCCGATGGGGAGAGGTGAGGCACCTTCGACCGGGCACCAACTCGAACCTGACCTTATCACGCGCTAGCTCAACCGGAATATCGCCACGGCTACTCCGCGGCTTCCGCACCGCGTGACTCGTCCTTCCGCTCGAAAGGCGACTGCAACACGAGCATGGTCTGCGGTGGCCGGGCGATCTGGATGTTGAGCTCGTAGAAGCGCTTCTTCATGCGCCGGTAGAACTCGCGCTGCACCGGCCAGCGGCCGGAGTCCGTGCATTGGATCTGGCCGACGATGGTCGTCATGGTGGCATCGACCTTGTCGACACCCCAGAGGTCGAGATCGCCGCGGATCATGTGCTGGAATGCTGGATCCTTGCGCAACTCGGCGCCGATCTCCTTCAGCACGGCGCCAACCCGATCGGGATCTTCCTTGTAATCCACGTTGACACTGACCGAGGCATTGCCGATGCCACGGTTGGTGTTGGTGACTGATGTCACCGAGCTGAAGGGGATGATGTGCACGGAGCCGTCGCCGGCCCGCAGCCGAATGGTGCGGATCGAGAGGTTCTCGACGACACCAGACAGGCCCGACACGGTGACGAAGTCGCCGACCTGCATCGCGTTCTCGAGCAGAAGGAACAGCCCGGTGATGACGTCCTGCACCAGTTTCTGCGAGCCGAAGCCGATGGCGATGCCGACGATGCCGGCGCCGGCGAGCAGCGGGGCGATGTTGACGCCGAGCTGGCTCAGCGCCGTCAGCGCGACGACGGTGAGGATGATCGACAGCAGCGTCGTGCGCAGCATCGGCAGGAAGGTACGCATCCGCGCCGCGCGGGCGTAGCGTCCTTCGCGCGAGAGCTGCAGCAGATGCTGCTCGACGGCGGCGTTGACCGCTTCCCAGATCGCAAGCGCGACCACGCCGGCGATCGCGACCGTGATCAGCGCCGATAGCAGGCGTCCGCCGATGTGATCGCTGGTGAACCATGCCGCCGCATCCAGGCCCCAGACCTCGAGCAGCGCGATCACGGTGATGACAGCGATCACGCCCGAGACGATGCTCCGCAATGCAGGGAAATACCGGTTGGCGCGTGCTTCGAGGCCCGGAAACTGGCGCGTGAATTCCGGGCTGATGCGGAACACGCGATCCAGCGCCGCCATCATCGCAATCTGTGCCAGCCGCGCGATCAGGAGCACGGCGACACTGGCGACGAAATAGCGGAACAGCAGCGCATAGCCGTTCTGCACCCGCAGCGCCCACACGGTCCATAGCGCGAGGTCGAGGACGATCGCGAGAATGTGCCAGACATCGGCGAAGCGGTTGCGCATCACCACCAGCGGGCCGCGCGCGCCCTCCGGCGCCCGGATCCAGTCGGCGACGCTGCGGCGGCATTGCAGGATGATGACGACCACGAACAGGTGCACCACCAGCATCACCAGCCGAACTACCGCGTGATAGGCCGGGCGGTACAGGCCGAGCAGCAGCGCGATGTTGGCGAGGGCGATGCCGAACACCGTGAAGGCGACGATCCGCCGCCACCAGATGTCGAGATAGGCGGCAGCCTCGTCGCGGATAATGAACAGGCTGGGCTGGCTGGAGGCCGGCGACATCACCGCCGCGGTGACGGCGAGGATGCTGCGGTAGATCACGTAAGCATTGACCATCGCCAGGATGACGACGCGGGGCGTCGGCGCCCGGCCGATGTCGGTTGCGAGCAGGAGATTGCCGATCGCCGCGAAGCAGACCACCGGCAGCAGGTCCAGGAACAACCGTGCCAATGCAAAGGGAAGCCGGATGGCGAGTTGCCAGGCGTAGGTGAGCGTTGCATGCCAGCGCCGGACCGGCTGCGTTTCGTTGGCCGCACTCGGATCCCGTACGGTATCGACATGCCGCGCGCGTAATGGAATGTAGCGGTCGATGGCGTTGAGCGGACGCCGGATCGCGCGGCGAATGATCCATTCCGCCATGAAAGCGCAGGCGATCACGAGCACGAGCCGCCACGCCGTGTCGAGCAGCATCTGCTGCATGTACGGATTGGTGGTGAGATTGACCAGCCAGCCCCAGATCATCGGAAAGTCGGACACCGCGCGGGCCGCGGTGGCGAGCTGGTCAGAGACGTCGCCGAACCAGTCCGAGACTTCGGCCAGAAGCTGCACGCCGAGATTATCGGTGAAGACCGGCGGCGACGCCGAACCTTGCGGCTGCGCTGGCGCGCCGGAGGAGGACGCTTTCGCAATGGTCTGCAGCGTCTGGATGAGCTGGGCCCGCTTCTGGTCGTCCTGCAGGATATCCAGCGTCGCTTGCGCCTGCGCCGCTGCTGACGGCTGCGGCGGAGGAGGCGGCGACGTGTTCGGGATCATCATCTGCGCTCGCGCAGGCGACATCAGCAGCAGACAGGTGAGCGCAATCGTGATGAGTCGGAGACAGTTGCTCGGCATGAAAACGCTGCGATGATGAGGGGTGGCGGGAATCGCGTGTATTTAACGCGGGTACGGCCATAGTTTGGCATGCCTGTGACAGGCGGCTCACTGCCTGCCAATGCATAGAGCGTTTTCGAGCGAAGCATGCCCTCGGACTTGATCCGAGGGTGGACACCGGTTAGCGTGAAGAAAACGCGCCAAAGCAAGAATCTAGAGCTTCGGTTCTGATGCAATTAGAACCGAAAACGCTCTAGTCACAAGATGTTCCAGTACCCCTACGAAAATGCCGCTGCAGGAAGCCCTGCCACTACGCCGCCCCGAGCGTAGTTCCGTAGACGACGCCTTTTTCCTTCAGCCAGCGCCGGTATACCACGGAGGAGGCATCCGCCCGGGTCGGGATTTCCGCGCGCGGTTCCAGCGGCAGCAGCCGCGGGCGCTGGTTTTCCAGGATGATGCGGTCCTGCAGGAAGATCATCTGCTGGAACTGGATGAGATCGGCGAGTTCTGAGGTGTCGTCGATCAGGAACCCCACCGGGTGGGCGCGGCAATGGTCGGGGTCGAGCGGCTGTACGAACAGGCAGATCACATCCAAGCGATCGGCGGCATTCGGGCAGGTCTTGTAGAGCAGCGTCGCGAAGGGGGCGGCGACCCGGTAAATATATTGCGTGACAATGCCGTCGCTTGCCGATAGCGCCGCCTGCGGCTGGAAAAATTCGCAGTCGGTGGCCCAGACCTCGTCCACGTCGCGGCGGATCTCGGTCGTGTAGTGGCGCACCTCGGTGTGCGGCTCGGCGCCGAGGATGTCGGTGTGGACGAACGGGAAATGCGCCATGTCCAGGAAGTTCTCGACGATGCGCAGGCCCGAAGCGTGCACCGAGACTGCGCCGCAGACGATATGCCGCCGGTCCGCTTCGTCAGCTTCGGGAAGCGGCAACACGTCGCGATCGGGCTTTCCGAGCGTGGTCCAGAGGTAGCCGTAACGCTCGCGTACCGGCAGCGGATCGTCGCGATCTTCCGCCGAGACGACGACCGCGCCATCTGCGTCGCGGAGCGTGGTCAGCTCAACGCCGAGCAGGCGATTGCGCCGCGGCGATGCCGGGATGTCGCTGAGCGCATCCAGCACATACCACTGGTTCAGCGTGCCGGGGTCGATATTGCCATTCATGGTGCAAGCTCCGCTTCGTTGCGGTGGGGCTATTGCCGGTAGATTCGTTGCATGATCTTCGCGTGATCCGCAAGCGAGGCCTCGACGTCGTGATGCACAAATTCTCCGCGGCGGATGATGTTGCGCCCGTTGATGAAGGAATAGTCCACCTTGAACGGGCCGCACATGATCATCGCCGCCAGCGGATCGCGCTGGGTGCCGGAGAGCCCGAGCTGGTTCAATCTGATCGCGATGAAATCCGCGCTCATGCCGGGCGCGAGATACCCGATATCGTCGCGGCCGAGCAGTCTGGCGCCGCCGCGCGTCGCCATGTCCAGCGCCTCGCGCGCCGACAGCGCTTTCGGGCTGCCACCAAATCCGCCGCGGCCGCCTGGCGTCTCGGAGAGATAGCGGTGCGGCGCGACCCGCTGCAGCATCTGCGCCAGCCGCGCCTCGAGGAAGAGGTTCGAGGTGTCGTTGGAGGCGGAGCCGTCGACGCCGAGCCCG
The DNA here is from genome assembly GCF_059512385.1 of Bradyrhizobium sp. Crot121. NCBI lineage: Bacteria > Pseudomonadati > Pseudomonadota > Alphaproteobacteria > Hyphomicrobiales > Nitrobacteraceae > Bradyrhizobium > Bradyrhizobium sp. Crot121. The sequence continues at coordinate 139,905 of NZ_JCAMOR010000010.1, read as the reverse complement.
CAGGTGACCCCGGCGTCACGCATCTCGCGGATCTTTGCGATCCCCTGGCCGCACCGCATGTTGGCGGAGGGGCAATGCGCCATGCCGGTGCCGGTCTCGGCGAAGGTCTTGATCTCGTTGCTGTCGAGGAAGATGGCGTGCGCGAACCAGACGTCCGGCCCGAGCCAGTCGACCGAGCCGGCGAATTCCACCGGCCGCATGCCGTAGATATCGCGGCAATAAACCTCTTCGTCGAGGTCTTCGGCGAGATGCGCGTGCAGGTGCACGGCCTTGTGGCTGCGCGCAAGCTGGGCGGCTTCCTTCATCAGGCCTGGTGTCACCGAGAAGGGCGAGCAGGGCGCGAGCACGATCCGGCTCATCGCGTGCCGGCTCGGGTCGTGGTAGGTCTGGATCAGCCGTTCGGCGTCCTTGAGGATGTCCGCTTCCTTCTCGACGCAACTGTCCGGCGGCAGTCCGCCCTGGCTCTTGCCGCGGGACATCGCGCCGCGCGCGGCGTGGAAGCGCAGGCCCAGCTCCTGCGCCGCCTGGATCGTGCTGTCGAGCCGGACATTGTTGGGCTGGATGTAGAGATGGTCAGAGCTCGTAGTGCAGCCGGAGGCGATCAGTTCGGCCATCGCGACGCGGGCCGAGACATAGATCGCCTCGTCATCGAGCTCGGACCAGATCGGATAGAGCGTGGTCAGCCAGACGAACAATTCATCGTCCTGCACCATCACGCGCGTCAGGTTCTGGTACATGTGATGATGCGTGTTGACCATGCCCGGCATCACCAGATGGCCGGAAAGATCGAGCACGTCGTCGGCAGCAAGATGCGCCAGCTCCGCATTGCTGCCGACCGCCTCGATCACATTGTCGCGGACGAACAGCGCGCCACCCTTGATCTCGCGATTGGCGTCGTCGAAGGTCGCGAGGTGATCGATGTTCTTTACAAGCAGCGTCGACATAAGCTCACCGCAGGTCACGATAATAGGGAATGCCGAGCGCGGCAGGTGCGGCCATCACCTGGCGCATGCGGTGCCAGGCGACGACGGGAACGACGATGAAGGCGATGGTGCCGAGATAGGGCAGCATCGAGAGCACGGGTGCGGCGATCGGCCAGTTGCGCGCCTGCCCGACGAAGCCGAGCGAGGTGATGACGCCGAACAGCAGCGCGGCCAGCACCGCATTCAGTGGGCGATAGCCGGCGAAGATCACCAGCGCCACCGCGATCCAGCCGCGGCCGGCGACGACGCCTTCGGACCATGACGGCACGAAGGCGAGCGTGAGATAGGCGCCGGCGCCGGCAGCGAGCGCCGCGCCCGCGGTTACATACCAGAAGCGGATCCGTTGCACGGCGATCCCTGCCGCATCGGCCGCGGCCGGGTTCTCGCCGACGGCGCGCAGGTTGAGGCCGTGGCGAGTGCGGAAGATCAGGACGTGCAGCATCACCGGCAGGATGATGTAGATCAGGTAGACCAGCACATTCTGCGTGAACAGCACCTGGCCGATCAGCGGGATCGAGCTGAGATAGGGGATCTCGACGCTCGTAAACGTCGCCGGCGCCGGGATTCCGGAATAGGCCTTGCCGACGGTCGCGGCAAAGCCCGTGCCCATCAAGGTCAATGCGAGTCCGCACAGCACCTGGTTGGCGCGCAGATAGACCGTGATCGCGGCAAACACCATGCCGACCACAAACCCCACCGCGAGCGCCAGCGCGAAACCGGCGGTCGGACTCCTGGTCGTGACGACGGCGGCAATCCCTGATATCGCGCCGAGCGCCATCAATCCTTCGACACCGAGATTGACCACGCCGACACGCTCGGCCAGCACCTCGCCGAGCGCGGCCAGCGCCAGCACGCCGCCGGCGAGCAGAGAGGTGTGCAGGATGCCCGCGATCAGATCCATCTTCAGGCCTCCGCCGGTTTGCTGCTGACGATGCGGAAATGCGCGAGCTCGTCGCCGACAGCGGTGAAGAACAGGATCAATCCGGTGATGGCGAGCACCGTGGATGTGTTGACGCCCTGGGTCTGCAGGATGATGCCGGAGTTGAGGATCACGGCCATCAGCGCCGCGCCGGCGATCACGCCGATGCAGGAGCCGCGCGCCAGCACCGCGACCATGATGCCGAGATAGCCGAAATTGTTTGATATGCCGCCCTGCAGGCGATGCACGGTGCCGGCGACCTCGAGCATGCCGGCGATGCCTGCGATCGCGCCCGACAGCAGCATCACCACGATCAAATGGCGGCGGAACGGCATGCCGGCATATTTGGCGGCCTGCGGGTTCGAGCCCGCGATCCGCACCTCATAGCCCCAGCGCGTGAAGCTGAAGGTGGCGGCCGTGATCACGGCCACCAGGATCGCGATCGGAAAGCCCCAATGCACCATGCCGATGAATTCGGGGATGTCGTGCTTCAGCCGCGCGGTGGTCCCCAGCGCATGGCCGCCAGGATCGAGCCAGGGGCCGGTCGCGACATAGTAGACCATCAGTGTGGCGACGAAGTTGAGCAGCAGCGTCGTGATGAGCTCGCTGACATCGGCATAGGCGCGTGCAAGCGTCGGGATCAAAATCCAGATCAGCCCGCCGAGCGCGCCGGCGATGAACATCAGCGGCAGCATCACGATGGTGGGACCGGGGACGAACAGCGCCATGCCAGTCGCGGCAAAGGCGCCGGCATAGAACTGTCCTTCCGCGCCGATATTCCAGGCGCCGATTCTGAGCGCGACGGCGACAGAAAGCCCGGTGAGGATCAGCGGCGTTACCAGCAGGCCGACATCCTCAAGGCCAAAACCGGAGCCGAAGGTCGACTTCAACACCTGCTGCGCCAGCTTGAGCGGTTGCGCGCCGCTGGCCGCGAGCAGGAGACCGGCGGTGACAAGCGCCATCAGGATCGCAATCGCGCGCGCCGCAAGCGCGATTGCAGGCGAGGCCGATGGCAGGCGTTGCAAACGGACTGCCATCGTCAATGCACCATCGCAGCCGCGCGCGCCGGTGTGGCCGCGCGCTGGCCGCCCATCATCAGGCCGATCTGTTCGATATCGGCGCCTGCGCTATCGACAATGCCCATGATCTCGCCGTGGAACATCACCGCGATGCGGTCGGAGAGATTGAGCAGTTCCTCGAGCTCTTCCGAGATTACGACGATGCCGACGCCGGCATCGCGCAGCTCGACGAAATAGCGCATCATGGTGTTGATCGCGCCGACGTCGAGGCCGCGGCTCGGATAGGCGGCGACGAGAAGCTTGGTCGCGATCCGCATCTCGCGCCGCGCCACGAAGCGCTGCTGGTTGCCGCCGGAGAGGTTGCGGATCGGCATCGCATAGTTCGGCACCATCACGGCGGCGGCTTCTGCTATCTTGCGCGCCAGCGCCGCTGCCGCGCGCGGCCGGTACCACGGTCCGAGCGAGACCGGCGCGCGGTCATATTCGCGGATCACCGCGTTGTCGGTGACGCTGAGCGCGGGTGCCAGTCCGCTGCGCAGCCGGTCCTCGGGGATATGGCCGACGCCGAAATCCGCGAAGTCGCCGGCGTCCGCGGCCGAGACATCGCGCCCGCCGAGCATGATCTGTCCGGAGCTGGCCGCGCGCATGCCGGTCAGAAGTTCGCTCAACTCTTTCTGCCCATTGCCGGCCACTCCTGCGATGCCGAGGATCTCCCCGCCCGCGATATCGAGCGAGACCCTGTTCAGTACGACATGGCCGGTGCTGTCCCGTGCCGTCACCTCGCGCAAGCTGACGACCGGCTCGTTGGCTTTGGCGACTGCGTTCGGTCCCCGTGCGCGTAAATCGTCGAGCACGATCTCGTGCCCAACCATCAATTTCGCCAGCATCTTTTCGCTGCAGGCGCCGGTTGGTTCGGTCGCCACCTTGCGGCCGCCGCGCAGCACGGTGACGCGGTGGGAAATCTCCAGCACCTCGTCCAGCTTGTGGCTGATGAAGATCACGGCGTTGCCGCGCGCGACGAATTCCTTCAGCGCCTTGAACAATTCGCGCGCTTCCGACGGCGTCAGCACAGCGGTCGGCTCGTCCAGGATCAATACCCGCGCTCTTCGCGCCAGCACGCGCAAGATCTCGACCCGCTGCTGCTCGCCGGTCGAGAGTTCGTCGATCCGCGCGCCCGGGCGGACCGCGAGATTGAGCGAGGCCGAGAGCTGCGCGGTGCGCGCTTCCAGTTCCTGCGCACTGATCGCGCGGGGCGTTTCCGACCAGCCGAGATGGATGTTCTCGGCGACGGTGAAAGCACGCACCAGCTTGAAATGCTGGTGCACCATGCCGATGCCAGCCGCGATCGCTTCCACCGGCGAGGCAAAGCTTTTCAAGTAACCGTCGATGATGATCTCCCCGGCATCGGGCTGGTAGATGCCGGTTAGGATATTCATCAAGGTGGATTTCCCGGCGCCGTTCTCACCCAGCAGTGCGTGGATCTCGCCGGGCCATACTTCGAGGTCCACGTCCTGATTGGCAACGACGCCGGGAAAATACTTGGCGATGCCCCGGAGCTGCACCAGTGGCGGCGTGCCGGGAGGACGGTCGGTGACACCGGGCATCGCCATCACGGTCAGCTTCAGAGCCCCGAAATGCCGGCGATCGGCCAATCCCAGTTGTAGAGCTCGGTCTCGCTCATGCGCTTGCCACTGGCGACTTTCACATTGCCCTTGGCGTCCTTGATCTCGCCGACGAAAGGCGACCAGCCGCCGAGGATCTTTTCGCGCACGGCGTCAGCCTGCTTGCGCACATCCTCCGGCACGCTCTCGCCCCAGGCGTCGCGGTCGACGCCGGCGCCCATCGGCAGGATGGTGCTGGAGGGCGTCCAGGTGCCTTCGAGCCGCTTCTTCACCTCGCCGACATAATATTGCTTGAAGTCGATGACGATCGAGCTGATGTAGGCCTTCGGCCCGTAGCGGCGGATATCCGTGTTCCACATTACCGCCTTTGCGCCGCGCTTCTCGGCGACCTGCAGATAGCCGGCCTCGTCCATGATGCCGAACAGGAGGTCGCAGCCATTGTCGAGCAGCGCCGTGCCGGCTTGGGTGGCGGCCTGCGGATCGAACCAGGAATTGATGGTGATGACCTGCATGGTCGCGTTCGGATTGACCGAGCGCGCGCCCATCAGGAACGCGTTGGTGCCGGAGAACACCGAAGGCACCGGGAAGGATGCGACATAGCCGAGCTTGCCGCTCTTGCTCATCAGGCCGGCGGCGACGCCGGTGACATAGGTCGGGTACCAGTGCCCGACATAATAGGTGCTGAGATTGTCGAGCGGGTTGCGGCCGTCGCATTCGTAGAACGCGACCTTCGGCGAGCGCTTCGCCACGTCGTAGAGGAAGTCGCCATAGTTCGAAGTCGCGAACACCATGCAGGCATTCTCGGAGACGAACTGCCGGTACGTGCGCGTCGCATCGGCGGAGTAGGGGATGCTCTCCACGAACACGGTCTTCACTTGCGGGAACGCAGCCTTCACCGCCTTCATCCCCTGGTCGTGACTCCAGGTCCAGCCTTCATCGGTGACGGGCCCGGTGTGGCCGAAGGCGATCACGGCGTCCTTCTCGGCGACCGCGGGCAGCGGTGCCGCGGCATGCGCGGACCGGATCAGGCCCGGCGGCAACAGGAGCGAAGAGCCGGCGGCGGCGCCGAGGTTCAGGAAGCGCCGGCGGGACAGATGGCGGAGGTCTGACATGGTTGAGCTAAGCCTCGTGTTGGAGCCCGTGTTCTGTTGCGGATCGTTGCCGTGGCCAAACCAGCCGGAAACTCCGGGCAATGCCGATCGTCGACACAGCGTGTCGGCGCTCTGTTACCGAAAGATTTCCGTAGCAAGGTCCATGCCGCAGTCCGCGCATCGGCGGCATCACCGGCCCATCCCGCACGCTTGCGCATAGTCAGCGTGTCTGGCGCTGGCTGTTTCGCATAGGCGCTTTTTTTCGATTGCGGTGATCGATCCAGCGCAACATCGTTCGGCAACGATGCCTTAAAAAACAAGCAGATCGCTGCTTCTCTGCTCAAAGGATATGCATGGGCAATCTTTCCGCTTGCCCTGATCGCGGCACGCTCGAATAAATCGAACCACAGGGATGTGAGCGCATGCAGGGAGCAACCGTTATCGTCTTCGCAGGGCAGTTTCGCGTCGACAGCTTCGTCGAGTTCGTCAACCACCGCGCGCGGCGGTTGCAGCTCGACGCGGTGGTGGAGACGGCGACGCCTGATTGCATCGAGGTGGCGGTTTCAGGACAGCCGGAGCTGGTCGATGCGTTCGAGATGGCGTGCAGCCTCGGGCCGATCGACTGCCTGGTGCGGGATGTCTGGCGGAAGAATGCCTCGGCGTAAGTCTTGCAGCGCGTTCGCCGGGTTCGCGATGGAGATGGGTTGATGGAAACAGGGTGGTATCCGGTCGCGCTGGCGGAGGGGCTGGAGCGCGGCACTTCTACTGGCACGCGGCTGTTCGGCCGCGAGCTCGTGGTCTGGCGCGACAGCGCGGGCGCTTCACACGTCTGGGAAGATCGCTGCCCGCATCGTGGCATGCGCTTGAGTTTCGGCTTCGTGCGCGACAACCACATCGCCTGCCTCTATCACGGCTGGCAGTACGATACGGCGGCGCAATGCAGCTATATTCCGGCGCATCCCGATCTTGCCGTCCCCAGCACGATCCGGGTTGCGAGCTGTCCTTCGATCGAACGGCTCGGCATCGTCTGGGCCTACAACGAACTCGACAGCGACGCGCCGCAGGACATCGGGTTTGCCGAGCGCGCGCCGGTGACACCGGTGCGCAGCCTCTATGTCGATGCTTCGGCAGCCAAGATTTTCGACGCGCTCGTGCTGGCCGAATGCCCACTGTTGACGATTGCCGGCGGCCCGACGCAGCGGTCGCGAACCGATGCGCTGGTCTCGCTCAAGAGCGGCGGCGACGAAATTCTGGTCGCGGTGCAGCCGCTATCCGATGTGGAGGCGGCGCTGCATATCGTCATCGCCGGACCGCCGGACGTCCATTCCGGCGATAGCCAGAAGCGCGTCTCCGCCTGGGGTGAAGCCTTGCGGCGTGAGATCGAAGGAGCGGCGCGGCCCGCCGGCGAACTGCGTCACGGGGTGACGCCGTGAGCGAGATGACCCTCTACGACTTCGAGCTCGACGAAAATTGCTACAAGGTGCGGCTCGTCCTGTCTGTGCTCGGATTGTCCTACCGCAAGGTCGCGGTCAACATGGTGCCAGGCCGTGAACATCTTGGGCCCGCGCTGATGGCACTCAATCCGCGCGGCGGCCTGCCGATCCTAACTGATGGCGAGATCGTGCTGAGCGAAGCGGAAGCGATCATGACCTATCTCGCCAGCGCTTATGACAACGGTAACGCGTGGCTGCCCGCCGAACCGAAGGCGCACGGCCTGGTCGCAGCGTGGCTGCAATTTGCCAGCCGCGATCTCCATGCCGCCTTCCTCGCGCGGCGGCTGGCGATGTTCGACGAACCAGGGGATGAGGTGGCGCTGGGCTTTGCCGCGCGGCGCGCCTTCCGCCTGATGGAGGATCACATGACGGCACGCGAATTTGATCGCGCCGCCTGGTTCGTTGGCGATAATCCATCGCTTGCCGATCTCGCGCTGTTCCCGGCAATCGCGCTGAGCCGCGATTTCGGCATCGAACATGAGGCCTATCCGGCACTGCGGCGCTGGATGCGCCGCGTGCGGACTACCCCGGGGTTCGTGACCATGCCGGGCATTCCCGACTATTATTGAGGCCGATCACGCACGCGCAACGTAAGAGGCCGCCATGACCAGGCTCACCCGCTTTTCCGTCCAGCCGCTCCACACCATGACCCGCCGTCTCGCCGACGTTGCCTCGGGACGGGCGGCGCCCGATCTCGTCATCACGGGCGCGCGCGTGCTCTCGACTTATTCGGAGCGGATCATCGACAACAGGGAGATCTGGATTGCAGGCGGGCGGATCGCCGCGGTGAAGCCGGCCGGCGCGCACAAGGCTGCCGCTGGCGACGCCGCGATCAAGGACGTTGCTGGCGGCATCATCGCGCCAGGGCTGGTCGATCCGCACATCCATATCGAATCCTCGATGGTGACGGCTTGCGCCTATGCCGAAGCGGCCCTGCTCAACGGCACCACGACGATCTTCTGCGACAGCCATGAGATCGGCAATGTGATGGATGTCGCCGGCGTCGAGGCGATGCTGGAGGATGCGCGCGAGGCACCGCTCTCGATCTTCCTGACCGTGCCGAGCACGGTGCCCGCCACCTCGCCGGAACTCGAGACCGCCGGCGGCGATCTCACCGCGGAGAAGATCGCCGGCCTGTTCGACCGCTGGCCGGAGGCGGTGGCGCTCGGCGAGAAGATGGATTTCGTCCCCGTGACGCTCGGCGACGAGCGCAGCCACGCGATCCTTGCCGCGGCGCTCAAGCGCGGACGGCCGGTGTCGGGCCATGTCTATGGTCGCGAATTCGTTGCGGCCTATGCCGCGAGCGGCGTCACCGACACCCATGAAGCGATCGACCGCGATATCGCCGACGATCTCTTGGAAGCCGGCGTCTGGATCTTCCTGCGCGGCGGTCCGCCGACCACGCCGTGGCACTCGCTGCCGCAGGCGATTCGAACAATCACCGAACTCGGCGCGTCGCATAAGCGCGTCGCCGTCTGCACCGACGACCGCGATGCCGACGATCTCCTGCAATTCGGTCTCGACTGGGTGGTCCGCGAAGCTGTCAAAGCCGGCATGTCGCCGGAACAGGCATGGTCGATGGGGTCGCTGCATGGCGCTACGCGCTTCGGTGCCGAGGGCGAGATCGGCGGCCTCGGCGGCGGCCGGCGCGCCGACCTGGTGCTGCTCGATGATTCGCTGAGGCCACACGCCACCTGGTATGGCGGCGAATGCGTGGTCGAGAACGGCAAGATCACGCCATTGCTCGATGCCGCGCTGTCGAAGCGCTACCGCTATCCGCAAGCCGCCTATTCGACGGTGAAATTGCCTGACGAGGTGAAGCTGACGCCGGCGCTGCCGACCGAGGCCTGCACCGTCAATGCTATCAGAACCGCGCTGCCCGGCATCACCCTGATCCACGACCGCATCGCGATCGAGCCCGCCAATGACTGGCAGCCGCTGTTCGAGCGCTACGGCCTCTGTTTCGTCACTGTGGTGGAACGCCACGGCAAATCGGCCGGCAATGTTGCCCACGGTGTCCTCAAGGATTTCGGTCTCAAGCACGGCGCGGTGGCATCGAGCGTAGGGCATGACAGCCACAACATCATCATTGCCGGCACCAACGAAGATGACATGCAGGTCGCGCTTGCTGCGATCAGGGATCATCAAGGCGGCGTCTGCGTCGTTGCCGACGGCAAGGTGAAGGCGATGGTGCCGCTGCCGATCGCGGGCCTGCTCTCCGACAAGCGGGTGACCGAGGTCGCCGAAGAGGTGCAGAAACTCAAGGTGGCATGGCAGAAAGCCGGCTGCACCATCCCCTATATGGGCTTCAACCTGATCCCGCTGTCGGTGATCCCCGAAATCCGCATCACCGACAAGGGGCTGGTGCTGGTGCCGGAAATGCGGCTCGCGCCGCTGTTCGAGTAGCAGATGGATCCACACCGGCTCGGCCTGATCTCGACGCGCCTGCATTATTTCCAGCTCGTCGCCCAGCTCGGCTCGATCCGGCAGGCCGCGCGCGTGCTCAATGTCGCGCCGTCCTCGATCAGTCGCGTGATCGGTCAGCTCGAGGACGAACTGCAGACGCCGCTGTTCGAGCGCATCCGCCAGCGGCTGAAACTCACCAGCGCCGGCGAAATCCTGCTCTACCGCACGCGCGCCAGCCAGGGCGAGATGACGCGCGCCTACACCGAGATCACCGACCTCCAGGGTCTTCGTCGCGGCACTGTTACGGTGGCGGTGGTGGAGAGCATCGCGCGCGGGTTGTTGCTCGACGTGATGTCGACGTTCTGGGAGAGCTATCCGGCGATCACCGTCGACATCAAGGTGATGGGATCGGAACATGCGTTCGACGCGGTGGCCGACGGCGAATGCGACATCGGCATCGCTTTCGACATCAAGACGCCGCGCAACGCGCAGCGGCTCGCCGGCACGGTGCTGAATATGGGGGCGCTGATGCATCCCGGGCACCGGCTCGCCGGCCGCAGCGAGCTCAGGCTGTTCGATCTCGCCGGCGAGCGCGTCGTGCTGTCGGATGCCAGCCTTTCGCTCGGTGCCTCGATCGAGGAAGCGCTGAACGGCTCATCGATCGATTTCGGGCGCCGCGCGCTGACCAACTCGATCACGGTCATGGCCGATCTTGCCATGCGCGGCAACGGCGTCGCGCTGCAGACGCGGATCGGCGTTCAGCGCGAGATCAGGAGCGGGGCGCTGGTGTTCGTGCCGCTGCGCGATCCCAAATTGCGGCCACGAAAGCTGGTGCTGCTGTCGCGCGCCAAGTCCGGCATGTCGGAAGCGGCCTCGAGCCTCGCCACCATGCTGACGCGGGCGATCGAGGGCCTGTCCGGCGGCTGAGACATGTTGCGCATGGCGCATCAGGCTGGTGAGAAATCAGGGCCTATTCAGAACATCTCGCGCCTGAGATTTTGCCCGAAAGGGGAATCTGCATGAAGCCATCCGCCGTCGACGCCGTGATCCGCGGCTTGAAGCAAGCAGGTGTCAGCCTCGTTTGCTATCTGCCGGACTCGCTATTCAAAGAGCTCTATCCGGCGCTCGACGCCGACCCGGATATCCGCACCATTCGCGTCACCAATGAAGGCGAGGGCGCCGCGATCTGCGGTGGCGTGTTCCTGTCGGGCAAGCGCGCGGCGCTGGTGATGGAGAATTCGGGCCTGCGCGCCTCGGTCGAGCCGCTGGCGCGGATGGGGCTCGGGGCCGGCATCCCAGTGGTGATGCTGATGAGCTATCGCGGCGAACTCGGCGAGAACAATTGGTGGGCGATCCCGCACGGCATCACCATGGAGCCGGTGCTGAACGCGCTGCGCATTCCCTATCGCATCGTGACGGAAGAGGAGCGGATCGAGCGCGCCATCACCGATGCGTTCAGTTGGTCCTATTCGGCCTATTATCACTCGGCGGTCGCGCTGGGCGGGAGCGTGGTGCGATGAAGCGGTTCCACTGCATGAAGGCGCTGGCGCGCCGGCTCTCCGACGAGCTCGTGATTCTTTCGCTCGGCGCGAGTGTCGACGAATGGTACAACGCCGCTCCCCATATGCGCGATGCCAGCCTGTTCCAGCAGCAGCTCGGTTGCGTCAGCGCGCAGGCGTTTGGTCTTGCGGCAGGCCTGCCGCATCGGCGCATCGTCTCGCTCGATACTGACGGCGGCATGATGTTCAACCTCGGCATCCTCGCCACCATCGCCAACGAGCAGCCGAAGAATCTGTTCGTCGTGGTCTGGGACAATGAATGCTACCAGTCGATCGGCGGCCCGCCGACGCATACGGCAAGCGGCCGCGTCGACATCGCCGCGATCGCGCGCGGCGCGGGCGTGACGCGGGCCTATACCGCGCGCACAATCGAGGAATTCGACGGCCATTGCGCGGACGGGCTGGCGGCGCAGGAGCCATATCTGGTCGTGGCAAAAGTGTCCGGCACGGTGCAGCCCGACATCAAGCGCAAGCACAGCGATGGGCGCGAGGACAAATACATCTTCGTCCGCCACGTCGAGCGCACCGAGAACATCGTCATCATGGGCCCGAGCGAGCATAACTAAGGCATGACGTTATTGGCTCGATCTGCTTGCGCGTCGCCTCTTCACCTCTCCCCTTGTGGGAGAGGTCGGATCGCATCGCAAGATGCGATCCGGGTGAGGGGTTTCGCTCTCTCGTCGGACCGGCGGCCCCTCACCCGCGCCGGAGCCTGTCATCGGGCGCGCCTTCGGCGCGACCCGTTGGGCGCGACCTTTCCCCGATGGGGAGAGGTGACACGCGCAAGCGGACCAATTGAGCCAAGAATGCAACAGCCATGACCGCGCTCCTCCCCGCCTATGATTACATCGTGCTCGGTGGCGGGTCCGGCGGCGCGGTGGTGGCGCGGCGGCTGGCCGAACGCAGCGATGCGAGTGTGCTGCTGCTCGAAGCCGGACCGTCGGATGCCGGCATCGCCGCGATCGAGGATGCCGCGAACTGGACCGCGCTGCTCGGCGGCCCCTACGACTGGGGTTATCGCTACGCGCCGCAGCGCGAGTTGAACGATCGCAGCATCGCGATTCCGCGCGGCCGCGTGCTCGGGGGATCGTCGAGCCTCAACGCGATGCTGTGGTACCGCGGCCACCCCTCCGACTATGATGCCTGGGAGGCAGCGGGCGCTGTGGGATGGAATTTCCGTTCCGTGCTGCCTTACTTCCAGCGAGCTGAGGATTGGGAGGGCGGCGCCTCCGACTGTCGCGGTGCCGGCGGTCCTTTGCGCATCGAGCGGCCGCGCGATCCGCATCCGATCGCGCTCGCCATGCTCGCGGGCGCCGCCGAACTCGGCATCCCCGTGATCGACGATCCGAACGGCGCGAGCAATGAGGGCGCCAGCCTCGCCAATCTCAACGTCGGCGAAGGCAAGCGCTGGAGCGCGGCGCGCGGCTATCTCCGCCCCGTGGCGGAGCGGAATAATCTCACCATCCGCACCAACGCGCTCGCGATCGGTCTTTTGTTCGAGGGCCGCCGCGCCCGCGCGGTGCGCGCGATCATCGACGGCGCCATCGTTGAGACGCGTGCGGACTCCGAGATCATCCTGGCGCTCGGCGCGATCGACACGCCGCGGCTGCTCCTCATGAGCGGCATCGGTCCGGCGGAGGAACTCGCGCGGCTCGGCGTATCAGTCATTGCCGACCTCGCAGGCGTCGGCGAGAATCTGCAGGACCATCCGCTGCTGATGGGCATGAATTTTCGCGCCAAGGCGCCGCTCGGGCCGGTCCGCGACAATGGCGGCGGCAGCATGATGAACTGGAAGAGCGCTGCCACGCTCGCCGCGCCCGATCTCCACGCTTTCGTCGTGCAGGGCCGTCACGCCAACGATGAGGTTGCCGCGGGTTACGATCTCTCCGGCGACATCTTCGCGATGTCGCCGGGCTTGATGGGCTCGGCCAGCATCGGCCGCATGCGGCTCAACAGCGCCGAGCCGGGTGCGGCGATCGAGCTGCAGCCGAACTTCCTCGCCGAGCCCGCCGACCTCGAGGCGCTGATCGCCGGCATCGACACCATCATGGAACTCTCTGCTACCAAGGCCTTCGCCGATCTCATCGCGGCGCCGGCCGCGCCCACCCGTCTGCTATCGCGCAGCGAGAAGATCGCGTTCATCCGCATGAGCTGCTCGACCTTCTTCCACACCTGCGGCACCTGCGCGATGGGCGTAGGCGAGCGCGCCGTGGTCGACCCGGAGTTGCGGGTGCGCGGCGTCGAGGGCCTCCGCATCGCGGATGCCTCGGTGATCCCGATCATCCCGTCCTGCAATACCCATGCGCCCGTGGTGATGATCGGCGAGCGCGCCGCCGATTTGATCACCGGCATGAAACCTGCAGAGCAGGCGGCATGAACGCAAAGGACCAGATCATCGCCGCCGACTTCGTTCTCACCATGGACGAAGCCAACCGTGTTATCTCCGACGGCGCGGTGCTGGTGCGCGGCGCCCGCATTGCTGCGGTGGGCAAGAGCAACGCGCTCTGTGCCGCCGAGCCGGCGGCCGAGGTCACTTACCTCAAGAACTGCCTGGTGATGCCGGGGCTGGTGAACTGCCACATGCATTCCGGCTTCCTGCGCGGCACCGCCGAGCACCTGCCGGTGTGGGACTGGTTGCGCCTGCACATCAATCCGATGCATCGCGTGCTCCGGCCGCACGAGGCGGAGGCCGCGTCCTATCTCTGCTACGCCGAGAGCGTGCTCTCCGGCACCACCACGACGGTCGACATGTGGCGCTTCATGGATGGCAGCGCACGCGCGGCCAGCGCCATCGGCAACCGCCTCGTCGCGGTGCCCTATGTCGGCGAGCATCCGGACTACAATTATTTCGACACGCTCGACGACAACGAACGGATGATCGAGAGCTGGCACGGCAAGGAGGACGGTCGCATCTCCGTCTGGGTCGGGCTCGAGCATCTCTTCTATGCCGACGAAGCCGCGCAACGCCGCGCGGTCGAGATGGCGAAACGCCAGCGCACTGGTTTCCACACCCATTGCAGCGAGGCCTCGATCGAGGTCGCCGAGTTCGAGAAGCGCTACGGCAAGCGGCCGATGTTCGTGCTCGACGATCTCGGCTTGTTCGAGACGCCGCGGGCGATGATCGCGCATGCGGTCTGGCTCGACGACGCCGAGATCGCGCTGCTCGCCCGCCGCGGCGTTTCGGTCGCGCACAATCCCGTCAGCAACATGAAGCTCGCCAGCGGCATCGCGCAGGTCGAGGCGATGCTGCAGGCTGGCCTCGCCGTCGGCCTCGGCACCGACGGTGAGAAGGAGAACAACAATCTCGACATGTTCGAGGAGATGAAGGCGGCCTCGCTGCTCGGCAAGCTGAAGTCGCTCAATGCCGCAGCGCTGGATTCCTGGACCGCGCTGCGGATGGGCACGATCCTGGGCGCGCGCGCCATCGGCCTCGACCACGAGATCGGCTCGCTCGAAATCGGCAAGAAGGCCGACCTGATCGCGGTGCGCACCGACACGCCGCGGATGACGCCGCTGTTCGGCGAGGGACCCTATTTCAACCTGCAGCACAATCTGGTGCACGCCGTGCGCGGCGGCGATGTCGCGCTGACAATGGTCGACGGCCGGATCGTCGTCGAGGACGGCCGGTTGAAGACAGCCGATCTGCGCGCGCTGATCGATCACGTTCACGAGGTGGCGCCGGGATTGTTCGCGCGCCGCGCCGCCTGGCTCGCCGAGCACGTCCACGGCTCGGTGCAGTGGACCGGCGCGGCTGGGGGAGGCGATGGCCAAGACCACTGATCCCGTCGCGCTGAACGAATGGTACGCGATCGAGACATTGTCCGAGGTGACGGCAACGCCGCGCCTCACGCGCCTGCTCGGCCAGGATCTGATCATCGACTGCGACGCCGATGGCGCCCCGCGCGTACGGGAAATCGTCGCGGGTACACCGGCCGCGCCGCTGCCGACCCGCGAGCGCTATGGCTGCCTCTGGACCACGCTCGGCCAGCCGCGGCGCGAGATCTTCGACATCGCCGAGGCCGCGGAGGAGGACCGCCGTTTCGTGATTTGCGGCTGGGTCAAGATGCGCACTTCCGCGCCGCGGGTGATCGAGAATTTCCTCGACATGGCGCATTTCCCTTACGTCCATCACGACATCCTCGGCGCCGTGCCGCACACGGAGGTGCCGAGCTATGTGAGCGAGATCCGCCGCGACGTCGACGAGGTCTGGGCGAGTAATTGCCGCTTCTTCCAGCCGCGCATCGCGGTGACGGAATCATCAGGCGATTTCGTGCAGCTCACCTACCGCGTGCCGTCGCCGTTCACGGTGATGCTCTACCGGGTCTGCCCCTCGGCTCCCTCGCGGCTCGATGCGATCGCGCTGTTCATCCAGCCGATCGAGGAGGAACTGTGCCGCGCCCAGCCGGTGATGTTCCTGGTCGATGCGCAGTCGGCCTACAACGACATGCTGAAGTTCGAGCAGGTGATCTTTTCGCAGGACCGCATCATCGTCGAGAACCAGCGTCCCCTGCGGCTGCCGCTCGAGCCGCGCGCGGAAATCCCGACCCGGGCCGACGGCTCCTCCGTCGCCTATCGCCGGTGGCTCAAGGAAAAGGGCCTGCGCTTCGGCATCATCGCCGGATCGCCATGATCTCCTGAGATCTCTATAGGCGGGCTACGGCACTGATTCGCCGGCCGCCTCGTCATGCTGTTGCCCTCCGGTCCGCCGGGACAGGCCTTTTATGCCTTTATTCCGTGGAATGACAGGGCCGTTAACGGATGATTAACCATGGCTACCGATCATTAACCATTCGAAAAGGAGCTGAGTCGGCCGCGATGGACGCACCTGTGCAGTCAAACCGTCAACTGGTCCGCATGCGGGGCCGATCCTACGTTGCGTTCGTGTTTACCCCCGTGGTCCCGATCATGAACTGGCTCGGGGAAATCGACGCGACGCTCGCCCGTTCACCCGGATTCTTCGTCGGCAAGCCGGTGGTGCTCGACCTCTCGGCGCTGGACCTCAGCCAGAGCGCGATCCAGCATCTCGTTGCCAACCTCGAGCAGCGCAACATCCGCGTGCTCGGCATCGAGGGCGTCAGCCCCGACCATCTCACCAACAGCCTGCCGCCGCTGCTCACGGGCGGCCGGCCCTGCGGGCTCCCGCAGTCTGAGCCGCCAAAGCCGCAAACCAAGCCGGCGAAGCCGAAACAGACATCGCTGCTGCTCGACCAGCCGGTGCGTTCCGGCCAGTCGATCGTGTTCACGGATGGCGATGTCACCGTGCTGGGCTCGGTCGGCTCGGGCGCCGAAATCGTCGCCGGCGGTTCCATTCATGTCTATGGAACGCTGCGCGGCCGGGCGATGGCCGGCATCAACGGCAATTCATCGGCACGGATCTTCTGCCAGAGGATCGAAGCCGAACTACTGGCCATCGATGGCTACTACCAGACCGCAGAGGACATCGGCGAAAGCCTGCGCAGCCGGCCGGCCCAGGCGTGGCTCGAAGACGATTCCCTCAAAATCACAGCGCTGAATTGATCGACCAAAGGAGGAGAGAAAATGGCCAAGGTTTTGGTCGTGACGTCTGGGAAGGGAGGCGTCGGCAAGACGACGTCCACGGCTGCGCTCGGTGCGGCTCTTGCGCAAGCCGGACAAAGCGTTGTCGTGATCGACTTCGATGTCGGCTTGCGCAACCTCGACCTGGTGATGGGCGCGGAACGGCGGGTCGTGTTCGACCTCATCAACGTGGTGCAGGGCGTCGCCAAGCTCTCGCAGGCGCTGATCCGCGACAAGCGCCTGGAGAATCTGTGGCTGATTCCGGCGTCGCAAACCCGCGACAAGGACGCGCTCACGGATGAGGGCGTGCGGCGGGTCATCAACGAGCTTAGGACCAAGTTCGACTGGATCCTGTGCGACAGCCCGGCCGGCATCGAGCGCGGCGCGACGCTGGCGATGCGCTATGCGGACGAGGCGGTCATCGTCACCAATCCCGAAGTCTCCTCGGTGCGCGACTCCGACCGCATCATCGGCATGCTGGATTCGAAAACCGCCAAAGCAGAGCGGGGCGAGCGGGTCGAGAAGCACCTCCTGGTCACCCGGTACGACGCCTCGCGCGCCTCGCGCGGCGAGATGCTCTCGATCGACGATATCCTGGAGATCCTTGCGACGCCGCTGCTCGGCATCATCCCCGAAAGCCAGGACGTGCTGCGCGCATCCAATGTCGGTTGCCCGGTCACGCTGAACAGCACGAACAGCGCGCCGTCCCGCGCCTATATGGACGCTGTACGCCGCCTGATGGGCGAGACGGTGCCCATGACGGTGCCGGTTGAACGCAAGGGACTGATGAACAGGCTATTACGACGGAGGGCGGCATGATGAATCTCCTGCGGCTTATGAGCGGCCGCTCCGGCTCCGCGCCAGTCGCGCGGGAACGGCTGCAGATCCTGCTTGCGCATGAACGCGGGGTGGGTGGCAGCGGCGCGCCCGAACTGTTGGAGCTGCTGCGCTCCGAAATCCTCGCCGTGGTTTCCAAGCATGTGGATCTCGATCCGGAGAAGGTCGTGGTCAAGCTGGATCGGGGCAAATTTGTCTCGATGCTCGAGGTTGACATCGAAGTGCCCAATGCCGCGCAACGATCCAAGCTGGTGGCTGCAACATGACGGCGGACAGCGATAGCCATATTGCCTGGCAACGGGCGCAGGTCAGGAAGCACCGCGCTGCGCTCAAGGAATTGGAAATCGCCCGGTTCGGGGGGGCCGCTATCCCGACTTTCAACCGAAAAACCGAGCAAGCGATCAGCGAGCTGAAGCGGAAGATCATGGAAGCGGAGCGCTGCATCGGCGATTACGAGCGGCGAACCAAGCGGCCGCTGGCCACCGACGGGCGAAGCCTCGCAAGCGTGAGCTGGAGCCACTGGGACGCTAATGGCACCACGCCGCAGCGCCGCCGCGCCTGACGCTTCCGTAGCCTGATACTTTCGTAGCCCGGGTGAAGCGAAGCGCAACCGGGACGCCTGTATCCTCGTTTGCCGGCGGTCCCCGGGTTACGCTTCGCTCCACCCGGGCTACGATTGCATGCGGCTTGATGCCGCGCAACGCGCACACGCGTGTGTGAACTGCCCCCGAACCGCTATGACAGAGCCAGGGCTTTGGCATAGGCTGCTGTTGCTCTGACCAGAGCGGCAGAGAAAATGCGCATGCGATCGAGGATCGTCATCGCACGGGTTCCGGAGGTCGCATGCAGCTCATCGTCAACGGCAGGACGCATGAGGTTGACGTCGAAGACGAGATGCCCCTGCTGTGGGTCTTGCGCGACGTGCTTGACGTCACCGGTCCCAAATATGGCTGCGGCATTGCGATGTGCGGGGCCTGCACAGTGCATGTCGGTGGTGAGCCGGTGCGTTCCTGCTCACTGCCGGTCGGCGACGTCAAAGCCGACGTCATCACGATCGAAGGATTAGGCACACCGGCGGCGCTGCATGCGGTCCAAAAGGCGTGGGTCGAGCATCAGGTCGCGCAATGCGGCTACTGCCAATCCGGCCAGATCATGTCGGCCGCCGCGCTGCTCAGCGCGAACGGCAATCCGAGCGACGACGATATCGATGAGGCGATGTCCGGCAATCTGTGCCGCTGCGGTACTTATCCGCGCATCCGCGCTGCGATCAAGACCGCAGCGCGTGAACTCAAAGGCCGCCCGACATGAGCAGGGCCGGCACCATCGCGCGGCGCACCTTCCTGATCGGTACTGCTGTGATCGCAGGCGGCGTCGCGTTCGGCGTCTATGCCTATAAGCGCGAGCCGATCAATCCGCTGCTGAAGGAGCTTGGCGACGGGCAAGCGGCGCTGACGCCTTACGTGCGCATCGACCAGGCCGGCGTCACCATCATCACGCCGCGCGCCGATCTCGGACAGGGTGTCGCGTCAGTGCTTGCGGCTTTGGTCGCCGAGGAGCTCGATATCGCCTGGAACGACATCAGGATCGATTTCGGACCGCCGAGCAGCGCGTACTATAACGGCATCGCCGCCGCCGAGGGCCTTCCCGTTCCGGCAACCGACGACAGCATCAAGGCGCGCTCCGCGCGCGTCGTGGGCGACGCGGTGAGCAAGTTCCTGGGGCTGCAGATCACCGGTGGATCGTCGTCGGTTGCCGATGCCTATGAGAAGATGCGCATTGCCGGCGCGGCTGCTCGCGAAGTCCTGTTGCAGGCGGCAGCGATGCAGACCGGAATTCCAAAGCACCAGTTGAAGACCAGGGACGGCAGCGTGATCACGCCGCGCGGCGAGGCGCTGAGCTACGCGTCGCTGGCAGCGGAAGCCGCCAAGATCGAACCGCCGCGCAAGGTCCGGCTGAAGCCGGAGTCGGAGTGGCGCTATCTCGGCAAGCCGATGCAGCGCATCGACATCGTCGCGAAGTCGACCGGCACAGCCACGTTCGGCATCGATATCAGCATGCCCGGCATGGTCTACGCGACGGTTCGCGCCAATCCTTCCATCGGCGGCGGCATCAAGGGATATGACGCGAGCGCGGCGGAGAAGGCGAGGGGTGTCATTGCGGTCGTGCCGATCAGCGGCGGCGTCGGCGTGATCGCCGACAACACCTGGCGTGCCTTCCAGGCGGCGGAATTGATCAAATGCGATTGGGGCCCGGCGCCCTATCCTCCATCCAGCGCAGCGATGTTCGAGACGGTCGCGGCGTCCTTCACAGGCGAGCGCCAGGATAGCCGGCTCAAGGATGAGGGCGATGTCGAGACGGCGCTGCAGGGCGATGGCGCGATCGCGGCCGAATACAAGGTGCCATATCTCGCGCATGCGCCGCTCGAGCCGATGAACGCCGTGGTCCAGCTCAAGGACGGACGGCTCGATATCTGGACGGCCACGCAGATGCCGCTGTTCTTGGTGGCGGCGGCGGCCGAAGTCAGTGGGCTCGCACCTGACAAGATTCACCTTCATTCGCTGATGTCGGGCGGCAGCTTTGGCCGGCGCCTCGAGGACGATTATGTCCGCCAGGCGGTCGAGCTCGCAAAGGCGCATCCCGGATCTCCGATCAAGATGACCTGGAGGCGCGAAGAGGACATGACCCACGACTTCCCGCGCCCGCTCGGCATGGCGCGCATGCGCGGCGCGGTCAGGGATGGCAAGGTCGAAGCCTATGACCTCAAGGTCGCCTGTCCGTCGGTGACAGCCTCTCAGATCGGGCGGCTGCAGATGCCGACCTTCGGACCTGATATCGCGATCGTGGCGGGGGCCTGGGACCAGCCGTTCCGGATTCCGCATTATCGCGTCACCGGCTATCGCGTGCCGGAGTTGGTGCCGGTGAGCTCCTGGCGCTCGGTCGGCGCGTCGGCAAACGGCTTCCTGCACAATGGCTTCCTCGACGAGTTGATCCACGCGGCGGGCGCCGATCCGCTGCAGGAACTGATCCGGCTATGCTGGCACGAGCCGTCGCGCAGAGTGCTTGCCACCGTGGGCGAGATGTCGAAATGGGGCAGCGCTACAGGCAAGGATCGCGGCCGCGGCATCGCGTTCACGCTGTCATTCGGCGTGCCGGTGGCCGAGGTCGTGGAAGTCTCGAACACGCCGCGCGGCATCCGGATCGACAAGGTGTTCGTCGCCGCCGATGTCGGCAAGGTGCTGGACCCGACCAATTTCGAGAACCAGGTTCAGGGCGCTGTGATCTGGGGATTGGGCCACGCCGTCAATTGCGAACTGACCTTCAAGGACGGCGTCGCCGAGCAGACGAACTTCGACGCCTACCAAGGCTTGCGCCTCAATCAGGCGCCGGCGATCGAAGTGCGCGCCGTCGACAACGGCAGCCCGATCCGCGGCATCGGCGAGCCCCCGGTTCCTCCCGCCGCGCCAGCACTCGCCAACGCCATCTTCGCCGCCACCGGCAAGCGCATCCGCGAGTTGCCGCTGAACAAGCACATCGATTTCGTGTAGCCGCGCCTCGTTGTTCCGAACCCAGCCGAAGTCAGTATTCGCTCCGTCAATCAGAAACGGACCAAAGTGACGCCGAGAACGAGAAGGGCTGCACCGGCGAGCCGGACCGGGTTTGCTGAATGTTGCGGAATACCAAGAACGCCGAAATGATCGAAAGCCAGTGATCCGATCATTTGACCGACGACAATCAAGGCAAGCACTGTCGCGGCACCGAGGCGAGGCACCATAAGAATAGCGGTTCCGATGAAGATCGCACCGAAGATGCCGCCTGCCCATGAAATGAAGGAGGTGCGCACGACCATGGCGGCCGACAGCCATGGTTGATCGGAGATTGTAGCAGCCGCCAGCATGACTATCGTGCCGACGAGATAGCTGATGAACCCTGCCCACCAGGGGGAGTCCAGCTCTGTCCGGAGGTTCGAGTTGAGAACTTGCTGGAATGCGACGCTGACTCCCGCGCCCACCACCACGAGACAGAACAACACGTTGACATAGCCTCCTGGCATCGCACCACCTCATCAAATGGGTATGAGCCGGTGCCATGAGTGGCTATCGCCGCAGTCGAGTGACTGGCTCTCCGCGCTCTATCGCGCCTCCATTAAGGGAGCCGGATCGGCGCGTCTGGAATGTTTGTGACAGGCTCAGCCCAAGCGGTATTGGCCCGGCGTAACGCCAAAGATCCGCCGGAACCATCGACCGAGATGGCTCTGGTCGGCGAACCCGGTTTCCGCCGCGACCGCGGCAATGGTCTCACCGGCACGCAGCAATTTGCGCGCCCGATTGAGCCTGCTCGCGAGCCTGAAGGCGTGAGGAGGCATACCGGCACGCCGGGTGAACATGCGGGAAAAGCCTTCACGGCTCATTCCCATTCGCGCCGCGATCTCTCCGACGGGTTTATCGCAGATGGTGCGAACGGGCGCGGCAGGGCTGGCCAGCATCTCATCCTGGCGGTGTTCGCGGATCACTGCAATGAGGTCGTTCCATCGAACTTGATCGGATTTGCGCCACTGGCGTTCGATTTCCTTCAACATCGGGCCGACCGCATATCTCCCCGCGGGGACATAGGCATTAAGGCAGACCACTCCGGCAGGTTCTGCGATGGAACGATGAGGAATGCCGGCAGGAATCAGCGTGCCCTGGCCAGCAGCAAGATCGATGACGTTGCCTTCAACGACAAATCTTCGCCTGCCGGAAAGAACGAACGTGATCTGGTTCTCGTCGTGGAAATGCGTCGGCAGACCTACCTCGCGACCGTGCAGGGTGCCCAGCTCTACAACGTGCTCCGCCATTGGGCGCCAATAGGTCCATCTGCCGCTGGACGTGGCTGGCACATCACTGTTGAGGAAAAGACGCTCCATATTGGTTCATCTACTGCCATTCGGTTCTGAGCGCCAACGTTTATGTGATCGGCCCGTTTGGCAGCCCTTCGGAATAAGACGCGCCTGCACGCGTCACACCCCCACAACCCAATCAATATGGAGGCCAGAATGCGTAGGCCATCGTTTCACGGCGCCGTGACGGCACTGTCAGGTATGCTTCCGAGACCAGGTCCAGGCACTGCGGTTCTTGGCGCGCGCCTTCTCATCGCGCTTTCTCTTCCGTCGCATGTGCTTGCGCACGAAGCCCACCAGCCTGCGCAGCCGGCAGTTGCCGCCGACGAGGCTCCGTTTTGGAAAGAGAACGAGGCTGCGATGACCAGGATGATGAACGACATGGAGATCAAGCCGACCGGCGATGTCGATCGCGATTTTGTGGCGATGATGTCCCCTCATCATCAAGGCGCGATCGACATGGCGATCAGCGAATTGCGCTACGGCAAGAACGAACAGTTACGGCGCATCGCGCAGGAGATCATCGTCGATCAGATGCAGGAAATCGCGGCTATGAAGCTTGCGATCGGTCAGCCGGTGACGGATGCCGCGCCTGCTCCCACACAACAGTAACCGGCTTCGACACCGGTCGAACATCACCACTCAGGCATGCCGATGGACATGTCATCGGGAACGAAGAAGTAGGAGCAAACCATGACGATCTGGAAAAGCCTTCTCCTTGCCGGTACGATGCTTGCGACCTGTTCCGCCGCGTGGGCAGGACAAGCGCCCGGCGCGCTGTCCGCGCCCGATGTGCCGATCAGCCATCACGACCGCGTTTACGCGGCGGAGCAATTCTCGAATACGGTCTCGGTGACGGACCCCCTCGATAACAAGCTCCTCGGCGTGATCAGGTTGGGCGATCCGCAACCCGTTAACTTCAGCCCGCTCTACAAGGGGCAGGTTCTGGTCCACGGAATGGGCTATTCGCCCGATCATCGCACCCTGGCGGTGGTCTCGATCGGATCGAACTCGGTAACCTTCATCGACACCGCGACCAATGCCGCCAAGCATGTGACCTATGTCGGCCGATCGCCGCATGAAGCATTCTTTACGCTCGATGGCCGCGAGGCCTGGGTCACCGTGCGCGGCGAGAATTACATCTCACCATCGCAAACAGCACTCCAACGGAGTATGCCGGGTTACGTTTGGTAAGCACGAAAGAAGTGATGAGCGATACGGTCACCACCGAAAGCCATGGACACCCCGACAACGTCACGAGCCGCCAAGCTCGTCGCAATGATAGGGGCCACGGCAATCGGATTTCATCAGGGCCAGCGGTCATAAGCCCGCACCAACAGGCCGGACATATGACCGAAGCAGACCAGCTCGTTCGATACTTCAAAAGGTGCTTGCCAATTGGGGCCGTCCACATATGACGATGTGAATGCAGCGTCGTAGGGTGGGCTAAGCGCAGCAGGCCTACCATTGCGAGCGGAGTGCTGATGGTAGGCACGCTGCGCTTAGCCCACCCTACAATCGCGCGTCTCTCGCGAGCGTGAGCGCGGATGTGTTAGCGGGCTAATACGTTCGACGCTCTCACCTGCATCCGCATCGCACACGTTCCTTGGCGCGCCGCACAAATTCAGGAGCGTCCAACCTGATCCGAAAAATCATCATTGCATTGCTGCTCGCGCGTGATGTGATGAGGGCTTGAGCATCGCGGCTGCTGTCGACAACGAACGGCAAGAGAAAAAACCACCCGCTGCAACGGAGTCATTGATTGCCTTGTTTTCGGCAGAGTTCCGGCGCTCATTTGCACCGGGTCTGAATTCAAGCTCGGTGTTACACCTCAACTCAAGATGGAACTCGAGATGCACCATCCAGACCAGACACGTCGTTCGCTTCTGAAGGTTCTTGCCACCGGCGCCTGCGTTGCGGCCGCCTCGCCTGTTGCGGCGCAAGAGGATCAGCCCGGCAGCAGCGATCGGCCGAAGAAGGGCGATCTCCTCGTTATCGCCGAAGGCGACCGCGCCGGCCAAGTCATCAAGTCCGACGACCTCAAGCTAGGCGGCCCTCCGGTACGCGCCTGGCCGAAGGATCCCGCCACCTCGGTGGTCCGCAAAGGTTCGCGTTTGAATGAAGTGCTCGTCATCAGGCTAAATCCCGATGAACTCGATGATGACACGCGCGCGCGTTCGGCCGACGGCATCGTCGCCTATTCAGTGATCTGCGCGCATGCCGGATGTCCGATCACCGGTTGGGTGAAGGCGGCCGAAAGCGACCAGAAGGTCCTCAAGTGTTTTTGCCATAATTCCGAATATGACCCGCGGCACAACGCGGACGTCGTGTTCGGGCCGGCAACCCGTCGTCTGGCGGCGCTTCCGTTGGCTCTTACTGACGGTTCGCTCACAGTGTCTGCGGCGTTCGTAGGAAAGGTAGGTGTTTGAGGCGAAGGATCAGGCAACGCGAACGAATTGGAGTTATGCAACTAAAAGTTGCGAAAGGTCGTAAATGAAAAACAGAGCAGGGAGGTAGCATCTAATGAGCAGGAAACAATGGCTTCTTACGAGTGCAGCGGCGTTCGCGTGCCTTGTCTCAACCGCCGCGGTGGCTGGCCCGATCGAGAATTACAGCCCGGTGACCTCGGCGCGTCTCGAAAATCCCGAGCCGGGCAACTGGATGCTGTATCGGCGGACCTATGACGGGCAGGGCTATAGCCCGCTCGAGCAGATCAACACCTCGAACGTCAAGAGCCTGACGCCGGTATGGACCTTCTCCACCGGCGTGATCGAAGGCCACGAGGCGCCGCCGATCGTCAACAACGGCGTGATGTTCGTTGCAACCCCGATGGGGCAGGTGATCGCGCTCGACGCCAAGACCGGCGACGAATATTGGCGCTACAAGCGGCAGCTTCCCGAGGACCTGTTCCAGCTGCATCCGACCAGCCGCGGCGTCGGCCTGTGGCAGGACAAGCTCTATCTCGCCACGACGGATGACCATGTGGTTGCGCTCGATGCCAAGACCGGCAAGGTGGTCTGGGATACGAAGGTGCAGGATTACAAGAAGGGCCAGTATATGACCCTGATGCCGCTGATCGTCGACGGCAAGGTCATCGTCGGCGGCTCCGGCGGCGAATTCGGAGTCCGTGGTTATGTCGTCGCATATGACGCCAATAGCGGCAAGGAGCTGTGGCGGACCTTCACTATTCCCGCCCCCGGCGAGCCCGGCAGCGAGACGTGGAGCGGCGACGACTGGAAGACCGGCGGCGGATCGGCCTGGATGACCGGCAATTACGACAAGGACACGAAGACGATCTATTGGGGCGTCGGCAACGCCGCACCATGGCCCGGCTCGGCGCATGCTGGCGACAACCTCTACACCAGCTCAGTGCTCGCGCTCGATCCGGACACCGGCAAGATCAAGACCCACTTCCAGTATCACCAGAACGATTCCTGGGATTGGGACGAGGTTGAAGCGCCGATCCTGGTCAACGTGGAACGGGAAAGCCGTCCGTTCAAGGCGCTCATTCACCCCGGGCGCGATGCGATCTTCTGGGTTCTCGAAGCAAAGCCCGATCGCATCAACTATGTGACCGGCTGGCCGTTCGTGTACACCAATGTCTGGAAGGGCATCGAGAAGGAGACCGGCAGGCCGATCGTCGATCCCGAGCACAAGCCGGTGCTTGGCAAGCGGGTCGAATTCTGTCCGTCGCTGTGGGGCGGCAAGGATTGGCCGTCGGCGGCCTATAGCCAGAAGACCAAGCTCGTCTACGTTCCCGCCAACGAGAACTTCTGCGGCGGCTTCTCCGGCGAGAAAACGCCGCTGGTTCCCGGCCAGCTCTGGCTCGGCACCAAGCCGGAGGATATCGGTCTGACCGTGCGCCCCGGCGCCACTCACATGGGCGAGTTGCAGGCTTGGGATCCAGCCAGCGGCAAGAAGGTCTGGTCGCACACCTTCCCGAAATCGCAACTGTTCGGTTCGGTGCTCGCGACCGCGGGTGATCTGGTCTTTGCCGGAGGCACCAACGATCGCAACTTCCGCGCCTTCGATGCCAAGAGTGGCGAGCTGCTGTGGGAGCAGAAGACCAATTCCGGCATCATGGGCATGCCGATGTCCTATGAGGTCGACGGCACGCAATATATCGCGATCCAGTCGGGCTGGGGCGTCGACGCGCAGCGCATCCAGGATGCCTTGGCCACCCAGAATGTCGGCGTGGAGAACAACGTTCCCCAGGGCGGCGTCGTCTGGGTGTTCGCGGTCAAGAAATAGCGCCGCGGCGGAGCGGGGGGACAAAGCGGCGGACCGAAAGGTCCGCCGTTCTTTATTAGGAACAGGAAATTACTTGCCTTTGTTGTCGACCTTCGCCTTCTCGTCCTCGTTCATCTTCTTGATCGTCGGGTCGCGGCTGGCTTCGCCCGTGGTCTGGTTGGTGGTCGCCGGTGGGGCGTTGTTCGGCAGGGAATTCTGCTCTGCGGGCGTCTTCGCCGGCCGGGTGGCAGTTGCAGGTGGTGACGTGTTCGCTTGTGCGTTCGCCGCCTGCGTATTCAAAAGAAAGGCGCCCGCCAGTAGCGACACCGCGAGCGCCGGGAAATTGTGTTTCATCGATCTGTCTCCTCTCCAGATCGATGAAACGGTTGGTGCGAGCTTGCGTTCCGCCTCATGCCTCCAGTTGCTTGCCGATCGGCATCGCCCGGATACGTTTTCCGGTCGCGGCGAAGATCGCGTTGATCAGCGCCGGCGCGAACGGGGGGACGCCGGGTTCGCCGACGCCGCTCGGGGGCGTATCGGGGCTGGCGGGCGGCACGATGTAGACATTGGTCACGGCAGGGGATTCGTCGATCCGGATTACCGGGTAATCGTCGAAATTGCCCTGCTGCACCTTGCCGTCCTTGAAGGTGACCTCGCCATATTTGGCGAGGCTCAGGCCCATGATCGCCGCGCCCTCGATCTGCGACTGGATACGCTCGGGGTTGACATAGGTGCCGCAGTCGATCGCGGTGTCGACCCTTGGCACCGTCAGCTTGCCCTTGTCGTCGACAGCCACCTCGATGATGGTCGCGATGTAGCTGACGAAGCTCCTGTGCACCGCGATGCCGAGGCCATGGCCCTTGGGCACGGAGCGTCCCCAGCCGCCCTTGTCGGCAACCACTTCGACCACCTTGCGCAGCCGCGCGGTGTCGATCGGGTAGCTGTCATAGGGCTCGCCGTAGTTCCAGGGATCCTTCACCGAGGACAGATTGACGATTCGCGGCGAACCGATCAGCTCCAGCAGCATATCCTTCGGATCGCGGTTGGTGGCCTGGGCGATTTCGGCGACCATGGACTGCACCGCGAACGCGCGCGGGATGTTCGAGACCGAACGGAACCAGCCGATGCGGGTATGTGCGGCCGCTTCCGGATTCTCGCACTGCAGGTTGGCGATCTCGAACGGATTGTCGATCAATCCCATGCCGAGCTCGAACGGCGCCTGGTGAACGGTCCCGGCGGCGAACGTCGAGGCGATCGATGGAGCCACGCTGCGATGGCGCCAGGCGATCACCTTGCCACTCTTGTCGAGACCGGCCTCGATCCGCTCGACCGAGACGGTGTGGAGGAAGTCGTGGCGCACATCGTCTTCGCGCGTCCACTGCACCTTCACGGGCACCCCGAGCTCCTTCGAGAGCAGCACGGCCTCAAGCGCGAAGTCGCATTTCGACTTGCGCCCGAAACCGCCGCCGAGCAGCGTGACGTTGACGGTCACGTTCTCCTCGGGAATGCCGAGCGTCTTGGCGACGTCCTCGCGCGTTCCGCCCGGGCTCTGCACGGGGGCCCAGACCTCCGCCTTGTCGCCCTTGACGTTGGCGACCGCGACCGGCGGTTCCATGCTGGCATGGGCGAAATGGGGCAGATAGTACTCGCCGACGATGACCTTGTCGGCGCTCTTTAACGCCGCCTCGACGTCGCCTTCCTTGCGTACGATGAGGCCTGGCTTGCGCGCGGCTGCCTCGAGCTCGGCACGATAGGCGACCGAGTCGTATTTGGCATTGGCGCCGTCCTCCCAGGTCACCTTCAGCGCGTTGCAGCCCTTGATCGCCGCGCCGGTGTTGCGTGCGATCACGGCCACCCCGCCGAGCGGCTGGAATTTCGACGGCCACGGCCATCCCCTCACTTCCATCACCTTCTCGACGCCGGAGACCTTCAGCGCGTCGGCGGGGTCGAAGGAGGCGAGCTTGCCGCCGGTCACCGGCGGACGCGCGATGACGGCATACTTCATGCCGGGCAGCCGCACGTCGGCGCCATAACGGGCCGCACCCGTCGTGATGTCGTGCAGGTCGACAATGCTGATCTCGCCCTTGCCGAGGTAGCGGAAGTCCTTTGGGTTCTTGAGCTTCAGGCCTTCGATGCTTGGAACCGACTCCTTTGCCGCATCGGCCGCCAGCTCGCCGAAGCCGAGCTTGCGCCCGCTTGCGCTGTGGACGACTTCGTGATTGGCGGCCTTCACCTCGCCCGCTGGCACGCCCCAGCGTTTCGCCGCGGCCTGCTCCAGCATGGTGCGAGCCGAGGCGCCGATCTGGCGCATCGGGATCAGATAGTGCCGCGTGCTGCGCGAGCCGTCGGTGTCCTGGTTGCCGAACTTGACCTCATCGCCATGCGCCTGCTGGACGCGGACGCGCGACCAGTCGGCTTCAAGCTCTTCGGCCACGATCAGCGGCAGGCTAGTGCGCACACCGGTTCCCATCTCGGAGCGGTGCGCGACGATCGTGACGATGCCGTCAGGCGCGATCGAGACGAAGACACGCGGGTCGACCACGACGCCGTGCGGCATCTTCCCCGCGCCGGTGTCGTAGGCAAAGCTCGGACGTATCATCACAGGTGCAGCGAGCACGAACCCGCCGGCCAGCCCTAAGGTCTTCAGGATGCTGCGGCGCGAAACGTTCTCGATCTTGATGTGCTTCTCGAAACCGCGAAGCTTGTTGGGATTGGTGAGGATATTCATGTCACACCCCCGTCGATGCGAGATGAACCGCGTTCTCGATCCGCTGGTAGCAGCCGCAGCGGCAGATGTTGCCGGACATGGCTTCGCGGATTTGGTCGTGCGACGGTTTTGGATTGTCCGCCAACAGCGCGGCGGCCTGCATGATCTGGCCGGCCTGGCAATAGCCGCATTGCGGCACGTTGACCTGCCGCCAGGCCTTCTGCACCGGGTGATCGCCGGTCGGGTGCAGGCCCTCGATGGTGGTGATCTCGCGGCCGGCCGCATCCGACACCGAGGTGATGCAGGCGCGCACCGCCTGCTTGTCTATGATCACGGTGCAGGAGCCGCACAGCGCCTGACCGCAACCGAATTTGGTGCCGGTGAGCCCGACTTCGTCACGGATGAACCAGAGTAGCGGAAGATCGGGATCGCCATCCCAATTCTGTTCCTGACCATTAATCTTCAACTTGACCATGATCGTCCCTCGCTCTTCTTAAGCTGTTGATGTCTGCAGGCCACGAGCGAGAACATATTTCTCCCTGCGCTCGCGACCACTTCTGGGTCTCGTGCGGCGGGCAGGTCCTTGGAGATGTTTAAGGAGAGCCCGTTGCACGATCGGTAGTCCGTGTCCGGCTGCTCCTTTGCTATGTTCAAATGAAATGCGCCGCCCGCGCGCATCGAGAAAAACAAATGTTATCAGAAACCGATGCGACAGTGACTTCACAGCCCGGTGTTCTGCATTTGCCGTTTGTCAAAAGCGGGGCCGACCGTCGGTGATGTTAGATCGTCAGGATATTTTTGCAAACGCGGCCGACGAAAAATTCACCGCCGCGAGGCAGACGCGGATCGGGAAAAGGCGGAACTGACTTAATTTACGGGAGCAATATGAAGGATGGGCGCGTGCAGCGGAAAATGCTGCGGTGCAGGCACGGATGGCACCGCTGGCGGTCAAGCACCGCCAGCGGGAGCGCGGGCAAATCAGGCAGCCTTGTTAAGCGGCCCTATCAGGCAGCCTTGGATTTCGCCACGTGAGTCGCGATCGCATCCATCAGTGCCGGCGACAGGCAGTCATAGGGCTCGAGTCCCAATTCCTTCAGCCGGCCGCGGATCGCCGGCATATCCTCCGGCTTGGCGCCGGACTCGATCACCGACGAGACGAACGCAGCAAATCCCGGCGCCGCCGAGCCGCTTTCCTGGAAGAGTTCGGGATGGATGAAGTCAAGGCCGTAGAACGGATGCGCCTTGTTCTCGATCCGCCCATACATATGCGTGCCGCAATCCTTGCAGGCATAGCGTTGGATCACGGCCGCGGGGTCGACGATCTGCAGCTTGTCGCCGTTTTCCAGCACCGTCAGGTTCTGTCTCGGTACCACCGCAACGACCGAGAACATCGCCCCTTCCGGCTTCCAGCATTTGGTGCAGCCACAGGCGTGGTTGTGGGCAACGTCGCCCTTGATCTCGACCTTCACCGGTCGGTCCGAGCATTTGCAGACCAGCGTGCCACCGGCAAAGCTGCCGGAACCCTTCTGGATGCCGTTGTCAATCGACGGGTGGAGATGAACAGTCATGGGTCAATCCTCCTGGTGTTTGACACGTTGATTCTGGAACGGGGCATCGTGATCCCGTTCCACCTTTTGCTGGAGCATGACCCTTCCGGGGAGCCGGGTCCGCTTCCGCCGACCTGGCACTCCGATTCGGATCACGCCCTAGTAGACGACGACCGAACGGATCGACTTGCCCTCGTGCATCAAGTCGAATCCCTTGTTGATGTCCTCGAGCTTGAGCACGTGGGTGATCATCGGATCGATCTGGATCTTTCCGTTCATGTACCAGTCGACGATCTTCGGCGTGTCGGTGCGGCCGCGCGCGCCGCCGAAGGCCGTGCCCTTCCAGACCCGTCCGGTGACGAGTTGGAACGGCCGGGTCGCGATCTCCTTGCCGGATTCCGCAACGCCGATGATCACGGAGACGCCCCAGCCGCGGTGGCAGGCTTCCAGCGCCTGGCGCATCACATTGGTGTTGCCGGTGCAGTCGAAGGTGTAATCGGCGCCGCCATCGGTGAGGCCGACCAGGTGCTGGACGATATCGCCGCCGACTTTCGTCGGATTGACGAAATGCGTCATGCCGAAGCGGCGGCCCCAATCTTCCTTGGAGTCGTTGATGTCAACGCCGATGATCTTGTCCGCGCCGACCATCTTGGCGCCCTGGATCACGTTGAGCCCGATACCGCCGAGGCCGAACACCACGACGTTGGAGCCTGGCGTGACCTTGGCGGTGTTGACCACGGCGCCGACGCCGGTGGTCACGCCGCAGCCGACATAGCAGCTCTTGTCGAACGGAGCGTCCTCGCGGATCTTCGCCACCGCGATCTCCGGCAGCACCGTGTAGTTCGAGAAGGTCGAGCAACCCATGTAGTGGTAGATGGTCTGGCCCTTGTAGCTGAAGCGCGAGGTGCCATCCGGCATCACGCCCTTGCCCTGAGTGGCGCGGATCGCGGTGCAGAGGTTGGTCTTCTGGCTCAGGCAGCTTTTGCACTGCCTGCATTCGGGCGTGTAGAGCGGGATCACGTGATCGCCCGGCTTCACCGAGGTCACGCCTGCACCGACCTCGCGGACGATGCCGGCGCCCTCATGGCCGAGGATGGAAGGGAAGATTCCCTCACTGTCGAAGCCGTCAAGCGTGTAGGCGTCGGTATGACAGATACCGGTCGCCTTGATCTCGACCAGGACTTCACCGGCCTTCGGGCCTTCCAGGTCGAGCTCGACGATCTCAAGCGGCTTCTTGGCTTCGAATGCGACGGCAGCGCGTGTCTTCATGTTGATCTCTCCGTAAAGCGTGTTGTCGCCCGCGCTCCGCAGCTTCAATTCTTGCCCATGCAGGAATCTTCCGCCTGCTTATAGGCGGCGGGCTTCTCTTCATGCTTTGCGGGGCGTACGCGCCCCACCGCGTCATTGGCGCGGGCGCGCAGGTAGACATAGAGGTCGTCCATGTAGCAGGCGACGTTTGGATTGTCACCGAACGCCGGCATGACATTCTCCTGTGCGGTACTGACGTTCTTGCGGCCGCTGGCGACGACGCCGAGGAAATCGGCGTAACTCATGGTCTTCAGCGAACTCGCCAATGCCGGTGCATAGGTCGAACCCATGCCGTCCGGGCCATGGCAGACATGGCATTCGGAATGATACCGCCGATATCCGGAGTAGGTGTACCAATCCACCGTCCCGTCGGCTGCGACCTTGTAGGTCGGGTTACCTTCCTTATCCAGATATTTGCCGTTCTCTTCCTTGACGGCGGTCGGATCGACCGCATCGTCGGCAAAGGCGAATCCTCCAGATACGGCGATGATCATCGCCGCAACCACAAACCAGCTTTTACGCAAGAGCATGTCCTCGAGATCAGATACAGGCAAAACCGGCGCGTGGATGGTCCACGCGCCGGAACGACGTTCGGCTCACTGCGGGAGGGAGAACACGGTGAGCGTTCCGCCGAGGGCGGTATAGTTGCTCAGCGCCGCATAGCCGCCGACTGCGCCGAGACCGGCAGTCGGATCGGTCAGCCCTGCAGCAAGGCCGATGCCCGCCCAGCCGCCGACACCCGAGAGTATGGCCACATACTGCTTGCCGCCCTGCTCATAGGTCGTGACGTTGCCGATGATGCCGGAGGGAGTCTTGAACTTGTAGAGCTCCTTGCCGGTCTTGGCATCAACTGCCTTGAGATAGCCTTCGAGCGTGCCGTAGAACACCACGCCGCCGGCGGTCGCAAGCGCGCCTGACCAGACCGAGAACTGCTCCTTGTTCGACCAGACGATCTTTCCGGTCTTGTTGTCCCAGGCGATGAAGTTGCCCATGTGGGTTTCGCCGGGAGGCGGGTACATCGAGAGCGTCGCGCCGACATAGGGCTGGCCCGCGGTGTAGCTCACCTTGAACGGTTCATAGTCCATGCAGACGTGGTTGGTCGGCACGTAGAACAGTTGCGTCTCCGGCGAGTAGGCTGCCGGCTGCTCGTCCTTGCTGCCGAGCGCAGCCGGGCAGATGCCCTTGACGTTGACATCTTCGCCCTGCTTGTCCGTCGAATATTGGTCGAGGACCTTCGGCCGGCCGTAGGTCGGCGAGCTCTTGTTCATGTCGACGCCGCTGGTCCAGTTGACCTTCGGGTCATACTTCTCGGCGACGAGCAGTTCGCCGTTGGTGCGATCGAGCGTATAGGCCAAGCCGTTACGATCGAAATGCGTCAGCAGCTTGCGCTCCTGGCCGTTGAAGGGCTGGTCGGTCAGGATCATCTCGTTGACGCCGTCATAGTCCCATTCGTCATGGGGCGTCATCTGATAGACCCACTTGGCCATGCCGTTATCCGGACTGCGCGCGAAGATGGTCATCGACCACTTGTTGTCGCCCGGACGCTGCTTCGGGTTCCAGGTCGAGGGATTGCCCGAACCGTAATAGACGAGGTCGAGCGTCGGGTCATACGACAACCAGCCCCAGGTGCAGCCGCCGCCGGTCTTCCACTGGTCGCCCTGCCAGGTCTTGAGGCTCGAGTCCTTGCCGACCGGCTTGCCGAGAGCGGTGGTCTTCTCGGGATCGATCTTGATCTGGTCGTCTGGCCCTTCGGAATAGGCGCGCCAGACCTGCTTGCCGCTCTTCGTGTCGTAGGCGGTCACGTGGCATTGCACGCCGAACTCACCGCCGGAGATGCCGACCAGCACCTTGTCCTTCACGACCAGCGGCGCGGATGTGCCGGTCTCGCCCTTGCCAGGATCGCCGTTCTTGGCCGTCCACTCCACCTTGCCGGTCTTGGCGTCGAGTGCCACCAGCGAGGTGTCGGCCTGGTGCAGGAAGATCTTGCCGTCGCCATAGGCCACGCCACGATTCACCGTGTCGCAGCACATCACCGGGATTACGTTCGGATCCTGCTTCGGCTCGTACCTCCAGACAATCTTGTTGTCCTGCGACAGGTCAAGAGCATAGACCTTGTTCGGGAAGGGCGTATGCACGTACATCATGTTGCCGATGATCAGCGGCCCGCCCTCATGGCCACGCAGCACGCCGGTCGAAAATGTCCAGGCGACCTGCAACTTTCCGACGTTCGAGGCGTTGATCTGATTCAGCTTTGAGTAGCGCGTATTGGCGTAGTCACCCGCCGGCATAACCCAGTCCTTCGGGTTCTGCGTCATTTTGCTGAGTTCTTCGTTGGCACTGGCAGCACCTCCGCCGAGCGCCGCCACGGCGCCGATAGAGGTCGCGATTAGCACCTTGCGCATAGTGATTTCCTCCCAATGATGACCTTCCGCTTTCAATCGAAACGGCCCATTTTTTTGGTTCCTCCTCCTATCCCCTTCGTCGACGCGCGACTTGCCCAAGAGAGAAGGGCGGCTTGCTCAGAAGTGAAACTCGAAGAACTTTTTTGCTTGCGGTGCAGCGCGGTGGCGCACGGGCGTGGCCCCGGTCGCGGGCGTAGGAGACTGATTTTCCTTGACGGCACTTGAAGTAAAGTCGAGGATTAAACCTCAAGGTTGTCAGGAGGAACGCTGCTCAGGGATCAAAGACCGCATTAAGATTGAGGTAACGGTACTTCACGGTGACCAAAGCCTCTTGCGGCGAGCAGTCACGCTTTCATCTCGAATCGGTGGCTGGATATGCCCGATACCGTCCGTTCGCTCACTACCTCCGGATTGACGCCAAAGAAGCAGGTTCAATGTTGGACAGACGCACTGACCGATCTATGCGGCCGGTTTGATGTCGATCCGATGGACGCCTCCTCGCTCGAGGCACGGGTCAACTACACCACAGTCTCGCGGCTGAAACTGTGCCAGATCGAGGTGAGTCAGCACCGTATCGCGCATGTGAATGCGCGCTCGAAACTGAGCGATCATCCCTACATCAAGATCCTGTTCCAGACCCATGGCACCTCCTATTTCGAGCAGGATGGCCGCCATTTCGAGCTCGTTCCCGGCGATTGCCTCGCCTATGACGTTTCCAGCCCGCACACCATCATCAGCCCGTCGCTGACGCGGCATGAGGTCGTGATCGTGCCGAAGGCGCTGTTGCAGGAACGTGGTTTCCGTTCGGCACGGATGCCGGCCTGCAAGCTCTCCGCCCGCAGCGGCACCGGCCGCATCGCCTACGATTTCGTGCATGCGGCCTTTTCCGAGGCGAGCCGGCTGTCTCCCTACAATGCGATGGGCGTCGCCGATTCGTTGATCGATCTGTTGCTGTTGCCGCTGCGTGAAGCCGAGACGACGTTCAACCATGGCGGTGCGGAGGCGACCTATATCCGAGCCCAGTTCTTCATCCGCGAACACCTGCGCGATCCGGATCTCTGCATCGACCAGATCTCGACCGCGCTAGGCTGCACCAAGCGCTATCTCCACATGCTGTTCAGCGAGCGCGGCATGACCGTGAGCGACTATATCTGGCGCGCGCGGCTGCAGCATTGCCGTGAGGAGCTGGAAGCGCAGCCCGGCAAGACCATCACCGACGTCGCATTCTCCTGGGGCTTTTCCAGCTCCTCGCATTTCAGCCGCGTGTTCCGGAAGTATTTCGGCATCGTGCCGTCAGCCGTCCACCGGCAGCAGCAGGTCGGCTCCGCGGAATTTTCCGCAACCTCGGACTAGATCGTAAAGCGCGCCGTGGGCGGCTGGCGTGCGCTCCGCTATCTACGCAAGCTTCTCTGCCGCCCTTGCCGTGCAGGTTCTGCCAAGGGAGATGAGAGATGAAATTGCGTGGTCTTGTTATCTTGATATCGGCTGCTGCGCTGCTTACGGCGCCCGCTCTGGCCGCGCCCAAACGCGCCGACCCGATCAAGGCATTCGACACCGACAATGATGGCACCCTCGATCTGGCCGAGGTGAAGAAGGCGGCATCGGCGCTGTTTACCAGACTGGACCGGGATCATGACGGCACGCTCGATGCGCGAGAATTGCGCGGCCGCCTCAGCGCCAAGGAACTGGCGGCTGCCGATCCTGACCACGACGGAACGCTGACGCAGGATGAATATCTTGCGGTCGTGGAGCAGCGCTTCAACGCGGCCAATCCGGACAAGGATGGAACGCTTGACGCCAAGGAACTGCAGTCGCCCGCCGGTCGCGCCCTCCTGCGGCTATTGCGATAGGATGACAGGGTCTTTGTTTGAGCATGGTCTTTTCGGAAAACCGGTTTCCACTTTTCCGGACCATGCCCTCTAGCTGGCAGGCCCGTGCGAGCAGGCTGCGGGCCGCGGCCTGGAGCCGCGCTTGTCGGGCGGAACGTTGCAATTATCGATCCGCTGCTCGTCCATCCATTTCTTGCCGAGCCGTTCCTTGCCGGTCAGCGTCGCCGGCATCTGCGTCCGCCCAGGCTGAGGCCGTTCCTCGGCGGCGGCTGGCGACGCAACAGCGATCATGATGAATGGAACGAGTAAGAGGCGGGATGACGTTCTCATGCGAGGCCTCGAAAAGCGCTTGCAACTGATGCGGCGTGAACGGCGGCAGTGAACAGCATCGGATTTCACCTCGCCACCCGGAACCTGGGACGCGTGCTTCGGTTCTTCCGTGATCCCGGCGTGCAGGGGCACGCGCCGATTCGAGAAGGAGACGAGACATGAGCACAAGACGCACCATCTTTGCGGGTTGCTCCATCCTGGTGCTGAGCGCCGGCGCCGCGCTGGCAGGTCCCTGCAATACCCAAGGCCAAAGCGCCAATAAGGATGCGGGTTCTGGCCCGGCATCGACCAGCAGCCAGACCACAACGGGCATGGCGAGCGACAAGGAGCATCCGCCGACCAGCACGATGAATAGGGCTACCGGAGATGTCGCCACGTCCTCGCAGGATGTGCAGCGGCAGATGCAGGGCGAGCCCACGGCAGCACAGCAAGCCGAAGGAAAGAAGTCCGAAGGCCAGATGGCGAACAAAGACAACGATTGCTGAGCGCGTTGCTCTTGAACGGCGTCACGCCTCACGCTGTGTCGTGCGATCGATCGTTGAAGCACTCGCGTGCGAGTGTGTGCCCAACGTGACAGGCTTTGCCCAAGAGGGAACTTGTTTGTCCAGGAGGGAACTATCGGCGCACAACTGCGGCACAGATGCGCTCGCTGGTCGATCTTGTCCACTTGCGCCACGCGCGAGCTGGCCATAGGTTCGACCTTGGCGTGAACCTCGCGCCAAGCCATTTGGGAGGATCGAATGAGCTGGAAGACTCCGAAGATCGTCGAAGTGCAGGTCGGCATGGAAATCAACATGTACGCCTGCGCATCACGCAAGTAAGCGTCAAGCGCCTGCCCGGCTCGCGCAGCGCTATCTGCGCAAGCCGCGGCAGGCGAATTCGTCAGGCTCACATTTGTTGGGCCTCTGTGTGAGACGCCCTTAAACTTCCTTCGTATCGAAAATGTAGAGATCGGCGCCGCCATCGGCAAAGTTGGCGAGATCCGCGCCTGCCGCCTTTCCTTCCGCCGATCCCATGCCTGCCTTCAGCGCGTCGAGCGAGTCGAAATACAGCGTTGCCGCAAGGTGGACGTTGCTCTCGCCCGCTGGCGTCCTGAGCGGAGCCGTGCTGATGTCGTATTTCTTCAGTCCCGGGATCTTCTTGGCCAGCGGAATGTGCACCGATGCGTAATACTTGTCGAAGGCCTCGGCGTTTTTCGGCATTTTATAAAGTACCAGAACTCGTGCCATTCGGTTTATTCTCCCTGAAGCGATTGTTCTTCCGCCGGCCCTTCCCGGGTCTTGCATTGCAGCCGAAATGGTCCTTGCAATCAAGCTTCCAATCGCTGCCGCTCGACTGGACGTTGTGATAGGAATGTTCTTGTCAGCGCTGCTGACGCTTTCGATTCGCTCTCGGGACGAGAATGTCTTTTCGCGCAACGATGCTCCGGGCGGCTGCCGTGTGCTTTTTCGCACTGCTTGCTGCCGTCGGCGCGCGTGCCGATGAAATCGATACTGAGCATCTGTTCGGCTTCCTGATCGGCACCGACGTCGGGCATGTCGGCGAGCGCGAATTCCAGACCGAGACCACGGGAAGCTTTTCCAGGAATGGTGGCAGCTATCGTGCCGTCGCCCAGGAGTTCGAACTCGAATTCGTGCCGGCCCGCGACATCCGCATCGAGCTCGGCGGCGCCTTTGTGGCGCACCAGATCTACGGCATTCCCGGCTTTGAAGATCGGCGTCAATTGACCTGGCAAGGTCTTTCTTTGGATGTCCGTTACCGATTTCTCGACCGCGAGACGGCGCCGTTCGGCCTGACCCTCGCAGTGGAAAGCCACTCCGACCGGATCGACGAGACCACAGCCGATCGCATCCGCAATTTCGGCACTGAATTGAGGTTGGCCTTCGATCGCGAGTTGGTACCGAACTTCCTGATCGCGGCACTCAATTTCATCTATCAGCCGGAATGGACGCGTTTTCTTGCCTCGCGCGCTGCGCAACAGGAGGCGACGGTTGGCGCGGCCGTCGGGCTGATGGCGCAGATCAGGCCCGGCGTTTTCGTTGGCGGCGAGGCGCGCTATCTCCGCCATTATGACGGGATCGGGCTGAACGAGTTCGAGGGGCAGGCCTTGTTCATCGGTCCGGTCGCCTATCTCCAGCTCTCGGAACGTTCGCGGCTGACCGCGGCCTGGAGCGTGCAGGCCTGGGGGCGTCCTGCCGGATCGGCTGCGGCGCTCGATCTGGTCAATTTCGAGCGCCATCAGGCGCGGCTTGTGTTTGGCATGAATTTCTAGGAACCTCCCGCAGTGGTTCCGGCTTTCACGGTGAGGCGAAACCTGGCCTCGCCGCCCACGTAGCTTGCTGTGCGTTACTTCACCGAAGCACCAGGGATTTGAGGCATGAATCCGATCGATCTCATCGTGACCGTCTGTGCCGTGCTGTCGCCCGCCACCTGCGAGGAGACCCATCTGGTGTTCTCCTTCAACGGTTCGCTGCGGCAATGTGCGATGGCGGCTCCGCCCTACATTGCGCAATGGATCGGCGAGCATCCGAAGTGGACCGCGGTCAAATGGCGCTGCGAATATCCGCACAGCAATGATCGAGCGGAAAAGACGGCGGCTCCGATCGCGGGCTGAGCCTATTTGTTGCAGTCCTTCAGATCCTTGTCAGAGATCGAGAACACCGCGTCGGCCTTGATCTCGATGTCGCGGACGAAGCACTGCCTGGCGCCGGCATAACTCACCTTGGCGTCGTAGCGTCCGGGCTCGACGCCAACGAGGCGCAGCCGCTCGTCGTGGTCGACCTCCTTGTCCTTGTCATTCAGGGTCTGATTGGGACCCCAATCGTTCTTACCGACCGGCGAAAGTTGGAAGCCGGAGATGGTCGACGTCGTGAGATTCCAGAGCCTGATGCCTTTACCTTTGGTCTGCGCGCTGAGTTCGCTGGGCAGTGCGAGCAGCAGGAGGGCGACAGCAATCAATCGGCGCGGCATCGTGAGCTCCCAATCTTTTCTCGATATAATTTTCTCAATATGAAGACCACGTCTCATATCTTTGCAAGCCGCCGCCGCACCAGGTCGGCCTTGATGTGGTTGATCTCGGCAGCGCTCCGTCGCGCGCGCGGTGTCGGGATCGGCACTTCCTGCAGAATCCTGGCCGGCCGCGCCGACAGCAGGAACAGCCGGTCGCCAAGATAAACGGCATCGTCGAGATTATGCGTGACCAGCAGCGTCATCATCGAGCGGCTTTCCACCAGCGTTGCGATCTGCTCGCGCAGGTGAGCGGCGAGCGCATCGTCGAGTGAAGCCAGTGGCTCGTCGAGAATGAGGAAATCCGGCTCGATCGCGAAGGCTCGCGCAAGCGCGACGCGGCGCGCGAGGCCAAGCGAGAGCTCGCCGGGGAAATGGCTGCGATGCTGCGTCAGTTCCAGGATGGCGAACAGTTCCGAGAGCCGTTTCTCGTCAATATGTGGCGCAGCGAGCCGGATATTGTCCTCGACCGACCGCCACGGCAAAAGCCGCGGCTCCTGAAACACCATCCCGAGCCGCGCCGCTGTTGGACGCGAGACCTTTCCCTGATAGTCGTGGTCGAGGCCGGCCAGGATCTTCAGCATTGTGCTCTTGCCGCAGCCGGAGGGGCCGACGAACACGCCGACTTCGCCGCCGTGAAGCGAGAACTTGACGCCCGCGAGCACGTCGTGCCGCTCGCCCGCCGCACTCTCGAAATGCTTACCGGTGATGTCGACCTCAAGCTGCACGGGGCCGCCACCGGGATGCGCGAAGTTCGAATGGCTGCACCAGCACCGTCTCGATCACCAGTACGACCGCGGCAAAGGTCAGCGAATAGGCGAGCAGCAGCGGAATATCGAACAACTGAAAGGCGACGCCGATCTCGAAGCCGACGCCGTTCGGACGTCCGAGATATTCCGCAACCAGCACGATCTTCCAGACCAGCGAGAGCCCCGATCGCGCGGCAGCCGCGATATAGGGCCCAAGCTGCGGCAGGATCACGTGCCGGAACGCTCTTCCGCGCGGGATCGCGAACACGCTTGCCATCTCGTCCAGCGAGCGGTCGAGCGCCCGCGCGCCCTCGCGCAGCGTAACGACCGCGGTCGGAAGCTTGTTGACGGCGATCGCCGCAATCGCGGCGACCTCGGTGAGCCCCGCCCAGATATAGGCGAGCACGATGACGACAAGTGCGGGCAGATTGAGCAGCAGGATCAGCCAGGGATCGCCGATCCTGTCGGCGAGCTTGACCCGGCCCATCAGGTAGCCGATGGCGGCGCCCAGCGCCATTGCGAGCGTAAAGGACAGGGCGACTCGCGCGAGCGTAACGCCGAGATTGATGAACAGCGCGCCGGATGCCGCTTCTCTTAGGATCACCGCCAGCACCGCCGGCGGCGCCGGCAGCTTCACGTCACCGGTCAGGAGCGCTGCGAGCCACCACGTCGCAAGGAACAGGAGGAAGGAGAGAAGGCGCACCACGGCTCAATCTCCCGGAATCGCGTGATAGAACGTGCCGGGGTCAAGCTCGGTTGCCGATCCCACCAGCTCGCCGCCGCCGATCTTGGCGAGCACCCGGTAGAGCACCCGTGCGTCGGCCTCTTCGTCCGCGATCGGGCGGCGCGGAATGCCTTCGCGATAGCGGTCGCGATAGGCGTGCAGCGTTGCGGCGTCCGGGGCACCGGTCAGGCGCGCGATCTTCTCCCATTCGTCGTCGGACTTCGTGAGGATCTCCTTGGCAGCACGGGTCATCGTGATGAAACGCTCGACCGCATCCCGGTTCGCGTTGGCCCAGCCTTCGTCGAAGACATAGCCGACCATCGCGATGCGACCCTTGGCGCCGAGTTTCGGCAGGATATCCTCAATGCCGGCGACGCGGCGAAAGCCCTTGGCTTCCAGCGCGGCGCAGAAATTCCAGTAGTTGACGACGGCATCGACCTCACCGCCCACGGCCTTGGCCGCAAGCAGCGGTGGCGCGCCATAGACGATGGTCGCCGCCGACTTCAGGTCGAGACCGTCCTGCTTCAGCGACGCCTGCAGCAGCAGCCAACTCTTGTCGATCGGTCCGCCGGCAACGGCAAGCTTGCGCCCCCGGAGATCGGTGAGCGAACGGATCGGCGAGGAGGTCGGCACCATCACTGCGCCCAGCGCGCTCGAATAGGGATAGAAGGCGAGCTTGGCGCCGAGCGTCCGCTCGCGAGACACCCACAGCCAATCGGAGACCATGACGTCGGCATTGCCGGCGCGGAGCGCGATCTTGCCCGCCTCCGGGCTTGCGAGCTCGGTGGCCTCGATCGCAAGATTGGCCTTCTTGTCGAGGCCATGCGCGCGGATCACCGCCAGTTCCCAGGCAAAGGTGCCGGTTTTCTGCACTGCAACGCGGATCGTGTCTGCGCCAAAGCAGGCGGCGAACGGCGTTACCGCAAGAACCGCGGCAGCCGCCAGCGTGCGAATGATGGCACTCATTTTGTTGAGCCGTTTCCTCGAACGTGTTCTTTTCTATCGCGTAGTCATAGCATAGCTTGCGCCATTGAAAGCGAGAGGATCGTCATGACGATTGCGGGACCGGTACGACCTATTGTCGCCGCTTTGATCGTATTCGCGGCAACCGCGGCGATCGCGCGCGGCGAGGAGGTCAACGATTATCCGACCGCCGCCCGCGCGGAATACGTGTTCGGCTGCCTGAAGGCGAATGGCGAGACACGGCACGCCATCGAGCAATGCTCGTGCTCGATCGACGTGGTCGCATCGCTGATTCCCTATGACCGCTATGTCACCGCTGAGACGGTGCTCAGCCTGTCCCAGGTGAGGGGCGATATGGGCTCGCCCTTCCGCACGTCCGAACAGGCGGCCAATGCCCTCAACGATCTCCGCCGCGCCCAGGCCGAAGCAGAAGTCAGGTGCTTCTGAAACCCTTCAACTATCCGAATCGATCTTCCATTCGTGCTCGAATACGTGGCCGTCGGTGTCCTTGGCCTCGGCGCGGAAACGCTTGGCGCCATTCGAGACATAGGTGAAGCGGATATTGGGGTCCTCGGAGATCGAGATTCCGCCTTCCATCTTCAGCACCAGGCTGTCGTCCTGCCAGAGCTGCAGCCGGTCGACATAGAAGGCGGGAATATAGAGCTGCGTCACCTGGTCCATCTGCAGGCCGGAATTGTTGGGATGGCCGATCATGACCTGCGCCTCCCGGGCTCCGCTTGTGGAGCCTTCACCAGCTTTCGAAAGCTGCCGATATCGGATCTGGCCGAGCCTGGCCTTGGCCTCCTCAGCGTTCTTGAGTGCGGGCGCAGCGCAGCCGCCGGACGCCTTCACGTAAGTCTTCACCACATAGAGCTTGCCGTCGGTGAGTTCGGCTACGGCATGGACGTCGGTGTAGTTGTTGATGCGCACGCGGGTCGAGATTTCCGTGACGTTGGCGTCCGGCCCAAGCGCGAACTTGGCCGCCATCGGCGCCGGGTTCTGGTCGATGACGAGGGTGATCGTCCGCACGCGGCGGGTGTCGTCGGGCGCGAGCTTGCTGCGCAGCGTCACCGGCACGATGGCAGCATCCTCCGCACGAGCCGGCATCTCGAGCGCGATCACGTTGCTGCCGTCGCTCATCGGGCGATTGTTGAAGATGTCCTGGACCAGGCCGGGCCAGGGATCATGGGCCTCCGCGCTCACCGCGGGCGCAAGGCGCGCGCCAAATGCGATGATGCCCAGGAGGCCGGCGATATAGACGAGACGGAAAGGTGCTCCGGACATAGTCGTTCTCCCCGCGGCGAGGATGGAAGCAACGCCTCTACTATATGGCCTCGCCAAACCTATTCCCACTCCAATTGCGAAAATGCTGCAGTTGCGTTCCGGGCGTTGTAGTCGTCGAACAGTTTCCAGCGCGGCCGCTCCGATGCCGCGGCAGTTTCGGCAGCAGCGGTGATCGGCTTGCCCTTCGCGATCAGCGCACGCACGTCGGCGGCCAGCGTCTCGAGATAGTGGCGCTCATCGG
The DNA here is from genome assembly GCF_059512385.1 of Bradyrhizobium sp. Crot121. Taxonomy (NCBI): domain Bacteria; kingdom Pseudomonadati; phylum Pseudomonadota; class Alphaproteobacteria; order Hyphomicrobiales; family Nitrobacteraceae; genus Bradyrhizobium; species Bradyrhizobium sp. Crot121. The sequence goes on along the minus strand of NZ_JCAMOR010000010.1, from coordinate 96,245 downwards.
CCAGGGCTGCCGGCCATTCGCTCACGGGCCCGTGACCGGGAACTACACGCTGAGCGGGCAGGGCGGCAAGTTCGCCGAGGATGGCGAGCCAGCCTTTGATGCTGCCGTCGACAACAGGGATATGGGTGACGAATACGAGGTCGCCGGCGAACAAGGTCCGGGTCTTCTCATCGAACACGGTGAGGTCATTATCGCTATGCGCGGTCGGCCATGCCCTTAGTGTAAGCGATCGTCCACCGAGATCGAGCGCGAGGCTGCCATCGACGAGCGTCGTGGGCGGCACGATGCGCACGTCGTCCATCAGTTTCGCGCCCATCGTCCGGCGGAAGGCCTCGAGATAGAATGGGCCGCGCGCGGTCAGCGCGTCGGGAAGCTTCCTGTGGCCGACGAAAACGGTTCCATCCCCCGCAAACGCCGCGTTGCCGAAGGCATGATCGGGATGGGCGTGGGTGTTGATGACATAGCGGACCGGCTCGTCGGTGCGGGCGCGGATGGCGGCCAACAGTCGCCGTCCCTCGCGGACGCTGCCGCCGGTGTCGATCACGGCAACGGCGCTGTCGCCGATGACGAATCCGACATTGGCGATGGCGCCTTCGTTCTCGCCGGTCATCAGGGCGATCTCGCCGTTATGCACGAATATTCCCGGCGCGACTTCGCTCACAGGCAATTCTTGCTCCTGCGCCCGCGCTAGGGTCGATAGGCAGAGTGCAGCGACAAGCGCGATCAGCGAGACGATGCGAGCCATGTTTCCGCCCAAGTTCGTGCGCGAAGCGACATCGGCCGTTTCGCACTCACGTCACGCCTGTTTGCGCTGCAGCACGCCGGCGAGATCATCACGAATCTGTTGCACGCCGTGACGCGCCGGGCAATCTATGGTTAGCCCCAAACAAGAAAGAGGAGGAAGCGCGATGGCGGGTGCCGGACAATATCGCCGCTTGTTGCCGGCGCTGCTTGCGATAGCCACGATGGCAATCGGGCATGGTGCCGCTTGCGCGCAGACCAATGAAAGCGGCGATCTCTCGATCGAATTGATCGATCCCAAGGTTCTGCGCGTCTGTGCCGACCCGCGGAACTTGCCGTTCTCCAACGAGAAGGGCGAAGGCTTTGAGAACAAGCTCGCCGAGCTGTTTGCTCAGAAACTGCAGAAGAAGCTTGAGTTCACCTATTTTCCGCAGGCGACCGGCTTCGTGCGGATGACGCTCGGCTCGCATCGCTGCGACGTCATCATGGGCTTCCCGCAGGGCGACGAGCTGGCCCAGGGCACCAATCCCTATTATCGCACCGCCTATGCACTGGTGACGAAGCAAGGCAGCGGCCTCGACGATGTGACCACGCTCGAGGACGAGCGGCTGAAGGGCAAGCATATCGGCATCGTCGCCGGCACGCCGCCCGGCACCAATATGGCCGCGGCCGGCCTGATGGCGACTGCAAAACCCTATCCATTGATGATCGATACGCGCATCGACTCTTCCGCGGAGGCGATGATGAAAGATCTCGCCAAGGGCGAGATCGACGCGGGCGTGTTGTGGGGGCCTATGGCCGGCTTCTATGCCAAGGAGGCTAATCCGCCGCTGCACGTTACGCCGCTGGTGAAGGAGACGACGGGCCCAAAGCTTATCTATCGGATCGGCATGGGCGTGCGCCCGGCTGACCAGAACTGGAAACGCCAGCTCAACCGCCTGATCCAGGAGAACCAGGGCGAGATCAACAAGATCCTGCTCGACTACGGCGTGCCGCTCCTGGACGAGAACGATCGGCCGATCGGCCCGGACACGGCGGCGAAATCGCCATGAGGCGGTGGCTCACGAGCCTGGTCGTTGCCGCCGCGTCGCTCGTCGTCGCGGCCCACGCGCAGCAGCAGGTCGCCGAGCCGCAAGACTACCGCACGGAGAATTATCGCGCGCCGGTGCCCGCGACGCTTGCCGGTGCACGCGTGCTCTCCACCGCGGAAGCGGAGGCGATCTGGCGTCACAAGACCGGCGCTTTCGTCGACGTGCTGCCGCGTCCGCCTAAGCCCGCCAACCTGCCGGAAGGCACGGTGTGGCGTGACAAGCCGCGGCACAACATCCCCGGCAGCATCTGGCTGCCCGACACCGGCTACGGAAAACTCGCTGACGTCACCGAAGACTATCTTCGCCACGGCCTTGAGCGCGCCTCGGATGGCAACAAGGCGGCGCTGCTCGTGATCTATTGCCAGGAAAATTGCTGGATGTCGTGGAATGCAGCCAGGCGCGCGCAAACTTACGGCTATTCCAACATCGCCTGGTATCCCCTGGGATCCGATGGATGGGAGCGCGCAGGCCTACCACTCGTCGAAGCCAAGCCGGAGCCGCGGACGGGTGAAGAGAAATAACTCCTGCGACTACTTCACTCAGGCGAAGCTGAACCTCGGCCGCGAGGGCCGAGGTTCAGTGTGATGACACTACTGCTTCTTCAGGTCGGTGATGGTCTTGGTGCTGCCGCCTTCGGAGGCGGAGAAGTTCACCTTGTCGCCAGCGTGGAAGGGTTCAAGCTTGTTGGTGTCAGTCACCTTGAATTCCTGTATTGCGCCGCTGCCTGCGCCGACCGTGCCGCTCTGCGTTTGCTGGATCGAGATGGTGCTATTCAGCCGGTCGATCTTGGTGATGGTTCCCGTCATGTTTTGTTGAGCCGAAGCCGCGGTTGCAAAGATTCCGAGGGCCGTCGCGCCCGCCAAGATGATCGTCGTTGTTCTCATCAAAACTCTCCGGGTTTCGAGATGGCTTGAGCGACAAGACGCTGGAATCACGTTTGGTTCCGGCATTTAGTCGGCGGAACCGGACAAAAGGTGAGCTGTACTGACCTTTTTGCGCCGGAACCGGCGCTACTCCATCTCTTGCTGGATCGTACGGCCAAGCGCGAACAGGCGCTGGTCGATCGTTGTCGGTACTTCGCAGACAAATCTGACCACACGTTGGCGGTCTTCGAAGATCCGCGTTTCCCACAGCAGGGTATTGCTGAGTTCGTCGACCTTGGCTTGATCGGGCGAGGATGAGTTCTGCAGCGCCTGCAGCGCGAGCGTGTCGGCGCGGACCTTCTCGGCCGCCTCGCGTTGCTTGCGTGTCACCCGCTCGATGCCGTTCATGACCGAGGAACGCTGGGCGTTGAGCGAATCGAACAAGCCGGCGAACAGCAGCTTGCCGGCGGTCGTCTTGTCGGACGCGGAAGCCGCAAGGAAGTCAGTGATCGCCTTTTGGGCATCATCGAGCGGCGTGCGCCGCGCGGCCAGCTTCTCCACCAGCACGCTGATGTTGGGGTCCTCTTTCCATTTGTTCTGGACGTCGTCGAGCGGCGGTCCCGCCCAGACCGCCGCGAGCGAAATCTCCGGCACTTTGGCCTGCGCGCAGGGCCAGTCGGGATAGCGCGGATCCGCGGCGTGCGCGATCCCGAGCGACGCCGCGATGGCAAGCAATGTTCCGATCGCAATCCGCCCGATCATGTCTCCCCTCCCGCAGGCCCGCGCCGCGCCAAACCACGCGAGGGATCATAGGCCAGGATCGCGCCGATCATGAACACCGCCGTGCAGCCGGCGACGACGCCAAGCGAAATCCAGTTGATCTGGCCATAAAGCGCAAAGCGGATCAATTCGACCGCATGGGTGAATGGATTGAACTGGCAGACATAGTAAAGCATCGGGCTGCCTTCCTGCACCCGCCACAGCGGATACAGCGCGGATGAGGCAAAGAACATTGGAAAGATCACGAAGTTCATGACGCCGGCAAAATTCTCGAGCTGCTTGATCCCCGAGGAGATCAGCATGCCAAGCGCCCCCAACATCAGCCCTGATAGCACCAGCGCCGGCAGCACGGTGAGATAGCCGATCGGCGGCGGCGTGATGTCCCAGAGCCATGCGATGACGAGGAAGGCATAGACCTGCAACAGCGACACCGCCGTGCCCGCCAGCAGTTTGCAGAATAACAGGTAGCCGCGCGGCAGCGGGCTCACCAGCAGCGTGCGCATGTTGCCCATCTCGCGGTCATAGACCATCGAGAGCGAGGATTGCATGCCGTTGAAAAGCTGGATCATCGCCATCAGTCCCGGCGCGATATAGACCTCGTAGAGGATGTAGGTCTCGTAGGGCGGAATGATCGAGATGCCCAGCACCTGGCGGAAGCCGGCGGCGAAGATGAACAGCCATACCAGCGGCCTAACCAGCGCCGAGACGAAGCGTTCGCGCTGATGCAGGAAGCGCAGCGCCTCGCGCCACACAATGCCGTTCAGGCAGGTGAGGTATTCGCCGAACGAAAAGCCGCGCCGTGACGGCGTGACGGTGATGGAGCTCATGATGCCTCGCTCCCGGCTTTCCCTGCAGCCCCGGTCAGGCGCATGAAGGCGGTGTTGATGTCCTGCGCGCCAGTGTCCGCGATCACGCGTGAGACCTGGCCGCGCGCCAGCACCTTGCCCTGGTGCAGCACCACGAGGTCATCGCTTGCCATGATCTCGTCGAACAAATGCGTGGCCCAGAGCACGCCGATGCCTTGCTCGGAGACGAGCTGTCGGACGTGGTTAAGGATGTCTGAACGGGCCTTGACGTCGAGGCCGACCGTCGCCTCGTCCAGCAGCAACAGGCGCGGCCGGTGCAGCAGTGCACGCGCGATCTCCAGCCGGCGCATCTGGCCGCCGGAGAGATCGCGCACCTTGCTGCCGGCGCGGTCGGAGAGCGCAATACGCGCCAGCACCTCGCCTGAGCGCAGCCGCGCCTCGCGCCGGCCGATGCCGTGCAGGGCGGCGTGATAGAGCAGGTTCTGCGTCACCGACAGATCGAGGTCGAGCGTGCGCGGCTGGAATACGACGCCGAGCAGCCGCAGCGCCTCGCCCGGCGCGCGGCTGATGTCGTGGCCGAAAATGCCGATGCGACCTGCCTGGATGCCGAACAATCGGGTGATCAGCGAGAACAGCGTGCTCTTGCCGGCGCCGTTCAGGCCGAGCAGCGCGGTGAAGCTCGCCGGCGCGACGTCAAAGCTCACATCGATCAGCGCGCGGCGCGCGCCATAGGAATGGCTGACGCCGTCGATCGACAGAGCGGCAACGCCGGCAGGATCGTGCCGGGCCGACATGTCCGGCGATGATTTGTCAGCGATGGGTATCTCGGCTGCTGTCATTGCGGTGCAATCGTAACGCCCCAGGGAAGTTCGCCGACCTGGATGGTCTTGATCACCTTTTGCGCGGCGACGTCGATGACAGAGACGTCGTTGGACACGCCATTGGTCACCAGCAGGTATTTCTCGTCCGGCGTGAACGCCATGTGCCAGACGCGCTGCCCGACCAGGAGATATTTGGTCACCTTGTGATTGACGGCATCGACCACCGCGATGCGGTTGGCGGGACCGAGCGCGACGAAGGCGGTCTTGTCATCCTTGGTCATGCCGATGCCGACCGGCTGGATCGCCTCGCTGCGCAGGCCGGGAATGTTGAAGGTGACCTTGCCGCTCACCACGTGCTTGACGGGATCGACGATCGACACCGTGCCGCCGATCTCGGACGAGACCCACAATTCCGAGCCGTCATGCTTGAACTCGGCAAAGCGCGGCCGGGCGTCGACCAGCACGTTGGCGACGATCTGGCGCGTCGACGTATCGATGAAATGCGCCATGTTGGTGGTCTCGGAGGTGTTGATCAGGATCTTGCCGTCCGGGCTGATTGTCATGCCCTCCGGCTCGACGCCGACCTGGACGTCGCCGATACGGGCGCGCTTTTCGAGATCGATCACGGTCACCGTATTGTCGTTCTCGTTGGCGACGTACATGATCTTGCCCGCGGCATCCTGGGTGAACAGTTCCGGATCGGGACCGGAGGGTAGGGTATCCACCACCTCCTGCTTCTTGGCGTCGATCACCTGGATAGTGTCGTCGTCGCCGACCGCGACCATCACGAACTTGCCGTCGCGGCTGAATTCGATGCCGCGCGGCCGCTGGCCGACCTTGATGGTTTTCGTCACCGTCCAGCTATCGGTGTCAATCACCGAAACAGTGTTGCCCTTCTCGTTCGAGACGTAAGCCATGAAGGCGGAAGCGGGGGCGGCGGCCGTGAGCCAAAGGACCGTTCCGGAAAGCAGACAGCGGCGCCACATGCGCGATCTCTCCCTCATTGCAGCTTGCATTTCGTCTCGGGACGGTCGACGCCGAGCGTGTCGAGCTCGGAGACCTGGTGCAGGAAACCTTCCTGCGGCGACACCGAGACGACCATGCGTCCATCGACCAGAAGAATCGGCTGGCGAAGCTGCAGGTTCCAGTCGCGCAGCGTCAGCCGCGTGCCCTTGAACGCCGCCACCGAGAAATCCGGTCCCTTGAGGAAAGCAAGCAGCTTCTTCGGGTCGCCCGAGTTCGCGCGCGAGGCGGCTTCGCCGATCATGCGCGCGGCGGTCCAGGCCTGCATGTCGAGCGCGGTCATGCGCCGCGAATTCAGTTTCACGAAGCGGTTCTGGATCTGGACCGCGCCCCACTGATCCTGCGCTGCGTCCCAGCTCGTCGGCACGAGCCCGGCCGAGCCCGCGACCGGCCGCGGGTCCCAGGTGCGATAGGGCAGATAGGACGCGAAGACCTCGCTTTCATCAGCGGCAACCAGCACGTCATAGGCCGGAATCTGCTGGGTGAAGACCGGCATCTGCCGCTGGATCAGCGTCACGCCGCTGTCGGTGCGGCGGGCGCCGCCGGTGTCCTCGAAGATCTTTTCCTGCACGATCTTGGCGCCGAACCGCGTCGCCGCGCGGCGCAGCGCATCGGCATAGAGCTTGTCCTTGTCGTGTGAGCCGACCACGAGGAACCAGCGCTTCCATTGCTTCCACACCAGATATTGCGCCAGCGCATCCGCCAGCATCGAGCGCGTCGGCGCGACGTGGATCACGTTGGCGCGGCAGTCCTGCTCACGCAGCCGGTCGTCGATCGCGCCGGCGTTCAAGAGCACTGTGCCGCGATCGCGCAGTGCGTCCGCTGCCTGCAGCAGCGCATCGGGCGGAAGATCGGCGATGATGAAGCCATTGCGATCGGCGAGCGCAGTCGCGGCCTTCGCTGCGTCCTCGCCTTCCTTGAGACGGACCTCTTCCAGGTTAAAGCGCTGGTTGAGGAATTTTCCGGTGGTGTTGTTGTCCTCGACCGCAAGCCGCGCGCCGGCGATGCCGTCATTCTCGGCGGGCTGCTCGACCAGCGACAGTGTCTGCTGCACGCCGGCGCGGCCGAGATAGCCGATGCCGATCTCGATCGGCTCGGTGGCACGCACGGGCATCGCCATTGCGATCAGACCGATTGCGGCGACCAGCCATCGGACCATGTTTCCTCCGAACGCCTCCTCGCCTTGACCGGCGATGGAGCTACTTGTGGGCTGCAAGATGACTGAATTGTCCTGGCTTGCAACCCCGCATTTTGTCGTTGCGACGTCCTCGATTCCGCCCGATCACGATCATGAGAGCGCGGTCTGCCGTCGCGGCAATGATGTAAATGCCGCCGTACCCGTGGCCGCAATGGAGATGGTTCAGGCCGTCAGCCGCGCGGCGTGCCAGCGCAAGTGATCGCTCATGAAGGTGGAGATGAAATAATAGCTATGGTCGTAGCCTTCCTGGCGTCGGAGCAGGAGCGGGATATTTGCCTGCGCGCAGGCCTGTTGTAGCAGTTCCGGGCGAAGCTGTTCAGCAAGGAAGGAGTCGGCATCGCCGACGTCCACCAAGAGGTCGGAAAACCGCGCGCCGTCGTCGATCAGCGCCACCGCGTCATGCTTGCGCCAAGCGCTTCTGTCATCGCCGAGATAGCCGCCGAGCGCCTTGATACCCCAGGGCACCTGTGACGGCGCAACGATCGGCGCAAAAGCGCTCGCGGCGCGATAGCGGTTCGGATGACGCAGCGCCACCGTCAGCGCGCCATGGCCGCCCATGGAGTGGCCCATGATCGACTGCCGCACGGGATCGACCGGGAAGTTTGCCGCGACCACCTGCGGCAATTCCTGCGTCACATAGCTCCACATCCGGTAGTTCTGCGCAAACGGCTCCCGCGTGGCGTCGACATAGAAACCGGCGCCAAGCCCGAAGTCATAGGCGCCGGCGGGATCCCCGGGTACGCCCTCGCCGCGCGGGCTGGTGTCGGGCGCCACGAAGATCAGGCCGAGATCGGCGCAGGTGTCGCGGTATTCGCCCTTTTCGGTGACATTGGCATGGGTGCAGGTCAGGCCGGAGAGATAGTACACCACCGGCAGCTTCGCGCCCGCCGGATGCGGGGGGACATAAACCGAAAAGGTCATGTCGGTCTTGGTTTCGCGGCTGGCATGCTTGTACACGCCCTGGATGCCGCCATGGGATTTGTTGGTCGAAACGGTCTGAATCGTCATCTCCAGCACTCCGGCGCTCTTCTATGTCTGCGCATAATCTTTTCGGAAAACCGCTGCCTGCAATTCCGCATCATGCGTGCGCGATCTTCAGGCGACGCCGCTCTCGATCGCCAACCGTACTAGTTCGGCTGAGGTGCGCACGCCCAGTTTCTGGCGCATGATCGAGGAGGTGTTGGCGACGGTCTTGTAGGAAGAATGAACCAGCCAGGCGATCTCGGAGAGCGTCTTGCCGGCACTCAATAGGCGCAGGATCTCCATCTCGCGCGGATTGAGCTTCGACAGCGGGCTCTGCGCCGCGGCGGGGCCGGCAAAGGCCACGCGCCGCGCGATCGCGGGCGGCAGATAGACGCCGCCATTGCCGACTTCGCGGATCGCCTCGACGAGATCGTTGGGATCGCCAGTCTTCGCCACATAACCCTTGGCGCCAATCTCGATGGCGCGGGCGGCGAACACCGGATCGTCGTTCATGCTGAACATGATGATGCGCGCCGAATAGTCTCGCGCCAGCATCCGCCGCGCCAGTTCGAAGCCGGAGACGGTCGGCAAGTTGATGTCGACCACGGAGATGTCGGGACGTTCGGCGACAAAGACGCGCTCGCCGCTTTCCGCGTCGCATGCCTCAAGCAATTCGATCTCCGGCTCGTCGGCGAACACGGTGCGGCAGCCGGAAGCGACGATCGGATGGTCGTCAACGATCAGCACGCGCATGCTCGAAGTCCCGGATAGCTGCGTCAGTCCGTTGCTGCACCGCATCAGAATGCACGAGCGCGGCTCGCCCGCAGGCTCGCTCATGCATCTCCAGCGCGATTGCTGTACCCTTCGATTAGACAGACGCGGTATTTGTCTGTCAACGCTCCTCTTGATTGAGGAACCGAACGCGGGTGATCGTGGGCAAAGGCGATGTGGCAGAAACTTTCCTTGCGCGGGCGGATCAACCTGCTGCTGGCGCTCGTCCTCGCGCTCGGTCTCGCCATCAACATCGCCCGGCTTGTCGTCGAGGCAGGGCCCCGGGTCCAGGCCGAGGACCAGAGCGTCATTCGTTTGGCGCGGGAATTCGTGACCACGATCGTTGCCGGATTGAACGAGGCGCCGGATCCTGACGCCCGGCTCGACCAGATCGTTCGCGATCTGAGCCGGCTGCGTCACGTCAGCATCATGCGGCAGGACGGCGCGACCGCAAAGTCCGGGCAGGACGAGGCGACCGACAGCCGCGAGGAAGCGCGATCGCCGCCGGCCTGGTTCGTCGCGCTCGTCCATCCGGAGACAACGTCCGTTAGCGTGCCGATCTCGATCCGCGGCAAATCGGAATCGCTCGTGATCACCTCGCATCCGAATGACGAGATGGCGGAGATCTGGGACGGCATCGTCACCCAGCTCGCGATCGGTGCCGCGATCGTCGTCGTGCTTTTCCTGATCATCAGGAGCGTTGTCGGCCGTGCGCTGGCGCCGCTCGAAGAGCTGTCGCAAGCCATGGCGAAGATCGAGGCCGGGCAATACGATGTTCGGGTGACGCCGGGCGGCGCGCCGGAGCTGGCTGCGATCTGTGGCCAGCTCAACCACCTCGCGGCCACGCTCGGCGAGGCGATCGAGGACAAGCGGCAGCTTGCCGAACGCGCGTTTTCGCTGCAGGACCGCGAGCGCAAGGAGATCGCGCGCGAATTGCACGACGAACTCGGCCCGCATTTGTTCGCGCTGCGCGCTCACGCAAGCGCGTTGATGCGGCCACCTGATGCGCGCGAGGCAAGTTCGGACCAGGTGCGAAAGCACGGCGGGGCGATGCTGGAGCAGGTCAATGCGCTGCAGCAGTTCACGCGCCGGATATTGGAGAAGCTGCGGCCGGTCGGGCTCGCCGAGCTCGGACTTCACGAGGCGCTCTCTGCCCTGTTCCGCCTGTGGAAGGAATCGTATCCGGAGGTCGCGATCGAAACAACCATTTCTCCTGCACTCGGCGAGACCGGGGAGACGGCCGATCTCACGATCTACCGCGTCGTCCAGGAAGCGCTGACCAATGCCTTCCGCCATGCCGGCGCGACCGCGGTCACGGTCACCGTCGAGCCGGCGGAGCAGCCGGACAGCGTGCGGGGAAATCGCTGTTGTGCGCGGGTTCGGGTCCGCGACAACGGCCGCGGCTTGAGTGCGGATCACCAGTTCGGCTTTGGCCTGACCGGCATGCGCGAACGCCTGTTAGCGTTGGGCGGCTCGCTGACGGTTTCGTCGTCTGATGGCGTGACGGTGGAGGCGCTGGTTCCTACGGGAGCGCGCGCCTAGTTCCATGAGATGAGGTCGAATTGTATCCGCCAAGGGTGCTGCTCTTCACCTCTCCCATAGGGAGAGGTCGGCGCATAGCGCCGGGTGAGGGGATCTGCTCTATCGAGGGACCGTAGCCCCTCACCCGCGCCTTCGGCTCGACCTCTCCCTTCGGGAGAGGTGAACTTGCGGCCAGGCCGATTCAACCTAATGACATCATACTCTAGCTGGTTGTGCCGCCCCAGACGACGTGAGACCTACACGACGTGAAAGTTGGACACTGAATCGTTTGCGAGCTGGGCGACAAGGTGCAGCTCCCAATCGATATAGGCCTGCATCGCGGCCGCCGCATTGTCCGTTCCCTCATAAGGGCGCTTGTAGACATCATCAGGGTGCGAGATCCAGGAATGCCGGTCCCGCTCCAGCGGCTGATTGCTGCTGGTCCAGGCGCGCGTTCCGCCTTTCAGCACGGTTACTTTGCGCTGCGTCGAAGCGGTCGCATCCGCAAGCGCGAACAGGGCTTCGTCGCCGTCGGCGCTGGTGAGAATGATCGCTCCTTCGCCGGGTAGCCGCGGCAAATCTTCGGTGAAGCGCGAGGCCAGCACGAAATGCGCCCCGGGGATATGGCCCGCGGCGTAAGCGGGGCTGCGCGCGAGATCAATGACGGTCCAGCTATCGGGATTTGCGATCAGGTCCGCCACGTCGATCGTAGGGACCGAGGCTGCCGGCACGGGACGGCGCGGTGGCCGAGTGCCGGCCTCGGTCGCCCCAATCACCTCCGGCCCGACGATGTGAGCCTCCCAGCCCATCTGGATCAACCAGGATGCGGCCATGCGTGCGCGAACGCCGTCGTCATCGAACAGCACGAGCCGCGATCCGCGCACGGCAACCCATTCGTCCGTCGCCTGCACGAGCTGCCCGCCAGGTGCGGAGGCGAAGCCGGGCGGATATCCGCGCTCGTATTCCTCCGGCGTCCGCACATCGAGCAGATAGAGCGTGCGTTCGTTCGCCTGCGCGACAAAGCGATCGAATGTGCTGCGGTCAAGCGAGGGGACGCCGACGCGCTCGGCCCATCGCGTCGCGCTGGCGAGTGCTGTGGAATAAGTCGCTTCTGGGCGCTCCAGGAACCGGTCGGTCCTGTCACGTTCGACCTGATGTCCGGCCAAGGTCCAGCCGATCGTGCCGTTTCGCAGCGCGAAGACCTTGTTGGGAAGCCCGGCATTGATCAGCGACTGCGTGCCGATGATGCTGCGCGTTCGGCCGGCGCAATTGACGATGATGGTGGTGCCGGGCGCGGGCGCGATTTCCCTTGCGCGAAACGCGAGCTCACCGCCGGGAACGCTGACGCCGCGCGGAATGCTCATGGTCCGGTATTCCTCGAACCGGCGGGCGTCGAGCACGACCAGATCGGGCTCCGTCTCGATCAGGGCCTTGACCTCGTTTGCCGACAGGGACGGCGTGTGGCGGATCGCCTCGACGAGTTCGCCGAACGCCTTGCTCGGCACATTGACGTCGCGGAACACCTCGCCGACTGCGCGGTACGCCCCCAGGCCGCCGTCGAGGATCGAAACGTCCCTATAGCCGAGCGCTGAAATGCGTATCGCCGCCCGCTCGGCATATCCTTCGCCGTCGTCGTACACGACAATGGGGGCGCCAAGCCGCGGGATCAGATCGAGAACACGCAGCTCGATCTGCGAAAGCGGCAGGGAGACGGCGAAGAACGGATGCGCCAGCGAGTAGGGGCCTTCCTCGCGCACGTCGAGCAGCGCCACCTCCTCGCCGGCCCGCCAGCGCCGGCGCAATTCGGTGGGCGTAATAATTGGTGCGGCGTCAGACGGCTTCGGCTGCGTGCCGGAGATTGGCTTCATTGGTGCATCCAGAGAGGAACTCGTGAGGGTCGGCATATAGCAGATATTGTCGACGGCCGATGGCGCTGGCCGAAGCGGACCGGGAATTTTCCCGAAACTTTCGGGAACACTTACAGGTAGCGTATGGCTCGTCCTGCGCTCTAGTATCGCTCGAACCGGCGACAACGGCCGGACGGTGGGTGGAACGGGTGGTAAATGGCGGGCGTGCGGGTGCTGCTTGTCGCATCGATTGCGACGGGTGCTGTCGTTGTCGTCGGGAACGAGACCGGATTCGCCCAGAGCGGGGGCCAGCAGGTCGAGACATTGCCGCCGGTGGAGGTGACGCCTGCAGACCGCGCCAGGCGCGGCCGTCCTACGACGGCTCCCGTGCGCGCGCGGACAAGAGCGCCAAGGGTCGTTTATGTCCCGACCGCGCCGACGCCGACCTCGGATTCGGCCGCCGCGGTCGAAGCGGACAAGATTCCGGCGGCCGTCAATGTCGTCGACAGCAGGGAAATCGCGCGAACCGATTCGCTCAATATCACGACCGCGCTCGACCAGCGCGTGCCGGGCGTCATCGTCAATGAGGTCGCCGGCAATCCCTTCCAGCCGGATGTCCAGTTCCGCGGCTTCGTGGCGTCTCCGGTGGCAGGCACGCCGCAGGGCCTTGCGGTCTACCAGAACGGGGTACGGATCAACGAAGCCTTCGGTGACACCGTCAACTGGGACCTGATTCCAACCAGTGCGGTCAGGTCCATCGATGTTGTGACCAACAATCCAGCCTTCGGTCTCAACGCGCTGGGCGGCGCAGTCGTCGTCCAGATGAAGGACGGCTTTTCCTATCAGGGCGCCGAGATCAACACCATGGGCGGCTCGTTCGGCCGCATCCAGGGCGCGGCACAATGGGGCAAGCAGATCGACAATTTTGCCGTCTATGGCGCGCTGGAAGGTCTGCACGACAACGGCTTTCGCAACTTCTCTCCTTCCGACGTCCGCCGCTTCTACGGCGACGTCGCCCACAAGAACGACGTCAGCGAATTCCATCTCAATATCGGCCTCGCCGATAACAAGTTCGGCGCGGCGGCCACCGTGCCGGTCGAACTGCTGCAGCGATATTGGGGCGCGACCTACACCACGCCGCAAACCACTGCCAACAAGGTCGGCTACTTCAACCTGACGGGAAAGGTGGAGGCGACCCCGACCTGGACCATCGAGGGTGCTGCGCATCTGCGGTTCTACAAGCAGAAGACGCAAGACGGCAATCCGACGGCGACGGAGCCGTGCGAGGCCGATGCAGGGCTACTGTGCTTCAATAGCGATGATGTCCCGGCAAACGGCCTGAACGGCGTCCAGCTCGCCAATCCGTTTCCGGCGGGCGCGGTGCTTGGCGAGAACGACCGCACCACGACGAAATCGACCACGGGGGGCATGCAACTGGCGGCGACGAACACGGATCAACTCTTCGGCCATGACAACCGCTTCACGATCGGTGCCAGCTTCGACACCAGCGTCTCGAACTTCACCGCGAGTGCGGAGCTCGGCACCATCGGCCAGAACTACGTCGTCAGCGGCAGCGGCATCTTTCTCGGCCAGTCCGGCGATCCCGTCTCGATCGGCCCGGTCTCGCTGCGCACCACCAATCAGTATACCGGCATCTATGCGCTCGACACCTTCGACGTCACGAATGCGTTCTCGATCACGGCGGGCGGCCGCTATAACGATGCGCGCATCAGGCTTGAGGACCAGATCGGCACCGCCCTGAACGGCTACAGCATCTATGACCGCTTCAACCCGATCATCGGCGGCACCTACAAGATCACACCGGAGCTGACCGCCTATGCCGGCTACTCCGAAGCCAATCGCGCGCCGACGCCGCTGGAGCTGGGCTGCGCCGATCCCGCGCGCCCCTGCATCGTTGGCGCCTTCCTGGTCTCCGATCCGCCACTGCAACAGGTGGTGTCGCGCACCGTCGAGGCCGGCCTGCGCGGCACCAAGGAATTGAACATCGGCACGCTGTCCTGGAAGGTCGGCGGCTTCCGCACCACCAACAACAACGACATTCTCGCGATCCCAAGCCCGGTGCTGCAGGGCTTCGGCTATTTCCAGAATGTCGGTTCGACGCGACGACAGGGCGTCGAGGCCGAAATCCAGGTGAAATCATCCGCGCTGCAGATGTATGCGAGCTATGCCTTCATCGACGCGCGGTTCCTGGATGCGCTGCAGGTCGGCTCCAACAGTCCCTTCGCCGATGAAAACGGCAATGTGCAGATCCTGCCCGGCAACCAGGTTCCTGCGGTTCCTCGCCATCGCATCAAGGCCGGCTTCGACTATGCGCTCACCGATCAGTTCAAGGTCGGCGCGGACGCGATCTACGTCAGCGGCCAGTATTTTGTCGGCGACGACTCCAACCAGGCGCCGAAGCTGGCGTCCTACGCTGTGTTCAATGCCCATGCCTCCTACCAGCTCACCAAGAACGTCCAGATCTATGGTCGTATCGATAACCTCCTCGACAGCCGATACGCGACCTACGGCACCTTCTTCGAGACGGACCAGGTGCCCAATTTCGCCGCTGGCGGGGTAGCGTTCACCGATCCGCGCTCGGTCAGCCCGGCCCGGCCGCGCGCCTTCTATGCGGGAGTTCGGGCGACGTTCTAACCCCAATACCTGTAGGCGGCCCAGCCAAGCGCCAGCGCCGCACTGATCCAGACGAGGATGATGACGGCCATCGCGGCACGGCTGGCCGGAGGCGAGGCTTCACTCGCCTTGGCGCGGCACTCGACCATGATCTCCTTCGGAACCAGCGAGATCACGAGCCAGATGCCGAGCGGCACCAGCACGAGATCGTCGAGATAGCCGATCACCGGAATGAAGTCGGGAATGAGGTCGATCGGCGAGAGCGCATATCCCGCAACCGCAATGGCGAGTAGCTTCGCGTACCACGGCACCCGCGGGTCGCGGGCGGCCAGATAGACAGCGCGACTGTCGCGCTTGAGCGTGCGCGCCCAGGTTTTGATGGCCTCCAGCATCTGCTCTCTTTCCACCTCTCCCGCTTGAGGGCCGTTCGCAGGGAAGTTGAGCGTAACCCACTGCCTCCTGCGCCTCAAACTCCGCCGTCATTGCGAGCCAACGGATCGCGCGAACGCGCGCCCGATGACAGGCTCCTCCGCGAAGCAATCCATTCCTCCGCGTGCGACGCTATGGATTGCTTCGCTTCGCTCGCAATGATGATGTGGCTGGTTTGGGTGCGACAAATCAACCCGACGGGCAAATCACCAAAAGTCTGTCCAGCCCTCGCGCGAAAAACATTCCACTTTCGCCGTCGGGCAAATCAGTGATTTAACTCCGCGCGTCTCACGGCGGATGAGGGGCGGGTCGCGATCGTCACGAACGTTGCGGTGAGATGCGGTGGACGCGGGTGTTACGACTGACGAGCGTGATATTCGCGGACGGCGAAGTCGTGTGGTCCTGGCGCCCCGACGCTGGCGCTAAGCTTCTTGCGAAGTGACGGTGGCAAAAGAGCCCGGTCACCGGGGAGAGCACGAAGTAAGCCGTAAACCATCGCGCAGGGAAAGCCGGAATGCTTCGGTTGAACCTGTGGTCCTACCCCCGTGCTTTTTGTTGCACGGGACCCACGGGTGCAACCAGCACCCGGCTTTCCCTGCGCCCTCTGATATCGAGGAGGGTAACGGTCACGCAAACCTCGGGCGCAGCGCGCCGCGAGAACGCGAACTCACATCCGCCGTTTGAATCAGACGTAGGATGGATAGAGCGGAGCGAAACCCATCATTCGTGCCGCTTGCTCCTTCGCGATGGGTTTCGCTCCGCTCTACCCATCCTACAGGCCTGCTGGATCGCCCGATCGAGCCGGACGATGACGGCGCAGAGCTGTTTGACATTTGAATCAGAACTGTCCGCGCGCCTCATTGCGAGCCACCGGGTCGGCGCGAAAGCGCCGCCCGATGACAGGCTCCGCGAAGCAATCCACGCCTCCGCGTGAAGGGGACCCGCGCATCTCCTTACAGATGGATCACCCCGCGCCGCGCCGCATGCGCCACCGCATCGGTGCGGCCGGTGGCGTCGAGCTTGTCGAGCAGCGAGCTGACGTGGAATTTGGCGGTGTGCACGGATATCCCGAGCTGCCGCGCAATCGCCTTGTTCGAGGCGCCCTCGGCCATCAGCGCCAGCACGTCGCGCTCGCGCGGCGTCAGCTCGATCTCCGATCGTTCGCCCGCTGGCTGATCTCTTGAGACCAGCGCGATGCTCGCCGCTTCGCCCGGCGCGGCAAGGCGCAAGCCTGCGACGCCGCCAAGCAGCGATGCGAGCCGGTCCGCCAGCGCGGGATCGCCGACGTCGATGGCGACGACGAGGGGAGGCGAGGTCTGTTCGCTCACGTCTCCGGCCTTTCCCCGACCGTCAGCTTGACCCGCACCGGCTCGCCGCCACGCCGCACCGCGACGTCGACGGTGGCGCCGACGCTGTCGGGCCCGAGCGCCCTGAGCAGGGCCCGCACGCCGGAAATCTTCTCGTCGTTCCAGCCGACGATCACGTCGCCTTGCCGGATGCCGGCGGCCGCCGAGGGGCCGGCCTTGTCGACGCTCATCACCATCGCGCCGATGCCGTCGTCGAGCTTGACCGGCTGCAGGCCGAGCCCGAGATAGCCGCGCGCGATCCGGCCATGGGTCTCCAGCCGGCTCGCCACGCGCGCGATGGTCGCGGCCGGGATGACAAGGACGCGCCGGGCGCCGAGCACGGCCATGCCGATGGCATCGCCGGAGCCATTGAGCGCAAGCCCACCCTCATGACTCGGCCTCAGGCGGACGTCGAGCTCGATGCGCGCATCGATGTCGCCGCCGCGCAGGCTCCGCCAAGTGCCGCCGACCAGCGATATCAGGCCGAGCGCCGCCGCGGGCACGCCACGCTCGGCGGCGACGACCAGCGCCAGCGATCCGAGCGCCGGTACCGCCGATGAAAGTTTGGTCGGCGCGATGTTGGAGGTCTCGACCCGCAATAGCGCAATATCCGTGGTGTGATCGCGTCCGGCGATGGTTGCAGGCCGCTCCGTTCCGTCGGCAAAGCGGACGATGACCTCGCCTTCTTCTGCAAGCGCCTCGTCGGCGGTGACGACCAGGCCCGCTTTCCAGACAAAGCCCGAAGCACGCGAGCGGCGCGAGTGTACGGAGACGACGGCAGGCGCGGCGCGGGCGACGATGTCGGCCATCGCGCCGGAGAATGTGGCAAGCACTGAGGGATCGGACATGGTAAAACTCCGTTGGATTTTCTCCGATCTGGGCACGCTCCTGCGCCGTTGGAAACTGCCCGGGTGGGCAGGCGTGAACCGCCGCGCCGGAACGGTATCCTTCTTGCATCAGATGTGCATTGCGGCCCTCGATACGAGCCCCCGCTTCTCAATTCTCCTGCTCGACCGGAATTGCCGATATGACTGACCTCTTGATCCGAAATGCCCGCTTGCGGGGCCAGGGCGACGCGCTTGCGGACATCGCGATTTCGGACGGTGTCATTGCCGAGATAGCGCCGCGCCTCGGCGGCGATGCCCGCCTGACGCTGGATGCGGCCGGAAACCTGGTCACCCCTCCTTACGTCAACGCACATCTGCATCTTTGCAAGGTGTGGACGCTGCCGATGATGACGGAAGCAGCGCTTGAAGCCTATCACGGCGGCGGCATGAGCGAGGCGGCGAAAGCAATCGATCTCGCCGCCGCGGTGAAGGAGACATACGATGCGTCCTGGATCATCCCGAACGCCAGGCGTGCGGTCGCGCTGGCGGCGCTGCATGGCAATCTGCACATCCGCGCCTTTGCCGATGTCGACACCAAGGCGCGGCTCGAGGGCGTCAAGGCACTGCTGGCGGTGCGCGAGGAATTCCGCGGCATCGTCGATCTCCAGGTCGTGGCGTTCGCGCAGGACGGGCTTGCTCGCGAGCCGGGTGCCGACCGGTTGGTGCGGGAGGCGATGGCGATCGGCGCCGATGTGGTCGGCGGGATTCCCTGGATCGAATCCTGCCCCGATGACATGCAGGCCCACATCGATTTTTGTTTCGATCTCGCCGCCGAGTTCAACGCTGATATCTCGATGTTGCTGGACGACGTCGGCGATCCCAACATGAAGACGCTGGAATCGATGGCGCGCCAGGCGATCTCGCGCGGCTACCAGGGACGCGCGCTGGCGCATCATTGCCGGGCGATGGCGCTCTATCCGCAATCCTATTTCGGAGAATTGACCGAGCTGTTGCGGCAGGCGCGCGTCAGCATCGTCAGCGACCCCCATACCGGTCCGTTGCACGCACGGGTCAAGGAGCTCCTGCAACAGGGCGTCAACGTCTGCCTCGGGCAGGACGATATTTCCGATGCCTACTATCCATTCGGCCGGAACAACATGCCGGAGGTGGCGTTCCTTGCCGCGCATCTGTTGTGGATGACGAAGGAGCGGGACATCAATACGCTCTACGATATGATCACGTCACGACCGGCAGCGGCGATCAATCTAGCGAAGTACGGTATCGAGGTGGGGTATTCTGCCAACCTCGTCGTGCTTGATCATCCTGATGTTACCGACGTGCTTCGCTTTCACACGCCTCCGGCCGCAGTCGTCAGCCACGGACGCATGATCGATCTCGCGTACATGCGCGATGTCGCGCAGCTCAAGCGATGATGTTTCTCGATGCAATCGACGCTTGTATTTCAAGAATCATTCTTGGAATGATTCTTGAAAGTTCTAGAGGTGTTCTATTGGCGGTGGCCTCCACTCCTCGCCTAAGCGTGATCCCGCTGGCGCGCCGTGGTCATTCCCGGCGCGCAGGGGGCAAGCTGCAGTCGGGGTGGTGGATTGAAGGTTCTTCGTGGGTTGGCTGTCGCCGCGTCGGCGACGGCATCGTCTTTGGTATTGTTGCCCCAGGCAACATTCGCGCAATCGAGTTCTTCGCAAACGACGCAACCGCTACCGCCGGTCACGGTCCAGGCGCCAGAAGCGCGCCGTCGCGCGCAGCCTGTGGCGCAGCGCCGCGTTCAGCGCGCCACGCAGATCACGCCGCCGCGCCAAGTGCAGCCGTTACGCGGCAATACGACGGTAGTTGAGAATCCGCGCGGCCCGATCGATGGTTATGTTGCCGGGCGCAGCATGGCCGGCACCAAGACCAACACGCCGATCATGGAAACGCCGCAGGCGATCTCGGTGATCGGCAGCGAGCAGATCCGCGACCAGAAGCCGGGCAAGCTCGACGAGATCCTGCGCTACGCGCCGGGAGTCGTGGCCGGTACCTTCGGCGCCGATATCCGCAACGACTGGTTCCTGATTCGCGGCTTCAAGTCCGACGATATCGGCCTGTTCCTCGATGGCTTGCAACTGTTCTACACATCTTACGCGAGCTGGAAGCTGCAGCCGTTCAACCTGGAGCGGGTCGAAGTCCTGCGCGGGCCTTCAGCGGTGCTTTACGGCGGCTCAAGTCCGAGTGGCATCGTGAATGCGATCAGCAAGATGCCGCCGGCGGAGCCGATCCGCTATCTTGAAACCGGCGTCAACAATTTCGGCAACGCCTATGTTGCTTTTGACTTCGGTGGGCCGGTGCAAACGCAGGCCAATAACGGCCAATTATTCTATCGCGTGGTAGGCCAGGTCCAAAATGGCGGTACCCAGGTCGACTTCACCCCCAACAACAATTACTTCATTGCGCCGTCGGTGACGTGGAAGCCCGATGCCGACACCAGTTTCACCGTGCTCGCATCAGCCTCGTATAACCAGACGCGCAGCCAGAACTTTCTGCCTTACGTCGGCACCGTCGTCGACGCGCCGTTCGGCCGTATTCCGACCAGCCTGTTCGCCAGCGATCCCAGCATGGATACCTTCAAGCGCGAACAGGAAATGCTCGGCTATCAGTTCGAGCGCAATCTCTCCGACAGCGTCACGTTCCGGCAGAATGCACGCTTCGCCCATGTCGACGTCACTCTGGCGACGCTATACGGCCTCGGCTATGCCACCACGCCTGCCGCAGCCAATCTCGCGCGCGGCAACTTCGTGACCCGGGGCATCGCCAACCAGGCTGATCTCGACAGCCAGCTCGAATATCGTTTCGCCACCGGGCCGCTTGGCCACACCATGCTGTTCGGGCTCGACCTGAAGCATTACAGCCTGGCTGATTGGCAGGGTTTTGGTTCTGCGACGCCGCTCAACCTGGTCAACCCGGTCTACACGCCGACTGCACCCTTCAACGGAGCTCCTTACCAGGATGCGACGCTGACCCAGAAGCAGCTCGGCGCCTATATACAGGATCAGGTCAAGCTCGACCGCTTTACGCTTGTGCTGAGCGGCCGCAACGATTGGGTTTCAACCAACAACGACAATCGTATCGGCCCGGATCAGAACCGTGACGACAGCCGGTTCAGCGGCCGTGTCGGCCTGATCTATAATTTCGACAGCGGGGTCGCACCCTATGTCGCTTATGCGACCAGCTACAATCCGATTGTCGGCCGCAACGCCGCGAACCAGTTGCTCTTGCCCGAAACCGGCGAGCAGACCGAGATCGGCTTGAAGGTCCAGCCTCTCGGCTTCAACGGCCATTTCGGCGTCGCCTTGTTCGATCTGAAACGCCAGAATGCGCTGACGACAGATCCGAACAACACGCTGCTGCAGACCCAGAATGGTGAGGTCACCTCGCGCGGCGTCGAAGCCGAAATTGTGGCCAATGTCATGCCGGGTCTCAAGGTGACCGGCTCCTTCACCACCTACAATCTATTCATCAGCAAGGACCTGAACCCTGCTTTGATCGGCAAGGCGCCGACCAACACGCCACAGCAGGTGGCGTCGACCTGGGCGGACTATACGTTCCAGGATGGGCCGCTGCGCGGGTTTGGATTTGGCGGCGGTCTGCGTTACGTTGGTGAATCCTTTGCGGACACTGCCAACACGCTGACTGTGCCAGCCGTCTTCCTTGGCGACGCGACGGTTCACTATGAATGGCAGAACTGGCGGGCCGCCTTGAATGTCGTCAATATCTCCGACAAGATCTATGTCGCAAGCTGCTCATCGTCGACCGCCTGCTTCTACGGTGATCGACGCCGGATCACGGCGAGCCTTTCCTACAAATGGTAGAGGAGTACGACGCTGAAGGCACGCACTGTCAGGCTCTGGTCGCTCGTCCACACCTGGACCAGCCTGGTCTCGACCCTGTTCCTGCTGCTGTTGTGTCTTACCGGCCTGCCGCTGATCTTTCACCACGAGATCGACGAGGCGCTGGGCTATGCGCCGCAGCCGCAAGCTGCGGCCGGCCAGCGGCCGGTGCCTCCGCAGCGGATCGTTGAAGCTGCGCTCGCCGCCGACTCCGGCCGGGTGATGCAGTACATCTCCTGGGACAAGGATGAGCCCGGGCTGGTGATGGCTTTCACCAACGATGCCGTTGACGGCAAGCCGGACAATGCGACGGTGCGCGCCTTCGACGCGGTTTCGACCAAGCTGCTTGGCCCGGTCGGCACCGGCCCGATGCTGATCGTGCTGAAGCTGCACACCGATATGTTCGCGGGCCAGGCCGGCAAGCTGTTCCTCGGCGGCATGGGGCTGCTGTTCGCGGTCGCGATCGTTTCAGGCGTCGTATTGTACTGGCCGTTCACGCGCCGTTTGAGCTTTGCGACAATTCGCAAGAATAGCTCGCGTCGCGTCGGTTGGCTCGACTGGCATAATCTGATCGGCGTCGTCACCATCGCCTGGACGCTCGTGGTCGGCTTGACCGGCGTCGTCAACACCTGGGCGGAACTGATGCTGGCGCAGTGGAAGTCGACCGAGCTCGCCGCCATGGTGGCGCCCTATGCCGGCAAGCCGCCGCCGGCGCATCTCGCGTCGCTGGACGATGTTGTTGCGCAGGCGACCGAGGCTGCGCCGGGTATGTCGATCGCGTTCATCGCATATCCCGGCACGCCCTTCACCTCGTCGCATCATTTTGCCGCCTTCATGCGCGGCGACACGCCGCTGACCTCGCGCCTGTTGAAACCGGTGCTGCTCGACGGCGAGACTGCGGCGGTTGCCGATACCCGCGCGCTGCCGGCCTATCTCCAGGCGCTCTTGGTCTCGCAGCCGCTGCATTTCGGCGATTATGGCGGGATGCCGCTGAAGATCATCTGGGCGGCGCTCGATGTGCTGACGATCGTGGTGATCGGCAGCGGTCTCTATCTCTGGTTCGCGCGCCGCAGCAGGAAGGCGCATGCCCCTGCCATGCGGGCGGAAGGCCCCATGGCGCTCGCGTCGCGATGACTAGTCGCACTGACAGCTCGCCCCGTTGGCTCAGCGTATTCGGCGCGCCGATCCTTGTCGCCGTGTTGACGTTGATCGGGCTTCTGGCTGCACTGATGTGGGGCGATTTCGGCCGCTACCTTTCATGGGTGACTGTCGCCGTGCCGGTGATCATATGCCTGTGGACGTGGCTGCGCGTCCGGCCATGGCGCTGGAACCGAAGAACGCTTAGATAACTCCGCCTGAACAGGCGAGGTGAATCGAATGAGCGATTTGCAGGAAGGTGCCATGGCGCGGTCGGCCGGCGAGATCGCGAGCTATCACGCCCATATCTACTACGATCCGGCGACAACGAGGCCGGAGGCCGAGCGCTTGAGGACATGGATCGGCGAGCGCTTTTCGGTCACGCTGGGCCGATGGCACGACGTCAAGGTCGGGCCGCACGATCAGGCCATGTACCAGGTGGCTTTCGCCGCGGAGGTCTTTGCCGAGTTCGTGCCGTGGCTGATGCTCAACCACGGCAGCCTCAGCATCCTCGTGCATCCGAACACGAGCAATCCGCGCCGCGATCATCTCGTCGATCCGCTTTGGATCGGCCGCCCGCTCACCGTGCACGGCGAGAAGCTGCCGGAAGAGAGCGAACTCGAGCAGGCACCCGCGCCGAATACGACGCCGCATCTTCGGCCGTGAACCGCCTCGGTTGAAGGGTGGGCAAAGCGACTTCTGGCTGAAGCCTATCAACACGCGGCGGCGGAAGCGTGCCCACCGTTACGAGCGGAGCGCTTGATGGTGGGCACGGCGCTGACGCGCCTTTGCCCACCCTACAAGTTCACAACTCAATTCGCGCTGTCGATCAGGTTTTCGAGTAGCCGCTTCAATTCGTTGGTGGACTTGTTGCCGTAGTTCTCGACGATATGCGCTTCCTGGCTCATCGCGAGCGAGTTCAATCGCTGGCACAGAATTTTTCCGCGCTCGGAGCAGAACATCAGCACCTTGCGGCGGTCCTTCGGATCCTGGACGCGGTAGACCAGGGCATCCGACACCATGCGGTCGACGATCTTGGTCAGCGTCGGGTGGTTGAGCAGCACGGCTTCGGCGAGCTCGCCCATCGAACGGCCGTTGCCGTCGAACAGGACCTTCAGGATTCGCCACTGCTCGACCGGCACACCCTCCTTGGCCAGCCGCGATTCAAGCTGCCGGTTGATTTCCCGGTTGGCTTGCGCGAGCAGGTAGGCGAGATGTTCAGTGAGCGGGGTATCTTGGCTTGGCGGTTTGGCCACGATTGAAGACTTTGTTTTGACCCTGATGAGTGAATGACTGGCGCTGATTGCCCGTTCTATATGCATGGCAATTGTTGAAGTTTCAATATTTTCGCCTAGGATATTTGTCGAACGGGTGGGACAACCGGCGGCGCCGTGCATCGATGCACCGCGCGACAAGGGGCGAAGTGTCGGACAGGAGTGGGCGTGCTCTCAACAGTCAGCGTCAACAGCGGCGGCGCCCCCATGCCGCCCTTCGTGTTCAGAGGCCTGTCGGCGCCGACGACCGATCCCTCCTGGCATCCCGCTGATGTCGGCTTCAGCAAGCGAGGTGGCGCCCACAACAAATTGAGGGTCGCGAACTTCCTCACCTTCTCCGGCTCGCCGGGAATCTGGGGGCCGGCCACCACCAACGCGGTGTTGCTCGCGGTCTCCGAGATCAATCGTCGCGGCGGCATTTTGGGCCGCGAGATCGAATTGACGATGCTGGATGCCGGCGGCCCGATCGAGGATGTCGTCCGCCGTGCCGCGGAGGCGGTCGCCCTTGACGAGGTCGACGTGATCATGGGCTCGCATATCAGCGCGGTCCGCGTCGCGCTGCGCAAGGTCACCGGCGGCCGGGTGCCCTATATCTACACGCCGGTCTATGAGGGCGGCGAGCGCACGCCGGGGGTGATGGCGATCGGCGAGACGCCGCGCTGGCAGAGCCGGCCCGCGATCCACTGGCTCGCCGATGTCAAGAAGGCCTCGCGCTGGTATCTGATCGGTAGCGACTATGTCTGGCCGTGGCAATCGCATCGTGCGGTGAAGAAATATATCGCCGAGTCCGGCGGGCAGGTGGTCGGCGAGGAGTTCGTCCCCGTCGGCGAGGACAATCATTCCGCCCATCTCGACCGCATCCGTGCCGCGCGTCCCGATGTCGTGCTGATCTCGCTGATCGGCACCGACAGCATCACCTTCAACCGCGCCTTTGCCGAGAGCGGCCTGGCGGCAACGACGCTCAGGCTGGCCGGCGCGATGGACGAGACCGTGCTGCTCGGTATCGGCGCCGACAACACCGAGAACCTGTTCTGCGCGTCCGGCTATTTCATCGGCATCGGCTCGCGCGCCAATGATGATTTTCTCAGTCAGTATCACGCCACGTTCAGCTCCACCGCACCGCCGATCGGTTCGGTCGCGCAATCCAACTACGAGGGTCTGCGCTTCCTGCAGGCGGCGGCCGAGCGCGCGGGCTCGCTGGCGTTCAAACCGCTGCTCACTGCGGGACGCAACATCGTCTATACCGGCGCCCGCGGGCCGATCACCATTCGCAGCGGCCGCGCGGAGATGCCGATGTATCTCGCCGAAGCCGACGGCCTCGATTTCAAGCTGATCAAGACGATCTGACGCCCGCAAGGGGTTGCGTCCGCGCGCGCAGTTCTGCAAAATAATTCTTGAAAAGGAAAATATTTCCGTCTGTAATACCCGGGCGGCCTCGGGTGGGACCGCGTCTTCGCATGCATTCCGCGGCCGCGCGCCATCATCAAGCTTCCAGGGAGAGTGTCTTGTCCGTCGTGCTTCCGACCCCAACGCAACTTCGCGCGGTCGCCGCGCAATGCGGCCTCGCGCTTTCCGACGAAGACGTCGCTTCGTTCCGCGGGCTGATGCAAAGTTCGGTCGACGCCTACAACCTCGTTGCCGCAATGCCCGACGAGGTGCCGCCCGTGAAATATCCGCGTACGCCCGGCTATCGACCGAGCCCGGAAGAGAATCCGCGCAACGCCTGGTACCGCAAGGCGACGGTGAAGGGCGCAGATTCCGGCAAGCTTAAGGGCAAGAAGGTCGCGCTGAAGGACAACATCATGCTGGCCGGCGTGCCCATGATGAACGGCTCGTCGACGCTCGAAGGTTTTGTGCCCGATTTCGATGCGACGATCGTGACGCGCATGCTGGATGCCGGCGCGGAGATCGCCGGCAAGGTGCATTGCGAATCCTTCTGCATCTCCGGCGGCAGCCACACCAATTCCACCGGGCCGGTGCATAACCCCTACAAGATGGGCTATTCGGCCGGCGGATCGTCATCGGGCAGCGGCGTCGTGGTGGCGCTTGGCGAGGTCGACATGGCGATCGGCGGCGACCAGGGCGGCTCGATCCGCATGCCGTCCTCGTTCTGCGGCACCTATGGCATGAAGCCGACCTGGGGGCTCGTGCCCTACACCGGCGTGATGCCGATCGAGGTCTTCGTCGATCACACCGGGCCGATGACGGCCACAGTGGAAGACAATGCCTTGCTGCTCGAAGTGCTCGCTGGCGACGACGGCTACGATCCCCGCATCAAGGCGCCAAAGGTCGATGAATATACCAAGGCGCTCGGCAAGGGTGTGAAGGGATTGAAGATCGGTGTGCTCAAGGAAGGGTTCGAGCAGGCCGGAGCGGAGCCCGCGGTGAACGAAAGCGTTCGCGAGGCGGCGAAGCGCTTCAAGGACCTCGGCGCATCCATCAGCGACGTTTCCATTCCGATGCATCTGCTCGGCCCCGCGATCTGGATGCCGATCGGCACCGAGGGCATGACGCAGACGATGATGTATGGCGACGGCTATGGCCTCAGCCGCTCCGACCTCTACTCGACCTCGCTGATGGATTTCCACCGCGGCTGGCGACGGCAGGCGGACTCGCTTTCCGAAACTACCAAGCTGTTGCTGCTGTTCGGCACCTACATCAACAACACGTTCGGCCCGCGCTATTACGGCAAGGCTGTAAATATCTCGCGCCGGCTGACGGCCGCCTATGACGCGGCATTCAAGGATTACGATCTGCTGCTGCTGCCGACCACGCCGATGAAGGCGACGCCGCTGCCGCCGGCCAATCCGGGCCGCGAGGATTATGTCGCGCGCGCGTTCGAGATGATCTCCAACACTGCGCCGTTCGACATCTCCCATCATCCGGCGATGTCGCTGCCGTGCGGCATGGTCGATGGCCTGCCGGTCGGCTTGATGCTGGTCGGCCGCCACTTCGAGGAATCCACTATCTACCGCGCCGCGCATGCCTTCGAGCAGTCCGGCGACTGGAAGAAGATGTGAGGAAGTTATCGTTGCACTTCGGCCGGATCGCGATGCATGGGTAGTGCATTCGTCGCCGCTTTCGAAATCCTGAGCTTCGGCGCGATCATCGTCCTGGTCGTGCTGGGGCTCGGGATCATCGCCAGCATGATGGGCATCTTCAATTTCGCGCAAGGCGAGTTCGTCCTGCTCGGTGCCTACGTCACCTATCTAGCCTATAGCCATGGCATCCCAGTCTGGGTCGGCATGGCAGCCGCGCCGTTTCTGGTCGGCGCGCTCGGCTTCGTGCTCGAGGCGCTGATCATCCGGCGCTTCTACGCGGCGCCGATCGTCGCAATGCTCGGCACCTATGCGCTCGGCCTAATCATCCGCGAATGCGTGCGCGGCCTGATCGGCGGGCTCTATCTCTCGGTGCCCGAGCCGATCGGCGGCTCGATCGATCTCGGCACCGTACACATCTCGGCATGGCGCTTCACCATCATCGTGATCACGATCCTGGTGATGATCGGCTGCTATCTCTTGCTGTCGCGCACCACGTTCGGCCTGCGGGTGCGTGCCACGCTGGAGAATCCGGCGCTGGCGCGGGCCTCCGGCATTTCCACCGCTGCGATGTACGGCACCACCTTTGCCTTCGGTGCGGCGCTTGCAGGGCTCGCCGGCGCGCTGCTGGTGCCGGTGTTCAGCCTGTTCGCCGATCTTGGCATCCGCTTCCTGATCCAGGGCTTTGTCGCGGTCATGGTCGGCGGCGTCGGCTCGTTCATCGGCCCGGTTGCGGGCGCGGCGGTGATCGGCACGCTGAGCGCAGCGCTGCCGTGGGTGATGGCGCCTGTGATCGCCGACATCCTCGTCTTCGTGCTCGCCATCGTCTTCATCAAATTCCGGCCGCAAGGCCTGCTTTCGGGAAAAGGGGTCTAGTCTCATGCGTAGCGATTATTTGAAATTAAGCCGGCGTCGTTTCCTGCAAAACTTTGCCTTCGCCTCCACCGCGATCGCGACCGGCGTGGGAAGCTGGGTGATCCGTCCCGAATGGGCCAATGCGGCCGAAGGCCCGATCAAGGTCGGCATCGCCACCGACTTGACCGGACCGATCGCCTATGCCGGCAATGCCGACGCCAACACGGCCAAGATGGTGGTCAAGGAGATCAACGATGCCGGAGGCCTGCTTGGCCGCCCCATCGAGCTCTTCATCGAGGACACCGCGTCGAACGAGTCGGTCGCGGTCGGCAACGTCCGCAAATTGATCCAGCGCGACAAGGTGGATCTCGTGCTCGGCGGCATCACGAGCTCGATGCGCAACGCGATCAAGGACCCGATCGTGGCCCGTGGCAAAACGCTCTACATCTACCCGCAACTCTACGAGGGCAAGGAGTGCACGCCCTATCTGTTCTGCACCGGGCCGACGCCGGCGCAGCAATGCGACGAGTTCATCCCCTGGCTGATCAAGAACGGCGGCAAGCGCTTCGCGCTGCCGAGCGCCAATTACGTCTGGCCGCATACGCTGAACGTCTATGCGCGCAAAGTGATCGAGGCCAATGGCGGCGAGGTGATCTTCGAGGAATATTACCCGCTCGACCAGGTCGATTTCAGCGCCACCGTCAACCGCATCGTCTCCAACAAGGTCGACGTGGTCTTCAACACGGTGATCCCGCCCGGCGTCGGTCCGTTCTTCAAGCAGCTCTATGAAGCCGGCTTTCTGAAGAACGGCGGCCGGCTGTCCTGCGTCTACTATGACGAGAACACGCTCAACATTAATCAAGCCAACGAGATCGAAGGGCTCGCGAGCTGCCTCGATTATTTCAAGGTGCTGACCAAGGACGATCCGGTCAGCGCCAAGATCCAGGCGACCTATGAGAAGGATTTCCCCGGCAATTTCCTGTTCGCCGCCGGCAGCGCCGCGACCGGCACCTATCGCGGATTGAAGCTGTGGGCCGCCGCCGTGAAGGAAGCCGGCAAGGTCGATCGCGATTCCGTTGCTGCCGCGCTAGATCACGCCAAGATCGCGGAGGGGCCGGGCGGTCCTGCCGAGATGGTGCCGGGCCAGCGGCACTGCAAGATGAACATGTACACCGCGGTTGCCAAGGGCGGCGTGTACGAGATCGTGGCCCGCAGCAGCGGGCTCGTCGACCCCAAGGAATGCTGAGTTAAGAATGGGCGCAACCGACCAGGCGGTTCGTACGGGGATCGACGAACAGCCGGACACCACGACGGCTGAGCACGGCGCGGGCGCCGCGCTGGCGTCACAGGCCAAGACGCCGCGCCGGGTCCTGCCGATCGTGGAGATCCTGGTGCTGCTGGTCGCAGTCTTCCTGCCGCTGGTGCTGCAGGATTATCTGACCGTCTTCGCCACCCGCGTCATCATCCTTGCGCTGTTCGCACTGTCGTTCGATCTCGTCTGGGGTTATGCCGGCATCATGAGCTTCGGCCAAGCCCTGTTCTTCGGCTCGGCCGGCTACGGCGTGGCGCTGCTGGCGCGCGATCTCAACGTCACGTCGATCTTTCTGGTGCTGCCGGCGGCGATGCTGATCGGGCTGATATTCTCGCTCCTGCTCGGCTGCTTCCTGTTGCTCGGCCGGAATCCGTCGAGCATGATCTTCGTCGCGCTCGGCACGCTCACCGGGTCCTATGCCGCCGATCGCCTGGCGCGCGGCTGGTACTATCTCGGCGGGCAGAACGGCATTCCTTCGATCCCGCCGATGTCGCTCGGCAGCACCGATATCACGGAGGGGCCGGTCTATTACTACCTCGCGCTCGGCATCCTGCTGGTCGTCTATCTCCTGTGCCGATTCCTGGTGCGCTCGCAATTCGGTCTGGCGCTCGCGGGTCTGCGCGAGAACGAGCAGCGCATCGCCTTCTTCGGCTACAAGGCGCAGCATCTGAAGGCGATCGTCTTTACCGTCGGCGGCACCATCGCAGGGTTGGCCGGCGGGCTCTATGCATTTCACGAGGGTTTCGTCTGGCCCAACATGCTGGGCGTCGTGATCTCGACCCAGGTCGTGCTCTACGTCCTCTTTGGCGGATCGGGTACGCTGATCGGTGCCGTCATCGGTACCGTGATCATCGAGGGCGTCAGCTTCTGGCTATCGGACAATTACCGCGACATCTGGCCGATCATCCTCGGCGTGTTGCTGCTCCTGGTGATCCTGTTCCGCCCGCTCGGCCTGATCAGCTTCGTGCTGGGTGAGCGCGAGCGCGTCGGCAGCTTCGGCGGAAGGGCGAAGGGAAGCAGCCATGCCGCTCCTTGAAGCCACCGGCATCAAGAAGGTGTTCGGCAAGTTGACCGCGCTCGACGGAGCGGGGTTGACGGTCTCCGAGAACGAATTTCACGGCCTGATCGGCCCGAACGGCTCGGGCAAGAGCACGCTGATGAAATGCGTCGCCGGCGCCGAAACGCCGACCGAAGGTACCGTGCACTTTGCCGGCAGCGACATCACCGCGCTGTCGCCGACCGAGCGCGCCCGCGCCGGCATGAGCCTGAAGTTCCAGATCACCAGCGTGCTGCCGTCGCTGACGCTTTACGACAACATCCTGCTGGCGCTGCAGGCGCAATGCTCGCTGCTCGACCTCGTGCTGTCGCGCACCCGCGGCATATTACACGACCAGGTCATGGCGATGCTCACGCAATTCCGGCTCGCCGATCGCGCCCATGACGCGGCGGCGACGCTGTCGCACGGCCAGCAGCAATGGCTGGAGATCGCGATGGCGCTCGCGGGCAAGCCGCGGCTGTTGCTGCTCGACGAGCCGACCGGCGGCATGAGCCTGGAGGAGCGGCGCGTCACCGGCGAACTGCTGCAACCGATCAAGTCGCACTGCTCGCTCGTGATCGTCGAGCACGACCTAGATTTCATCCGCGACATCTGCGACCGCCTCACTGTGCTCGATCAGGGGAAAGTGCTGGAGAGCGGCACCGTCGCCGAGATCCAGGCGAGCCCGGAGGTACAGGAGATTTATCTGCGCCGTGCCTGACAGTCAGTTCCTCGATATCATCAATCTCGACGCCGGCTATGGCCGCAGCCAGGTCCTGTTCGACGTCAATATGGGCATTCCCTGGCGCGGCGGCGTCGCCGTGCTCGGCCGCAACGGCGCCGGCAAGACCACGCTGATGAAGACCATCGTCGGCGAACTCGGCCTGACCAGGGGCGAGCTCAAATTCAACGGCAAGGATATCGGCCGCAGCCCGACCGAGCAGCGTGTGCGGCTCGGCATCGGCTATGTGCCGCAGGAGCATTCGGTGTTCGCGCGGTTGTCGGTGCGCGACAATCTCGCCGTCGGCGCACTCTATAATCACGACGCCACGGCCATCGACCGGGTACTGGCGATCTTCCCGAAGCTGGCTCAACGCCTCGATCAGCCCGCCGGCACACTATCGGGCGGCGAGCGCAAGATGCTGGCGATCGGCCGCGCGATGCTTGGCGATCCGAAACTGCTGCTGTTGGACGAGCCGACCGAGGGCGTGTGGATCGGCGTGATCGAGGAGATCACCGAGCGCCTGATCGAGCTGGCAAAGGACATTGCGGTCGTCATCGTCGAGCAGCATCTCGACCTTGCGCTGCGGGTGGCCGACTACGCCTATGTCCTCGACCGCGGCCGCGTCGCGCTGCAGGGCCCGGCCGCCGCAGTCAGGGACGACCCGGAACTGCTGCGGTATCTGGCTCCCTAAAGGGAGACTTGCGCGGGCCTTTCTGTCATCACTTTTCGGGGGTGACCGGCCATTTGGTCTCGATTGTGCCCAAGTCTTGTTCCGTGATATGTCCAGTCAATTCGGTGAATCCTTATCTGGAGCCCGTCAGAGGCTCCGATGCGCCGAACGGGGTTAGATGGGTCGGATTGGGACAGGTGCAGCCGAGCGCCCGCGGGGTGGTGCTCGATGGATGGGCAAGGCGACATTTTCTGTCGCCTCGTTTGCGTTGGCGTCTGCCCTTGCCGCCTGGATCGCAGAGATTAACCCCTTGGATTTGCTGCGTGGTTCGGCCTTGGCGAACACTTCCGCGGCGATTTCCTTCAACGATCGGTTCGGGGCGCGCTCAACGCTCGATTCCGCCTTCATCTACTACCCCTCGCGCCCGATGCTTCGTGGCAGCCGTAACGATTTCAACGCGGAATTCGCCCATATCCAGGGTTCGCTGACCGAGCAGCTTCGGGACACCCAGACCGACGAACCCGCGCAAGCCAGCCCGCCGAGCCCGGCGCCGCCCCCCGCAGTCGCCGCGATTCCGCTCCCGCGGTCGCGTCCGGTCGATGCCAACCTGCAGGCAAGGAACGATCTGCCCCCCGCGCCGGCACCTGTGGCGCAGGCGGAGGAACGCTCCATTTGGCAGAAGATCACCGACTGGGTGCCAGGACGGGTGCAACTGGCGTCCCTCGAGCCGAATGGCGGAATCCTTCCCGGCACCGGGCCGAGCCTGACCACGCTTGGCTACGACAGCACCACCGCCGTCTATGACATCACGGCGCGCACCGTTTACATGCCTGACGGCACCAAGCTCGAGGCGCATTCGGGTCTCGGCGGCCTGATGGACGACCCCTCCCGCGTGAATACCCGCAACGCTGGTGCGACGCCGCCCGGCATCTACGAGATGAAGCCGCGCGAGAAGCTGTTCCATGGCGTGCCGGCGCTGCGCATGACCCCGGTCGATAGCACGGATACGTTCGGCCGCGCCGGCCTCCTGGCCCACCCTTACATGCTCGGCCCGAACGGCGATTCCAACGGCTGCGTCTCGATCAAGAACTACGACCATTTCCTGAAGGCCTACCGCAACGGCGAAATCAAGCGAATCGTCGTCGTGGTCCGGCTCAACGACCGCCCGCCGCAGGCCGCAGCCACGCGCTCAGCGTCGCAGTCGTAAGTTCCTTCCACCTCGCCCGCTTGCGGGAGAGGTCGGCGCGTGAGCGCCGGGTGAGGGCTCTCTCCACACATTCGGACAGAGTCAATCGCGGAGATACCCCCACCCCGGCCCTCCACCGCAAGCGGGAGAGGGGGCGCAGCATCCGACGTGGATGCAACTCGACTTAACCGCCGATCTCCTTCCGCACCAGCGCGGCGGCGTCGCACATCGCCTTCAGCTTTCCGAACGCGACGTGCCGCGGCATGTATTTCATGCCGCAATCGGGCGCGACCACCAGCCGTTCGGCGGGCACCTGCTTCAGGCCGCTCCGGATGCGTCCGGCGACCGTCTCCACGGACTCGATCTCGGGATTGCCGAGGTCGAGCACACCAAGCATGATTTTCTTCGACGACAGCTCCTTAAGTACGCCGAGGTCGAGCTTGGGCTGCGCGGCTTCGATCGAGATCTGGTCGGCCGTGGTGTCGTTGAGCTCGCCGAGGAAGGAATAGCCGGCGGGCTTGTTCGAGCCCGGCACGACGGCGGCATAGCCGAAGCAGAGATGAACGACGGTCGGCACCGTGATGCCTTGAAGCGCGCGGTTGATCGCCTTCACGGCGTAGCGCTTGGCGAGATCCGGATTGTTGCGCACCCAGGGCTCGTCGAGCTGGATCACGTCGGCGCCGGCCTTTTGCAGGTCGAGCGCCTCGGCGTTGACGGCTTCGGCGAACGCCATCGCGAGTTCCTCGTCGTCCTTGTAGAACTCGTTCTTGGCCTGCTGGCTCATGGTGAACGGGCCGGGCAGGGTGATCTTGGCCGCGCGGTCAGTGTTCTGCCGCAGGAACTGCATGTCATGCAGTTCGACGGCGCGCGTGCGTTTCACCGGGCCGACCACGCGCGGCACCGGCGTCTGTGTGCTGCCGGTGCGGGCGGTGATGATGGCAGGATTCTCGTCATCGATGCCTTCGAGCGCGGTGGCAAAGCGGTTGGAATAGCTTTCGCGGCGGATTTCGCCGTCGGTCACGATATCGATGCCGGCGCGCTCCATGTCTCTGATGGCGACGATGGTTGCATCGTCCTGCGCTTCTTCCAAATGCTCGGCCGGCAACCGCCACATCGCGTGCAGGCGGGTGCGCGGCACGACTTTCGACAGCATGGCGCGATCGACCAGCCATTCCGGCTGCGGGTAGCTGCCGACGACGGTGGTCGGCAAGAGATGCGTCGGGAGGTTCATGATAGTCTCCTTGTTGTTCTTGGTTCAGCGAATCGCGTCACGCCGCGCGAGTTGCCGCGGCCGCAGCTTCGTCCTGCACGGGATTGCGCAGCACGCCGATGCCGGAAATCTCGACCTCGACCACGTCGCCACCCTTCATCCAGAGCGGCGGGTTGCGATAGGCACCGACGCCGCCGGTGGTGCCGGTGACGATGACGTCGCCGGGTGCAAGCTCGGTAAAGGTCGAGCAATAGGCGATCAAGGCAGGGACGTCGAACACGAGGTCCGAGATCGGCGCGGCCTGCACCTCGACGCCGTTGAGGCGGGTGGCGATGCTCTGCTTGCTGATGTCGGGGAGTTCGTCGGTCGTCACCATCCACGGGCCGAACGCGCCGGTGCCGACGAAGTTCTTGCCCGGGGCGAATTGCGAGGTGTGGCGCTGCCAGTCGCGGATGCTGCCGTCATTGTAGCAGGCATAGCCCGCCACATGCGAAAGCGCAGCCTCGCGCGAAATCCGCCGGCCGGCCTCGCCGATGATGACGGCCATCTCGCCTTCATAGTCGAAACGCTCGGACTCCAGCGGCCGGATCATCGGCTGGCCGGCGCCGACCTGGCTGTTGGCGAAGCGGGTGAAGATCATCGGATGCGGCGGCGTCGGATGGCCGCTCTCGGCAAGATGCGTGGCGTAGTTGACGCCGATGCAAAGGATCTTGTCGGGATCGGGCACGGTCGGCAGCAGCTCGACATCCCTGAGCGCGTAGTCGGCGCGTTCGCCCTGCAGCTTCCTCAACTCGTCGAGCGAGCCCTCCGCAAGCAGCGCCTTCAGCGTGGGAAAATCCTTCAGCCGTTTGCCGGCGTCGATCACGCCGGAATCGGTGACGATGCCATAGCTTGCGACATTGGCCGCCTTGAAACTTGCGATCTTCATGATTTGACACTTTCTTCGATGGAGGAAACGTAGGCGTCGATAGGCAGCACGATCTCGCCCGCGCGGATCGGGACGCAGTCGGGCGGGAATTCCTGGCGGAAGCCGGCGCCGTGGGCGGCGGCGCGATCGAGGAAATCCTCGAGATGGTCCATCGCGCCGGTCGGCAGATCGTGCAACACCATCAGCGTCCAGGGCTGCGAACCGCATTGATCGAGCGCGCGGCCGACCCAGCCGTCCGGATCCTCCCAGTCGCGCGGGATCGCGTTCCAGAGCACGCAGCTATGTTTGTTGCGTTTGAGGTAATCGACGACGGATGGTTTCAGCAGCCGGTCGTCGAGATTGCCGCCGCCGCCAAACGGCCGGAACCAGCGCTGCGGATGGGCGAGGTCACCGATCGCCGCCTGCGTGCGGCCGATCTCGTTCGCCGCCGTATCCGCATCCGCCTGCTGGCCGAGCGGAATGCTGTGAGTGAAGGTGTGGTTGCCGATCCAGTGGCCGTCGTCATGAGCGCGGGCCGCAAGCTTGCGCCGCGCGGGATCGCGGAGCTTCTCGCCGATCACGAAGAACGTCGTCTTGATGTCGCGCTCGCGCAGGATGTCGAGTACGCGCGGCGTGACCTCCGGCTCGGGGCCATTGTCGAAACTCAATGTCAGGTCGAACACGCTGGCATCCTTTACGTCGCCGGCTGCACGGCGCCGGACCCGACGTCGTCGGCAGCGCTGTGGCCGGCGCGGGTGCCGGTCTGCCAGATCGCAGCCTTGCGCTCGATCCACTTGATCAAGGCATTGAAAGCCATCGCCATGAACAGCACCAGCAGCACGCCGGCGAACACATGCGGGCTGTCCAGGATGGTGCGGTAGCGCGAAATCAGGTAGCCGATGCCGGCGGACGAGATCAGCATCTCCGACACCACCACGCCGACGATGACGAGCGCGCCGCCGACGCGCAGGCCCGACAGTACGGTCGGGATCGCGGCGGGAATGATGACACGGACGAGGCGCTGACTCATCGTTGCGCCCATGCTGCGCGCGGCAAGTATGAGCTGCGGGTCGATGGTTTGGATGCCGGCTGCGGTTGCGAGCATCGTCGGCAGGAAACCGTAGATCGAGGCGAAGGCGATCTTGGATTCCGTGCCGATGCCGAGCCACACCGTGAACACGGGATAGAGGATCACGAGCGGCACCGCATAGAGGCTCGAGACCATCGGCATGATCAGTACGCGTGGCCGCGGCAGGCTGCCGACGATGGCGCCGAGCAGGATGCCGCCGCCGCAGGCGAACGCCATCGAGATCGCGACCTCATAGAGTGTCACCGCCAGCGCGTGGCCATATTCCGGCGCCTCGTTCCATCCGGCCCTGAGCGTCGAGGACAGCGACGGCAGGAACAGTTCCGGAATAAGACCGGTGCGCGGCAGGATTTCCCACAGCGCGATCAGGCCGATCACGATCAGATGCCGCAGCGTCTTCGCGCTCATCGCAAGCCTCACGCCGATTTGCGGATGTGCCGCCAGATGCGGTCGCGCAGCGTGCCGAAGGCATCGCCGCTCAGCATCTCATAGGTGCGCGGCCGCGGCAGCGGCACCTGCAGATGGTCGACGATGCGGCCGGGCCGAGCCGACATCACGATCACTTCGTCGGCGAGGTAGACCGCTTCGGTCAGGCTGTGGGTGACGAACACCACGGTCTTGCCGGTCGCCGACCAGATGCGCAGCAGCTCGTCGCCCATGGTCATGCGGGTCTGCTCGTCGAGCGCGGCGAACGGCTCGTCCATCAGCAGCACCGGCGGATCCTGCACCAGGCCGCGCGCGATCGAGACGCGCTGCTTCATGCCGCCGGACAATTCGTGCGGATGGCGCTTGCCGAAACCGTCGAGCCCGACCAGCTTCAGAGCCTCCTGCGCCTTGGCGCGACGCTCCGCTTTCGCCACGCCGCGCAGCGCCAGCGGAAACTCGACATTCTCTTCCGCGGTGAGCCAGGGGAACAGGCTCGCTTCCTGGAACACCACGCCGACACGGTCCGGGTCCGGCTTGGAGATCGGCGCGCCATTGATGGTGATGCTGCCCATGGTCTGCTGGCGCAGACCGGCCATCATCATCAGAAGCGTCGACTTGCCGCAGCCGCTCGGGCCGACCAGCACGACGAAGCGGCCCGGCTTGATCTCGAGCGAAACGTTGTCGAGCGCGACCACGTCCTGCGTTGAGGTCTTGAAGACCTGGCCGACATTCTTGACCTCGATCGCGCCGGCGCGGGGCGGAGGCTTGAGCTGTGTCACGTTCGCCAATGACTGCATCGCGTTTCCACCCATCTGATCAGTTCGTTGAAGGTCATCGCGATCGCCGCGACCATCACCACGCCTGCCAGCAATTGCTTCATCTGGAAGTTCTCGCCCCAGGTCGCGATCTGGTGGCCGATGCCATCGCGCGAGGCATACATCTCGGCGAGGATCACGCCGGTGAGGTTGAAGATCATGGAAATCCGCAACGCCTCCAGCAGCACTGGCAGCATGCTCGGAAGGTAGACGCGGAATGCGGTCTGCGCGCGCGTCGCGCCGTAGGAGCGGGCGACCGTCAAATGCTCCACCTTCACCGACTCCACAGCCGTCGTGGTCGACATGATCACGATGAAGATGGTCGAGAAGAAGCCGAACCCGACCTTCTGCGAGAAGCCGACGCCGAACACCAGGATGAACATCGGCAGGAAGATCGATTTCGGGATGCTGAAGGCGAAGAACAAGAGCGGCTTTGCCACTTCCGCAAAGTAGCGGTTTTCCGCGATCAGGAACCCGATCAGTGCGCCTGAGGGGACCGCGAGCGCGAATGCGGTCAGCACTTCGGTCGCCGTCACCATCAGATCCTTGCGCACGGCGGCGCGCTGCAGGAGATCGCCGAGCGTCACGAGCGTGTCGGACGCCGACGGCAGCAGCCGCGGATTGACGATGCCGGTGCGCGACAGCAGTTCCCACAGCGCAAAGATCGCGACCACGATCGCGATCCGCGCCAGTTTTATGGCAAGCGCGCCCTGCATCTCAGAACTTCGTCGGGACCGGCTTGAACTTGGTGGAGATGATCTCCTCCACCGGCACGATATCCTTGAGCCCGCCGAGCTTGGCGAGATCAAGCGAAAGCTGCACGGCGGCGGGCACGTTCGCGGCACCCATGTTGCCGTCGGTCTCCAGCTTCAGAATCGTGTTCTCATATTCCAGCGCGGCGATCTCGGCCGGCATCTCGTAAAGCTCGGCGATCAGCTTCACCGTTGTGTCGCGGTTGGCGCGCATGAATTGCAGCGCGCCGTAGAGCGCGTTGACGGCCTTCTGCACCACCTCGGGCTTGGCATCGGCATATTTGTCGAGCACGATCCAGCCGGCGCTCAGATTCGGCGGCACTTCCTTGGCGTAGTCGAGGATGGTGCGGGCCTCGCCCGACTTCGCAATCTGGAAGCTGAGCGGCGAATAGACCACGGCGGCATCGACATTGCCCGCGAGCAGGTTCGGTACCAGGCCGCCACCGCCGACCGGCACGCGGGTGAATTCGAGCTTCTTGTCCTGCGCCGTCCACAGCGCGAGCAGGTCGGAGCCGGAGCCGGCCGAGGTGATCGCCACCTTCTTGCCGCTCAGATCCTTCACCTCGAGCGTCGACTTGACCGGCACCATCAGTTGCCAGCCGAAGCTGCCCATCGCGGCATTGGCGACGAGCTTCGACATCACGCCCTTCTTGCGCCCGGCCGACACCAGGGACGGAGGGTCGAGAATGATGTCGGCAGCACCTGCCGCCATCGCCTCGAAGGTCTCGGCGCCGCCGCGGTAGATGGTCAGCTCGGCGTTGATGCCTTCCTTTTCGAACAGCTTCTGCCGCACGGCGGTCTCGGCGATCGTCGTCGGCCAATAGGTCTTGGTCGGCAGCCCGACGCGAATCGTCTCGGCCGCGGAGACGGCGATGGGCGCTGCGAGCACGGTGACGGCGACGAGCGACGCCAGGGCATGGCGGCGGGACATGGGCATAGTTCTGTTTCCTCCAGGATGGCTGTTTGTTTCCGGGAACTGCTCCCGGCCTTCAGTTCGTGCCGTTCACCTCCGAGATCCGGGGCGCGGCGAACTCGACGAATTCCATGGTGATCGTGAAGTGCTTGGACAGCGCGATGACGGCGGCATCCGCATCGCGCCTGCGTACGGCTTCGACGATCGCGGCATGCTCGGCTTCGACATCACGCGGCTTGCCGACCTCGCGTCGGATCGACAGCCGGCGATAGCGCTCGCTCTGCTCGTGCAGTTCGTCGCGAAAGCCGAGCAGCCATCGCGAGCCGCAGGCATTGACGAGCGCGCGATGAAAGACGCGGTGGCGCACCACCCATTCCTCGTAATGCACGCCCGGCTGATCGGGATAGCGGTAAGGCACCGCCTTGAGCGCCTCCCAGGCGGCCTCGACGGCGGCGAGCCAGGCTGCGTCGCCGCGTTCGATCGAACGCCGCAGCGCCAATCCTTCGATGTCGATCCGCGTCTGCGTGACGTCGGCGAGATCGGCGAGCGAGACGGGGCTGACGCGAAAGCCGCGCTGGTCGGAGGCCTGCACCAACCCGTCCGCCACCAGTCGCGACAGTGCCTCGCGCACCGCGGCGAGGCTGACGGAAAACTGTTTGGCCAGCCCCGCGATGTGGAGCTTCTGCCCGGGCAAGAGCCGGGTCGAAAGGATGTCCGCGCGCAGCCGCTCCTGCACCGCAGACGTGAGGCTTCGCGGCCGCTCGTCGCCAAATCCCTCACGAAAACTCAACTCGATGCCGTTCATGGCGGCGGAGATTGACGGGCCCGACCACTGCCGTCAATCGAAAATCGATTTTTCCTATTCTCGAGTTCCGCGACGCGACGACGTGCTTCGCAGCGTGTTCGCCGCGAGTGGTGCTGGTATTTCGGATACCATTTCGCAGTCGCAAAAAGTCTGACCGCTTGAAGACGGAGCAGGGCGATGCGCCATTGCAGTAGCAAGTCGGAACGGTTCGGCGTCCAGTCTAGGCCGCGTGGATCGAACGCTGCTTCTGGTCGAGCAGAGCAGGGATCTGTTCGGCCGGAACCGGGCGGCCAATGAAATAGCCCTGGGCCTCGTCGCAATTGGTCTGGCGCAGATATTCGAGCTGGTCCGCCGTTTCCACGCCTTCCGCCACCACGCCGATGCGCAGCTCCTGCGCAAGCCCGATCACGGACTTGACGATCGCAGCGCAGTCGGGCTGCACCAGCATGTCGCGGATGAAGGATTGATCGATCTTGATGCGGCTAAAGGGCAGTTTGCGCAAGTATGTCAGCGACGAGAAGCCGGTGCCGAAATCGTCGAGCGCAACCCTCACCCCCAAATCCAACAGCGAGTTCAGGATCGACAAGGCTGATCCATACTTTGCGATCAGCATCGATTCCGTGATCTCGATCTCGAGCCGTTCGGGGCGCACGCCGGCTCGCGCAAGCGCCTGCACGATCGTCTGCAGGATGCCGGCATTGTTGAACTGCACCGCGGAGAAGTTCACGGCCACGCGGATGTCGTCGGGCCATTCCGCAAGCGCCAGGCAGGCGCGGTGGACCACCCATTCGCCGATCTGGTGAATCAGCCCGGTCTCTTCCGCGATCGGGATGAAGTCACCAGGCGACACCAGCCCACG
Source organism: Bradyrhizobium sp. Crot121 (assembly GCF_059512385.1). Lineage (NCBI taxonomy): Bacteria > Pseudomonadati > Pseudomonadota > Alphaproteobacteria > Hyphomicrobiales > Nitrobacteraceae > Bradyrhizobium > Bradyrhizobium sp. Crot121. The sequence goes on along the minus strand of NZ_JCAMOR010000010.1, from coordinate 55,694 downwards.
CTCGGGATGCTGCCAGCGCAGCAGCGCTTCGAACCCGGTGATGCGGTTTTCGCCGATCTCGATGAACGGCTGATAGACCAGGAATAACTCGTTGCGCTCGATTGCCCCTTCCAGATCCCGCCGCAATGCCAGGCGATCGCGCGCCGACTTGTCGTCGCCGGGTTCGAAGAAACAGATCGTGCCGGGTCCCGCCTTCTTGGCGCGATACAGCGCGATGTCGACGTGTTTCATGAGGTCGTGGGGCGTGTTGCCGTCGCGCGGCGCCAGCACGATGCCGACGCTGGTTGCCCCGAACGCTTCGCGTCCATCGATCACCAACGGATCGTCGAAGGAGGCAACGAAACACTCGGCGATCTCGAAGGCCTCTTTCGGCCTGGTCAGATTGGCCATGATCAGCGCGAACTCGTCGCCACCGATGCGCGCGACGTGTTCGGTGGCGCGGGTGCAGCGCTGCAATCGCGCAGCCGCCTGGATCAGAAACTCGTCGCCGGCGGGATGGCCGAACTTGTCGTTCACTTCCTTGAAGCGGTCGAGATCGAGCAGCAGGACGGCAAACTCCTCGCCGGTGCGTGCCAGCCGGTCAAGCGCGGCTTCCAGGTTTTCGTTGAAGGCAATTCGGTTCGGCAGCCCCGTCAGCAGATCCCGCCGCACGGTCCGCTCCGCCTCAAGCTGGGTGATGATGCGCCGTGTGAATTCGAAGGAATTGACGAACACGGCGCGGAGCAGGACGAAGCCATAGATTGCGAGCAGGATTGCAACCAGCAGGTAGACAAAATCGCCAATCCTGTACAGGCAGATCGCGGAGCCGATGAAGATCGGCGTGGTGAAGGCGATGGTGGCGATCGGGATGGTGGCGAAGGCGAGCGCACCGCCCGCAAGCATTCCGGCGCAAAGACAGGTGATCACCAGTTGACCGCCATTCGAGGCGTTGGCAAAGAACGCCACCGGAACGATCGCCCACGCGGACCCTAGTACGACTGCATTTAGCACCAATCGATGCATGGTGCGTCGAGAGACGAATTGCGGCTTCGCGATCCGTCGCGACGCGCGTGACTGCCATCCGAGCCATGCTGCGCCGCCGGCCACGGCCGCGGTCCAGATGCTGGCACGAAGCCAGTCCGCCGAGTGCCAGAGCGCGATCGCAAGTATGATCGCATTGCAGATGTTGGCCAGCATGAAGCCGACGGCATGGCCGAGCACAAGCGACATCTGCTCGGAGCGGATATAGCCGGCGCCGGTCTCGTCGGTTGCCGGTCCGCCGAACGCGGCGAGATCGCCGGCGAACAGTTTTGAGAGATATGAGCTCAGATACGTCCGCATCCCTCGCCCTGCAGGCCTGGCCCCAAGGCGGGCGCCGATTGCGGAACCTCGCTGCAAAGCTTTGACAAACTATGAATTATGGACCGGGCGGACATTGCAACAAGACGTTGTGATAACCGCGTGCGCGTGCATCGCTAACAAATCGATACAAATGCGCTTGACCGCGATTGAGCGCGGCGCCGGCGGAGCCGCCAACTGAGCGCGGCAGTCAGGGCCCTCAGGCGAAGGCGCATGGCCATAAGTCTTTTCAAATTGTAGCTTTGTCTGTACGACCACAGAAAATAAAAACCCTGGGGGAAACAAAATGAACAATAACAATGACAGCTTGGAATTTGATTACGTCATCGTCGGCGCCGGTTCCGCCGGTTGCGTGCTCGCCAATCGCTTGAGCGCCGACGGCAAGAATTCGGTGCTGCTGCTCGAAGCGGGACCCAGGGACACCAACATCTGGATCCATGTGCCGCTCGGCTACGGCAAGCTGTTCAAGGAAAAAACCGTCAACTGGATGTACCAGACCGAGCCCGAGCCGGAACTCCACGGGCGCCAGGTGTTTCAGCCCCGCGGAAAAGTGCTGGGCGGTTCGAGCTCGATCAATGGTCTGCTCTATGTGCGCGGCCAGCACGAGGATTACGACCGCTGGCGTCAGCACGGCAATGCCGGTTGGGGCTATGACGACGTGCTGCCTTATTTCAAGCGGGCGGAAGACCAGCAGCGCGGCGCGAATAAGTATCACGGCGCCGGCGGTCCGCTGCCGGTCTCGGACTGGCGGCATCACGATCCGCTGTCGGAAGCCTTCGTGAAGGCGGCGGCCGAGGTCGGCATTCCCACCAATCCCGATTTCAATGGCGCGACGCAGGAAGGCGCCGGCTTCTTCCAGACCACGACGCGGCGCGGGCGCCGCGCCAGCAGCGCGTTCTCCTATCTGCGCCCGGCGATGAAGCGCGGCAATCTGCATGTCGAGACCTCGGCGCTGGCGCAGCGCATCGTCTTCGAAGGCCGCCGTGCTCGTGCGGTCGAATTCAAGCAGGAGGGGCGGGTCCGCACGGCGCGTGCGCGGCGCGAGATCCTGGTCGCCGGCGGCGCCTACAACTCACCGCAACTGCTGCAGCTCTCCGGCGTCGGTCCGGCGGCGCTCTTGAAGAAGCACGGCATCGAGGTCGTGCTCGACCAGGCGGGCGTCGGCAATGATCTGCAGGATCATCTGCAGGTGCGGCTGATCACGCGCTGCCTGCAACGCGTCACGCTCAACGACGTCGTCAACCATCCGCTGCGACGCCTTTGGGCGGGCGCGCATTATGCGGCCTTGCGGCGCGGCCCGCTGACGATCGCCGCCGGCACTTCGGGCGCATTCTTCAAGACCGATCCGCGACTGGCGACGCCGGACATCCAGATCCACTTCATCCCGTTCTCGACCGACAAGATGGGCGAGAACCTGCACATGTTTTCAGGCTTCACCGCCTCCGTCTGTCAGCTCCGCCCCGAAAGCCGCGGCTCGCTCCGCATCAAGAGTGCGGACGCTTCCGTGCCGCCGGAAATCCGCATCAATTATCTGTCGACCGAAACCGACCGTCGCGCCTTCATCGACGGCCTCCGCATCCTGCGCAAGATCCTCGCAGCGCCGGCGCTGAAGACCTATTGCGCGGAAGAGATCGAGCCGGGTCCGAAGACGATCAGCGATGAGGACCTGCTCGATTTCTGCCGCCGCACCGGCTCAACGGTCTATCACCCGACCTCGACCTGCCGCATGGGCAACGACGCGCTGGCCGTCGTCGACCAACGGCTCAAGGTGCGCGGCATCGAAGGTTTGCGCGTGGTCGATGCTTCGATCATGCCCGACCTGATGTCAGGCAACACCAACGCGCCGACGATCATGATCGCGGAAAAGGCGTCGGACATGATTTTGGAGGATGCGCGCTGATCGTCTCTCCCCGCCTGCGGCAGGGGAATCGCATATGGATTTGCGGCCTCTATTGCGTTGTTTTGCAGGATGGATTCTGAGAGCGGCTCCCACAAGGCGGAGGGAGTCGTATGGGGAAGTTCAAGAAGGCTTTTCGGCGGTTGTCGGACCCACGTGCAGCGAATGCACGACACGACCTTCTGGAGGTACTGGTTATCGCCTTGGCGGCGGTCCTGTGCGGAGCAGAGACCTGCTCGGACATGGCGGAGTTCGGACAGGCCAAGGCAGACCTGCTTCGGCTGTTTCTGCGCCTGGAACATGGGATTCCCAGCCACGACACTTTCAGTCGCGTGTTCCGTTTGCTCGAGCCGGAAGCCTTCGAGGCAGCGTTCCGGCGCTTCATGGCGGCGTTTGCCAAGGCCAACCGGCTCAATCTCAGCGGGGTGGTCGCGATCGACGGCAAAGCGCTGCGAGGCGCCTTCGAGCGCGGTTCGCGCTACGAGCCTCTGCATCTGGTCAACGTCTTTGCGGTGGAAGCGCGCATGTCGCTGGCCCAGCAGAAGGCTCCCGGCCGCAACGAGACCAAGGGGGCGTTGGAGGTATTGGCGCTGCTGTCGCTCGAAGGCTGCGTCGTCACGGCCGATGCGCTGCATTGCCATCGTGCAATGGCCAAGACGGTGCTCGATCGCGGTGGCGACTACGTGCTGGCGATCAAGGCCAACCGTGGACCTCTGTTCAAGACTGTGGTCGCGCAGTTTGCCCGGTCCGGCGAGCGCAGGGCCGTCAAGACGGTCGAACCGTCCACCCACGACCGGCGCGAAGCGCGCCGGGCAACCATCATGCGCAATACCAGCCTGGCTGCCGTCCATGGCTTCCCGGGCGTCGTTGCGATCGGCCGCGTCACCTCGCGCAGGCAATTGCAGGGCAATCGCGCCGAGCCGCCGGTCGTGCGCTATTACGTGCTCTCCAAGTCCATGTCCGCCAGGCGGCTGCTGCAGGTCACGCGCAGTCATTGGACCATCGAGAACCAATTGCACTGGGTGCTTGACGTCCACTTCGACGAGGACGGCAACCGGGCCAGAATGGACAATGCTCCCGAGAACCTCGCCATCCTGCGCAGGCTCGCGCTCAACATCCTTCGGTCTTGTCCTGGTCCCACCTCCATACGTCGAAAAATCAAGCGCGCCGGCTGGGACGACAGCTTCCTCCTCACCTTGCTCGGCCATATGCGATAGCCCTGCCGCCTGCGGGGAGAGGCCGGATCGCATCGCAACATGCGATCCGGGTGAGGGGAGCCTCCGCGAATCCGTCTGCCACCATATACGCGGCGAGAGCCCCTCACCCCAACCCTCTCCCCGTAAGAACGGGGAGAGGGAGAAGAAATAGCTAACCTCGATACGCCCGCACCCGCTGCACCATCTGCTCGACATGGGCGATCGGCGTCTCCGGCTGGATGCCGTGGCCGAGATTGAAGATCAGCCGGCCCTTGCCGTAATTCTCCAGCACATCGTCGATTGCGCGATCGAGCGCGTCGCCGCCGGCGATCAGCGCGAGCGGATCGAGATTGCCCTGCACCGCGGTGCGGCTCTGCACGCGTTCGCGGATCATCGCCGGCTCCGCAGTCCAGTCGATGCTGACGGCGTTGACGCCGGTTGCTTCCACATAGGCGGGAAGCATGCCGGCCGCGCCACGGGGAAAGCCGATGATCTTGGCGTCCGGCACCTGCCTGCGCACACCCTCGACGATGCGCCGCGCCGGCTCGATCGACCAGCGTTCGAATTCGCGCGGCGGCAGCACGCCCGCCCAGGTGTCGAATAGCTGCAGGCAGTCGGCACCGGCTTTCAACTGACCGACGAGATAGTGGATCGAATTCTCCACCAGTACGTCGATGATCTTTTCGAATGCCGCGGGCTGTCGATAGGCCATCATCCGCGCCGGCGCCTGATCGGGCGTGCCCTGGCCCGCGACCATATAGGTCGCGACCGTCCACGGCGCGCCGCAGAAGCCGATCAGCGCGATCCTGTCGTCAAGCTCGCGTCGCACGCGACGCAGCGCTTCAAAGACCGGCTCGAGCTTTGTGAAGTCCGCATGCGCGGCAAGCGACTTCACTTTCTCCGGCGTATCGAGGGGATCAAGCCGCGGGCCTTCGCCGGCCTCGAACCGCACCGAGCGTCCCAGCGCATAGGGAATCACGAGGATGTCGGAGAAGATGATCGCCGCATCGAAGTTGAAGCGGCGGATCGGCTGCAGCGTGACTTCGGCGGCATAGTCCGGTGTGAAGCAGAGGTCGAGGAAGCTGCCGGCCTTGGCCCGCAATTCGCGATATTCGGGCAGATAGCGGCCGGCCTGCCGCATCATCCAGATCGGCGGGATCGGCTGGCGCTTGCCGGCAAGCACATCAAGGAGCGGCTTGGGAGAATCTTGGGACAAGAAAGGTTCCTGCTGAAACGGCTGACATTTTGACGCTTCTGATACACGGCGCGCCGCGTCCGGCCAAGGCGGATCTGGAACCGCCGGCGAGCACGGTGCGTTGATCCCGCGCAAATGGAGGGAGCATATGGCTGAGAAATTCAATCCGGCGCCGCATGACAAGCATGCCGATGACCCGCGCGAGGCGCTCGCCGCCGATCGCGAGACGCACGAGAAACTTGAGGCTGGCCTGGAGCACACCTTTCCGGCCTCCGACCCCGTGAGCGCGGCCCAACCTTCGCCGACCAAGGACAATGGCGAGCGCGAAGGCCCATCGCTCTGGGAAAAGGCGAAGGCATTGTTCCGCTAACCGTCGTCGTCCTCGGACGACGGTCACACTTAATAATGCGGCGGCCGCTCGTTGATCGGAGCGGCCGTGTTGCTTTCGGCTTCCTGCAACCGCTCGCGCAATTCCCCCATTTGTCGCGTCAGCGCATCGATCTGCTTCCATTGCGCGGTGATGGTCTCGTTCAGCGTCTCGATCGTGTCGTCCTGATAGGCGATCCGCGTTTCCAGCGCATCGATGCGCTCGGCGAGTGTCTTCGCATCAGGCGTCTTGGCGTCAATCATGGGCGGTCTCTTTTCCGCGCTCGCGCAAGCCGTGGCCGAGCGCGACCCGTTCGTCGAATACGAAACATTCGCCGCGCCAGCGGCTCTCCTGCTTCGGCATCTCTTCCAGATATTTCAGAATGCCGCCCTTGAGGTGGTACACTTCACCGAAGCCGCGCGCGAGCAAAAAGCTGCTCGCCTTCTCGCAGCGGATGCCGCCGGTGCAGAACATCGCGATCTTCCGGTGCCTGGCCGGATCGAGCTCGCGCGCGGCAAAGTCCTTGAACTGTCCGAAACTCTTGATGCCGGGATCGACCGCGCCCTCGAACGTGCCCAGCGCGACCTCGAAGGCGTTGCGGGTGTCGATCACAAGCGTGTCAGGATCGGCGATCAGCGCATTCCACTCGGCGGGATCGACATAGATCCCGACCTGCCGCGTCGGGTCGACGGAGGTATCGCCGAGCGTGACGATCTCCTTCTTCAGCCGCACCTTCATTCGCCGGAACGGCATTGCGGAGGCTTCCGAGAATTTCAGCTCCAATCTGTCGAGCCGGCCGCCGAACAGCGCGCCGTGCCGCAGTTCCCCGACAAAGGCGTCGATCGCCTCGGCGCGTCCCGCGATCGTGCCATTGACGCCCTCGCTCGCCAGCAGGATGCTGCCCCTCAACCCGAGACCCGCAGAGATTGCGTGTAGGGGGTCGCGCAGCTCCCGGTAATCGGGCAGGCTGGCGAATTGGTAGAAGGCGGCGACTTTCAGCGGCATGGCGCGGATTTATCAGGCAGTTGGGCCAGCGAAAACCCTTAGTCGGATTTCCCGGCGCAACGCAGCTCTGGCATGCCAGCCATTGCAGAGAACGGCACGAATATGTCATGTAGCTCCCGCCCCGCCGGGAACTCCAATGCAGAACAACCAAGTGAGCTACCTTTAATGAGAAACTTCCATTTCGCCGGCCGCTCCACCGTCCACTCGCTCAACGGCATGGTGGCGACGTCGCACCCGGAGGCCGCGCTGGCGGCGATCGACGTGATGCGCGAGGGCGGCACGGCAGTGGATGCGGCGATCGCTGCGTCCGCGCTGCTGGCGGTGATCGAGCCGCAATCGACCGGCATCGGCGGGGACTGCTTTGCGCTGGTGCAACCGAGAGGCGAGGGCAAGATCACGGCCTATAACGGCTCGGGCCGCGCGCCGATGGCGGCGACCGCGGAATGGTATCTCGAGCGCAAGATCCATTCGGTGCCGCTGACCTCGGCGCATGCGGTGAGCATCCCCGGCGCCATCGATGCCTGGCAGACGATCCTGAACGATCACGGCAAGTTCGGCCTCGACAGGCTGCTGCAACCGGCGATCAAGGCCGCGGAAGAGGGCTATGTCGTCGCGCCCCGCATCGCCTTCGACTGGAAGAACCAGTTCGAGAAACTGAAGAACGGCACCAACACCGCGCGCTATCTGTTGCCGCACGGCAAGCCCGCGGTCGCGGGCGACGTGATCCGCCAGCCCGAGCTCGGCAAGACGCTGCGTGCGATCGCAAAGGACGGCCCGAAGGCCTTCTACACCGGTGAGATCGCCGAGGACATGGTCGCGACGCTGCGCAGCATCGGCGGCCTGCACACGCTGGACGATTTCGCTGATCATTCGACCGAGGTCACCGCGCCGATCGGCACCATCTACAAGGGCTATGACGTCTGGCAGTGCCCACCGAACGGCCCGGGCATCACGATGCTGGTGATGCTCAACATCCTCTCGCGTTTCGATCTGACCAAGTTCCCCGCGCTCAGCGTCGAACGTTTCCATCTCGAGGCGGAGGCCGCGCGCATCGCCTACATGATGCGCGAGCAGCACATCGGCGATCCGCGGCACGTGCATGTGGATGTCGCCGGCATCCTGGCCAAGGAATTCGCCGACGAATACATCAAGAACATCCGCATGGACCGGCTGCTGGAACTGCCGAATGTCGCGCCGCCGATGAATCCGTCGACGGTCTACATCACCGTGGTCGACAAGGACCGCAACGTCTGCTCCTTCATCAACTCGATCGCGCACTCCTTCGGCTCGGCGATCGTCTCCAACAAGACCGGCATCCTCTTGCAGAACCGCGCCGGCGGCTTCCGCATCCAGCCCGGCCATCCCAACTGCATCGCGCCGGGCAAGCGTCCCCTGCATACGATCATCCCAAGCCTTGCGACCAAGAACGGCCGCGCAATCATGCCGTTCGGCGTGATGGGCGGGCAGTACCAGCCGGTCGGCCAGACCCGTGTGCTGACCAACATCCTCGACTATGGCTGCGACGTGCAGGAAGCAATCGATATGCCGCGCGGCCTGCATTACGAGGGCGTCTATCAGCTCGAGGACAGCGTGCCGGCCGCGATCGTCGAAGGCTTGAAGAAGATAGGGCACAAGACCACCAGCGTGGTTGCTCCGCTCGGTGGCGGGCAGGCGATCTGGATCGACTGGGACAAGGGCACGCTGACCGGCGGTTCCGATCCGCGCAAGGACGGCTGCGCGCTCGGTTACTAGAGCATTTTCTCGGTTCTGATTGAATCAGAACCGAGGCTCTGGATTCTCCTCTCGACGCGTTTTCTTCACGCGAACCGGTATCCGCTTCGCTCGAAAACGCTCCAAGCGCGTCTTCAGCATCCTGGAACTGGCGCTGCTTCACAGCGCTGTGCTTCGTCATCTCCGGAACAACGCTTCACTGCCTTTGTTAGGGCGGTGAGGCGCAGGCGTGCGCCGCAATTCCTTTCGCAAGCGGAGCCCGTCATGGATGACAAGACAAATCCGCAATCTCGTTCCAGCTTCAATCGGCGTTCGTTCCTTGCGGGAGCTGCCGGCGGCGCGATGTTCCCGCTGACGGCACGCGCGGCCGGACCGGCGACGACCACGATCCCCTCGACACAGGATCCCACGCTTCCCGTTCCCGTGACGCTGCGCGTCAACGGCCAGGACAATGCCCTCAACATCGATGCGCGCACCACGGTGCTCGACGCGCTGCGCGAGCATATAGGGCTCACCGGCAGCAAGAAGGGCTGCGACCACGGCCAGTGCGGCGCCTGCACCGTGCTGATCGAGGGGCGTCGCGTGCTGTCCTGCCTGACGCTCGCGCTGTCGGCGCAGGATCACGAGATCACCACGATCGAAGGTCTCTCCAACGGCGCGCGGCTGCATCCGATGCAGCAGGCCTTCATCGACCAGGATGCCTTCCAGTGCGGTTATTGCACGCCAGGCCAGATCATGTCGGCGATCGCCTGCGTGAAGGAAGGCCACGCCGGCAGCGACGAGGACATCCGCGAATATATGAGCGGCAACATCTGCCGCTGCGCCGCCTATCCGAACATCGTGGCCGCCGTGAAGCAGGCGGCGCCCGAAATCCTCTCTGGCTAGCAAGGGCATACCCATGCGATCCTTTGCCTATCAAAGAGCCGCCGATCCCTCTGCGGCCATCCAGGCGCTGGCGGCGGCAAGCGCCAGCAATAATCCCCTGACCGAAGCCGAAATCCAGCCGCTTGCCGGCGGCACTACGCTGCTCGACCTGATGAAGCTCGACGTGATGCGCCCGCGCGCAATCGTCGACATCAATCCGCTGTCGCCGACGTGGGCTACGGTCAGCCTGGAGAACGGCAATCTGCGCCTCGGCGCGATGGCGCGGATGGCCGACGTCGCCGCCAATCCGGAGATCCAGCAGAACTATCCCGTCGTCGCCGACTCGCTGAAGCTCGCCGCGAGCGCGCAGCTTCGCAATATGGCCACCCTCGGCGGCAACGTGCTGCAGCGGACCCGCTGCACCTATTTCCGCGACGTCAGCTATGAGGCCTGCAACAAGCGCAATCCGGGCTCGGGCTGCGCCGCGATGGACGGCTTCAACCGCACCCACGCGGTGCTCGGCACCTCGGACAAATGCATCGCAACCTATCCCGGCGATTTCGCGCAGGCCCTGATCGCGCTCGATGCGAGCGTGGACATCACCGGCAAGTCCGGCACCCGGACTATTCCCTTTGCGCAATTGCACAAGGCGCCTGGCAACACGCCGCAGCTCGAGACCACGCTCGAGCCGGGTGAACTGATCTCCGGTTTCACCATCCCCGGCCGCTGGCCGCGCTCGGCCTATCTCAAGGTGCGGGACCGCCAGTCCTACGAATTCGCTTTGGCATCGGCTGCGATCGCGCTCGATGTTCAGGACGGCACGGTGCGAGATGCGCGCATCGCACTTGGCGGTGTCGCAACGCTGCCATGGCGGGCGCGCGACGCCGAAGCTGAGCTCAAAGGCCAGAAGTTCGACGATGCACTGGCAGAACGAGTGGCTGAAATCGCCTTCGAAGGCGCATCCGCGCGTAGCCATAATGAATTCAAGATCGAGCTCGGCAAGCGCGTCGTCGCCCGCGCGCTGCATCAGGCCATGACCATGGAGATCTGACGATGACGACAGCCGCTCCTGCTCCCAAGGCCAATATGGGCCAGCCGATCCCGCGCTATGATGCCGTCGCTAAGGTGACCGGGACGGCGCAATATGCTGCCGACATGCCACTGCGCGATCCGGCCTATGCCTATCTCGTCACCAGCGCGATCGCGAAGGGCCGTGTCGACAACTTCGACCTGTCCGAAGCGCAGAAGGTGCGCGGCGTTGTCGATATCGTGACGCATGAGAATGCGGAGCACCTCGAGCCCGCAAAGTTCTTTAGCAATGGCGGCTATGCGTCCACGACCAATCAGCCGCTGCGATCTCCTGACATTGCCGAGGAGGGCCAGATCATCGCGGTCGTGCTCGCGGATACCTATGAGGCGGCGCGCGAGGCTGCGCATCGGGTCAAGGTGAGCTATACGGCGGCGACGCCGACTGCGAGCTTTCATTCGCCCGGCACGGTCGCGGCCCGCGCCAAGGGCCAGCTTGCGATGTTCAAGGACGACCCGAAGGTCGGCGATTTCGACAAGGCGTTCGAGGAGGCGGAGGTGCAGATTTCCGCCGAGTATGAAACGCCGCCGCAGCACCACAATCCGATGGAGCTGTTCGCCACCAGCGTCGCCTGGAATGGCGACAGCCTGACCATCTACGAACCAAGCCAGTTCGTCCACGGCCTGAAGAACGGAGTTGCCACCCAGCTCGGCATTGATCCGGACCGGGTGCATGTGGTCAATCCCTATGTCGGCGGCGCCTTCGGCTCGAAGGGCTCGATGACCCCGCGCACCGCGATCATGGCAAGCATTTCCCGTCGCCTGCGCCGCCCGGTGAAGCTCGTCGCCACGCGCGACCAGGGCTTCAACGTCTCGACCTACCGCGCCGAGACGCGCCATCGCGTCGAACTCGGCGCGACGAGCGACGGCAAGCTGACGGCGTTGCGGCACGAGGGCTGGGAAATTTCATCGCGCGCGGACGCCTATTGCGTCGGCGGCACCAAGACCACGACACGGCTCTATGACTGCCCGAATGTCGACAGCCTGGTCTGGATCGTGCGTGCCGACCGCAACACGCCGGGCTTCATGCGCTCGCCGCCGGAAGTGCCCTACCTCTTCGCGCTGGAAAGCGCGATGGACGAATTGGCGTATCAGTTGAAGATGGACCCGATCGAGCTGCGGCGCGTCAACGACACGAACCGGGAGCCGATCGGCGGCAAGCCTTACACGTCTCGCTCGCTGATGGCCTGTTTCGATGAGGGGGCCAAGGCGTTCGGCTGGGCGGAGCGCAACCGCGAGCCCCGATCGATGGCGGACGGCGAGTGGCTGATCGGCTATGGCTGCGCCACCACCTGCTATCCGACCCAGATGGCGCCGGCCGCGGCCCGCGTGCGGCTGCGGCGCGATGGGCGCGTGCGCGTCGAGATCGCCGGTCACGAGATCGGCAATGGCGCCTACACCGTCATCGCGCAGGCGGCCGCCACGAGGCTCGAGGTTCCCGTCGAGAAGGTCACCGTCGTGATCGGCGACAGCGACTTGCCGCCGGCGCCGGTGGCCGGCGGCTCGAACTCGACCGCGAGCACCTGCTCCACCGTGATGATGGTGTGCGACCAGGTCAGGCAGCGGCTGCTCAAGGCCCTGATGCCGAACGAAGGGCAGACCGTCGGCCAGACGCCGTCAGGCGGAGCCTCGCGCAGTGACCAGCGGCTCGATCTCGATCGTGAGGCAGCGTTCGACGCGCTCGGCGTCAGCGTGATCGAGGAGTATGGCGAGTGGAAACCCGACGGCGCGCCGGCGGACTCATTCCGCGCCATGCATAACGGCCAGGTGCGCATGGTCGGCGGCCCGGAGTTCGGCGGCAGGATCGCCTACGCTTTCGGCGCCGACTTCGTCGAGGTGCGCGTCAACCGCTTCACGCATGAGATCCGGGTGCCGCGCGTGCTCGGCGCCTTTGCCGCCGGCCACATCATGAACCCGCGCTCCGCGCGCAGCCAGCTGATGGGCGGCCTGATCTGGGGCGTGGCCTCCTCGCTGCATGAGGCGACCGAGCTCGACGAGCGCTATGCGCGCTACGTCAATGACAATCTCGCCGACTATCTCGTGCCGGTGAACGCCGATATTCCTGACGTTGAGGTGATCCTGCTCTCGGAGGAGGACACGCAGATCAATCCGGCCGGCGTGAAGGGGCTTGGCGAGCTCGGCAATGTCGGCACCAACGCGGCCGTCTGCAACGCGATCTTTCACGCCACCGGTCAGCGCATCCGGAGATTGCCGGTGCGTTTGGAAAAGATCGAGGTATAGCGCGTCGAAAAAGAGCTAGGGAAATCGCCTGCCTTGCGTTAGAGACGTGCCGCCCTACGTAAAGAAGGTAGTTGCGATGCGCTCCAGCCGACGTACCATCGTCAAGACCATCGCTGCCGTCGCGGCCGCGATCTCCGTTCCCGCCATGTCGAAGATGGCATTGGCCCAACCAGCAGGAAAGACCGTGACGACACCTTCAGGACTGCAGATCATCGATACCAAGGAGGGCACCGGTGCTTTCCCGAAACCCGGCCAGATTTGCGTCATGCACTACACCGGCTGGCTCTACGAGAACGGCCAGAAGGGCAAGAAATTCGACTCGTCGGTGGATCGCAACGAGCCGTTCGAATTTCCGATCGGCCAGCGCAAGGTAATCACCGGCTGGGACGAGGGCGTCGCCACGATGAAGGTCGGCGGCAAGCGCACCCTCATCATCCCGCCCAATCTGGGCTACGGCGCGCGCGGCGCCGGCGGCGTGATCCCGCCGAATGCAACGCTGATGTTCGACGTCGAATTGCTGGCCGTGAAGTAGAGGCCCAGCTCTCGCTCTCCGTCATGCCCGGGCTTGTCCCGGGCATCCACGTCTTGGCCGGTCGCCCGAAAGCGCGTGGATGGCCGGGACCCGGCTACGCCGAGGCTTCGCCGGGCACTCCAGTGTCAGTCCGGCGAAGCGATAGCGAAGACGGGCAAGCCCGGCCATGACGAGCTGTTTCATCTGGCCTATGACCGCGAGTTTCTATAGCGTTACCGCGATAGTCTTTTTGAAGGCAGCAGAGATGAGCGGCACCCACGACCACTCGCATTCCCACGATCACGACGAACGCTGGAAGCATGACGGCGTTCGCGTCATTCCCGGCAACCAGCTCGATCCGAACGTGCCGTCGACAGCCGGCATGGACCGCAAGGCCGCGATCAACTTTGCCCGCGTCGGCGCGCAAAAACTTTGGGCCGGCACCGTCACCATCAAGCCCGACGCCAAGACCGGCGCGCACCATCACGGCCATCTCGAAAGCATCATCTATGTCGTGAAAGGCAAGGCGCGGATGCGCTGGGGTGAACACCTGCAATTCACGGCGGAAGCCGGCCCCGGCGATTTCATCTTCGTGCCGCCCTATGTGCCGCATCAGGAGATCAACGCCAGCCCGGACGAAGTGCTCGAATGCGTGCTGGTCCGCAGCGACGGCGAGGCGGTCGCGATCAACCTCGACATCGAGCCGGTGGAGAAGCCGGAGACGGTGCTGTGGGTCGATCCGGTGCACCGGCATCCGGATGAGAAGAAGTGACGGAGCGGTACTCTAGAATTGCCGCGATCGATACTGCTCGTACTCCCGCCGGCACGCTTTGCTGAACCCATGCAGGAGGTCGATGGTGTGGTCTTTGACCATGCCTCGCATCTCGACGAAGCTCTTGTCCGGCTCGGCATAGGTATCGAGGATTCTCTGCGCAACCCGTTCGGCCTCGTCAACGATCTCGGTGGATGACAACACCCGCATCCGCGAGATCTTGGCATAAAGCCCGACCAGATCCGGAACGTCGGGATTCTCATGCTGGAGCGCGTCGATGTAGCATTTTGACGCGATCTCGATGAATTCGCGATAGATGTCCTGCCGGCGCAGATTTTCGCCGGCAGACCATTGCGATTGCACCATGGCGCGCTGGGTGAACCAGGCGGCCGTTGCCGACGTCAGGCCTCCGATGGCGGCACCGGCGAGTGCCGCAAAACCCGAGATCAGCGATGCATCGATCATTCGACGATCATAGCTGGGCGGCGTGGTTTGAAAAGTCCAGCCTATCATTGCTGACGGCTCGGTCGGCTCAAGAAGTCCAGGAGGCGCTGATCTTCGGCGCCGCGGCGGGGCCAGTGTCAAGCCCGGTCTTCCAATGCAGGCATTTGGTGGTTCGCCCAATCCCGGGATTGAAGGCATTGCAGGGGTCGAGCGCCTTGTAGTGTTCTAGCAGCGCAGGCTTTGCGTGATAGAGATGGCCGACATTGTGCTCGGCCGGATATTCGGCGCCGCGCTGATCGAGCAGTTTCCACATCTGCTCCTCGATCGCCGGACAATCATGTCCTTTCGCCACGATGTAGTCCTGGTGGAAGACGTGGCAGAAGAAGTGGCCGTAATAGAGCTTGTGCAGAAGCTTTGCGTCGATGTCGGGCGGCAGGCTTTCACACCACTGCTCGTCGTTGCGGCGGAGCGCGACATCCAGGGCAACGATGTCCTCGACCTCGCGGCCGTGGACGGCGCGATAGCGCACCGCAGCGCCTGCGGCGGCGAAGCGGTGGAGCATCGCCTTGGCGCCCTCGTCGTCGGTACAGGTGAAGAAGTCGCCGTTCTCTGAGGGAAAGATCGATTTCAAATATTGAGCCGCTTCCTCGATGCCGTCATCACCCATTTGCAGGATCAGGTGATGCTCGAAGCGATCGCGATACTCCATCATCCGTTTCGGCAGGTGACGCGGAAACAGCGAGCTTGCGAATTGCATGATGCGGTCGCTGAGGTGGCTCGGCAGGCAGGACAGGCGTTCGCAGATGCCGTCAAAGCGTCCCTTGATCGCGAACAGCAGCGGTAGCCAAGCGGTGCCGAGATAGTGGATCGCGAGAAAAGTATCCTTGCCGTATTTTTCCGCGATATCGAAGGCTGTGCGGTGCAGATATTCGCCGGAAATCGGCAGCGAGTTGAAGTTGGCCAGGATGTGCCGGCGGATCGTCTCGAGTTCGGAAGGATCGTTGGAGCCAATATAGAAGGCGCCGGTTCGCGCGGTCTTGGCGAAGGTATCGAGCCGCACCGCCATCAGCATCACCTTGCCGGCGCTGCCCGATGCCTCGAACAGCCGGTGCGGATCGGCATTGAAGCGAGCAGCGGTCGGCGCCTCGATGTCGCGGACATGCGTCGCATAATCATGGTCGGACGCCAGCCGGTTCGGATCGTTTGCGACGTCG
Organism: Bradyrhizobium sp. Crot121; assembly: GCF_059512385.1. Taxonomy (NCBI): domain Bacteria; kingdom Pseudomonadati; phylum Pseudomonadota; class Alphaproteobacteria; order Hyphomicrobiales; family Nitrobacteraceae; genus Bradyrhizobium; species Bradyrhizobium sp. Crot121. The sequence goes on along the minus strand of NZ_JCAMOR010000010.1, from coordinate 39,833 downwards.
GCTTCCGTGAAGGCTCCCTTCTCCAGCCTTTCCAGCATCGCCTCGGGATCATTGCCGAGATCGATGCCGAGATGGTTGACGAGATGAACGTCGCCGGCCTCATCCAGCCGGGCGAACAGGGCGAGCTGCGTGAAGGCAGGGCCGCGGTGGATCAGCGCGCCGCCTGAATTGTTGCAGATACCGCCGAACACGGAGGCACCGATGCAGGACGAGCCGATCACGGAATGAGGGTCCCGTCCCAGCGGCCGCAACCGGTCCTCGAGCTGGTAGAGCGTCGTACCGGGCATGCACACCACCTGCTTGCCTTCGTTGACAAGATGGATGCCGGTGATCCGCATGGTGTTGATCAGCACGATGCCGCGGTCATAGTCGTCGCCGTCGGGCGTCGAGCCACCGGTAAGGCCGGTATTGGCGGCCTGCATGATCACGATCTTGTTCGCGGCCGCGCAGGCCTTCAACACCCGCCACTGCTCCACGAGGGTGCCGGGACGGACCACCGCGACTACAGAACCATGTCCGAAACGGAAGCCCGTGCAGAATCTGCGGGTGCTCTCCATGCCGGTCAGCACATGGGATCTTCCGACGATACCGGAAAGACGCTTAAGGAGGGCGGCGTCATCCGTGACGCTCGTGCGGCCATCATTGATCGAGCCGGGTGACAGACGAACAGCAGGCTCCATGGCGAAGGGCTCCGACTATTTCAACACAGCCGTGGTCGTCTATTCGTAAGGCTGACTTCTCAGGAATGTCAAAAGCCAAGGGCCGGATTTTGCAACCTTGACGCAGGCGTGATGCAAGATCACCGTGCGAATAGACAAGTCATGATAACTCAAAGACGCCATGCGCTCTCCCGTCATTCCGGGGCTCGCGAAGCGAGAACCCGGAATCTCGCGCCACAGCGTCGGAAGAGAGAGTCCTGAATAACAATTGCCCCGTCATTGCGAGGAGCCAACGGGTCCCGCCTCTGGCGGGCCCGATGACAGGCTCCGCGACGAAGCAATCCATGCCTCCGCAAGTGGTGAGATGGATTGCTTCGCTTGCGCTCGGAATGACGGTGAGCTTGAAGCTCACGCAAACACGCGGTGGTCAATCGTCCCGTTCGGCACCACGTAGCCGTAGCGCATGTTCGACGGCTCCACGCCGGCCTTCTCGTACTCGGATCGCATCATCGCGAAGCGGTCGCCCTTCAATTCCAGCATCGCGCGCTTGGGCTGGATGTCGTAGAGCCGCGCATTGTTGTCGCCGAAGATCGCGCGCTTCACCGGTCCGTCCGCGGGCCCGAGCGGCGGATAGCCGAAGTTCTTCTGCATCACCTCGGGGATCTCGAGTCGTCTCAAGCCCTCGATCTGCCATTGCGGTGCGCCGGTCCAGAGCGAGTCCGAGCCCCAGCAGACATGGTCGACGCCGAGTCCCTTGATCAGCGTACCCATGAGCGCGGCGCAGACATTCGGCTCCGCCACCAGCGTGGTGGCAAACAACTGTCCGACATCGCCATAGACATTGTTGACGCCATACTGCGCGGGGATGTCGGCGAGGTCGCTGGTCCAGGCGATGCGGCCGGTGCGCTCGAATTCGGCGAGCGCCACCTTGGGGTCGCCGCCGACATGGCGATAGGCGGAGTGATAGATGATGAAGTTGAGCTGCGGCCAGTCTTTCGCGGCTTGCCCGACATCGGCGACGTCGGCGAAGCCGCGCAGGTTCGGATATTGCTTCTCGATACCCGGCGGGAACAGTCCCTTGTGCACGCAGACATTCTTGATGCCCGCCTTCAACATCTTCTCGTAACCCTTGTAGGCGACCTTCTCGTCGTCCATCCGCCACGGATAGCGGCTGATCTCCTTGTGGGTGTTGTCGCCGATCGTGTAGCCCTTGCAGGACTCCGGCTTCAGCGCCAGCGCCGCATCGAGCTTGTCGAGCCAGCCGGGCTGGCCGGGCGTGAAGATCGCGTGACAGAACACCCGACGCGAGCCGGCCTCGTCGTTGATCTTCTTGCGCGCGTCCGCCATCTGCTCGTTGGTCAGGAACCAGTCCTGCTCGATGTCCGATGGCGCCGACGAGATCAGCGCGATCTTGGTGTCGGAATCGAGAAACATCTCCTTCTTGTAGTTGTTGAACTTCAGATCCTCGATGGTCTGCTCGTGGTCGCTGAGCTGCTTGTTCCAGCCGGCCTTGCCGACCGCCTTGCGCATCTCGACAAAGCCCATGATGCGGGTGTCGTCACGCAGGAAATGCGTGTGCATGTCCATGATGAACTGGTCTTTCAGCGCGTCCGCGCGTTCCTGCGCCATCGCCGGCGTCGCGGCTTCGGCCCTGCTCACCGCGAACAGCGGTCCATAGACCTCGTTCATCGCCACGAAGGAGGCCGCCATGCCCGCTGCGGTCTGGAAGAATCTCCGGCGGTCCATGCCTTGCTTGATGCCGATCTCATCGGCCATCGCGAGCAGCCGCGCCTCGACCTCGCGCTGCCGTTCGTTCTGCGGGTCGGGATAGAATTCGTCGCTGGAGACGATCTGGGTCGGGATCGGTGTCGGATATTGGCAAAGTTCCGACGGCATCAAAGCTGCAAGTTCTTCTTCGGTGAGATTGCTGCTCATGAAGTGCTCCCTGATTGCGCCGGGTTTTCTCCGGTCTGGCGGCGGCAAAGACTAGGCTCAGTTTTGCAAAGCGTCCGCGACTTCTTCCCGCGGCAATGTTCACAAACGCGTGCGTCGAGTTTTGCAACGCGTGCGTACAGCGCGATTATCTTCAGCTCTCTCGCAACGCCGCGCCAACGCTGCTAAAGTCGTGAGCAACGATCGGACGGAGAATCCGAAACCACCGGGGAGACAAGCGATGGCGCGTTCCGAACACAGGGTCCCACGGCGCACGGTCATCAAGGGCATCGGCGCCGGTATGGCCGTCGGCACAATCGGCGCGTCGCCGCTGCGGGCCGAGACGCCGGTTCCGCCGCAAGGCGAAGAGATCTGGAGCAGCGAATACTGGGCGAAGAAGGGCGATGTTCCGCTCTGGATGTACCGCAAGCGGATCGGCGCCCCGAAGGCCGGGGAGCCGTCGCGGCCAGTGGTGTTCTTCGTTCACGGCTCGTCGGTGACTTCGCGCGTGTTCGACGTCAGCGTGCCCGGCAAGGGCGAATACTCCGTGATGAATGAATTCGCCCGCTATGGTTTCGACTGCTGGACCATGGATCACGAGAATTACGGCAAGTCGGGTCGCACCTCGGGCAATTCCGATATCGCCAGCGGCGTCGAGGACCTGAAAGCCGCCGTCGAGGTCATCGCCGGTGCGACCGGCCGGCAGAAATACCATTTCATCGGCGAGTCCTCGGGCGCGCTGCGCGCCGGCGCCTACGCCATGGCCGCGCCCGAGCGCATCGATCGGCTGGTGTTTGCGGCCTTCACCTACAAGGGCGAGGGATCGCCGACGCTGACAAAGCGCGCCGAACAGCTCGACTATTTCCGCTCGCACAATATGCGCAAGCGCGACCGCGACATGATCCGCTCGATCGCGACCCGCGACAAGCCCGGCACCTCGGACCCCGCGGTGATGGAAGCGCTCGCGGATGCGGAATTGCAGTTCGGCGACCAGATCCCGACCGGCACCTATCTCGACATGACCGCCAACCTGCCGGTGGTGCATCCGGAAAAGGTGCTGGCGCCGGTGCTGCTGGTCCGCGGCGAATATGACGGCATTGCGACCGTCGCCGATCTCGAAGAATTCTTCAACCGGCTGCCGAACGGCGATCGCCAGTTCGTCATCCTCCCCGGGACCGCTCATTCGGTGGTGCTCGCGATCAACCGGCAGTTATTCTGGCATGTGACGCGCTCGTTCCTGACCATGCCGACGCCGATCGCGACGTAATGACGCGACTTTCTCCACCGTCATTGCGAGGAGCGCAGCGACGAAGCAATCCATGTCTTCGCAGGTGGCGAAATGGATTGCTTCGCTGCGCTCGCAATGACGGGTGGGGTTCCTGCCGCAAAAAATTTTGCACCCCCCTTGTCGGACTCCCGCCCGCCCATCCGTCCTTGGGCCGAACCCCATGCAAAGGAGCCCTTGATGTCCAAAATGATCTTCGTGAACCTGCCGGTCAGCGACCTCACCCGCGCGACCGCCTTCTACCAGGCGATCGGCGCCGCCAAGAATCCGCAGTTCTCCGACGATACCGCCTCCTGCATGGTGTTCTCCGACACCATTCACGTCATGCTGCTCACACATGACAAATTTCGGCAGTTCACGCCGAAGAAGATCGCTGACGCAAAAACGTCGAGCGAGGTCCTGATCTGCCTTTCCGCCGACGGCCGCGACGCCGTCGACGACATGGTTGGCAAGGCCACCGGCGCCGGCGGCAGTGCCGACCCCGGGCCGAAGCAGGATTTCGGCTTCATGTACGGCCGCAGCTTCGAAGATCCGGACGGCCACATCTGGGAAGTGATGTGGATGGATCTCGAAGCGGCCGCCAAAGCCGCGACCGCTGGCGCTTGATCGTCGATCGCGTAGAGGAGTTTCTCATGTCCAAGATTACCCCTTGCCTGTGGTTCGACGGCGAAGCCGAGGAAGCCGCCAAGCTCTACGTTTCGCTGTTGCCGGATTCCCGGATCGAGACGGTCCAGAAGAACATCATCGATGGTCCCGCCGGCAAAGCGGGTACAGTGCTGTTGGTGGAGTTCACATTGGCTGGTCAGCGCTTCATGGCGCTGAACGGCGGGATGAAAATGGAATACACCTACGCTGCCTCGTTTGTGATCGACTGCGCGGACCAGGCCGAGGTCGATCGGCTCTGGGACGCACTGCTCGCCAATGGCGGCAAGGCCGAGCAATGCGGCTGGCTCAGGGACCGCTTCGGCGTTCCCTGGCAGATCGTGCCGAGCGTCCTACCCAAATATCTTGGCGGCCCGGACAAGGCCGGCGCAGCGCGCGCGATGCAAGCCATGCTCGGCATGGTCAAGCTGGACATCGAAGGCTTGCGCCGCGCGTATGAGGGGAAGTCAGCGCCATAATCCGCGCAGATGCGTAGGGTGGGCAAAGCGCAGCGTGCCCACCTTTCTTGCACCGAACGTGGATGGTGGGCACGCTTCGCTTTGCCCACCCTACGCGTCTGAGTCCTACAACGCCGTTTCCTGGTGACGATCGGCGCGAAATACGTTCAATGCGATGGACAGAAGAATCGGCGGCGCTCACAATTGACATCCTTGCTGCACCACGATCGCCGAAGACATCGTGCCAAAATCACCTTCCATTTCGTCCGCGCGCACCGTTCTCACTGCGCTCATCATCTTCATCGTCGCGCATCTGTTGCTCCTGATCGGCGTCAGCGCGCCGGAAAAATTCTACTTCGACGAGGTGCATTACGTGCCGGCGGCGCGGCAAATGCTGGAGCCGGTGATACGAGAGCCGATGCTCAACCCGATGCATCCGCCGCTCGCCAAGCAGTTCATCGCGCTGTCGATCAGGACGTTCGGGGACAATCCGTTCGGTTGGCGCTATCCCGCCGCACTGTTCGGAGCGCTGGTGCTGGTTGGGGTCTATCTCGGCGGACTGGCCCTGTTCGCCCGGCAGTCGTCGGCGATCGCCGCAACGCTGCTCGCCGCATTCAACCAGATGCTGTTCGTGCAGTCGCGGATCGCGATGCTGGATATTTTCGCGCTCGCCTTCGGCCTGTTCGCGATTGCGGCGTTCGCCCACGGCTTCAGGCAGGCTCGGCCGCAGCTCTACTTTGCGCTTGCCGGGATCGCATCCGGCCTCTCTGCCGCCTGCAAATGGAGCGGCCTGTTCGTGCTAGCGACCTGCATCGCCATCGTCGCCGTAATTCGGCTGATGCAAGGCTCGCGCACGCGGTTCGCCGATCCCAAGCCGGAGGACTGGTACCAGCCCGACCTCTGGCCCGATTTTCGTCCCCATCACTTTGCCGCATGCTTCGCGCTGCTGCCCGCGATCGTCTATCTCGCGAGCTTTGTTCCGCTGTACGGATTTTCGTTTCCCGATATCCTGGAGGCGCAACGCCGCATCTTTGCCGACAACACTACGACCGCGATCGCCGGCCACACCTATATGAGCTCTTGGCCGTCCTGGCCGTTCCTGGTGCGTCCGGTCTGGTATCTCTTCGACAAGCTCGGCGACAACAGCATCGCCGCGGTGGTCCTCCTCGGCAATCCCCTGATTCTGTGGCCGGCGCTGGCCGCGCTCACCGTAGCCTTGCGCGACTGGATCGTGGTGCGGCGGGCGGACGCGTTCCTGGTGCTCGCGTTCTATTTTGGTCCCTATCTCGCCTGGGCATTGCTGCCGCGCACGCTCGGCTTCATCTATTACTACCTGCCGGCCGCGACCACCGCGAGTTTTGCCCTGGTCTACGCGCTGACCCGCGCCGGCACTCCGCGCTGGCTGTTATGGGCCTTCGTCGCCATCGGTGCGCTGGGCTTTGCGGTCATGCTGCCGATCTCGGCGGCCTTCATCGGCACCTCGACGGCGGCCTTCAATCACCTGATGCTGTTCCGAAGCTGGATCTGAGATGTCGCGGCAGGCTTGACGGGCCGTAACGGCTCATGGATTTTTGCATGCAAAGGTAGGTCCATCGATTTGCGTCAAGGGCAGTGGAACGACCATCATGCTGGAGCGTCTCTTCGATTCGTCAACGCTTTCCCCGCACGGAATGTGCCTGCTGTGCGAGCCTGGGCTGATCTGGCTCCACGTCATCTCCGACGCGGTGATTGCGGCGGCCTACTTCTCCATCCCCATAGCGCTGGTCATCTTCGTGTCGAAGCGGCGCGACGTCGCGTTCGGCTGGGTCTTCTGGGCTTTTGCGCTTTTCATCCTGTTCTGCGGCTTCACCCATGTGCTGTCGATCGTCACGCTCTGGGTGCCGATCTACGGCATCGAGGGCATCGCCAAATTGTTGACGGCCGCCGCCTCCATCGTCACCGCCGCCATGCTGTGGCCGCTGCTGCCGAAGCTCTTGGCGCTGCCCTCGCCGTCGCAGCTCCGCGAGGCCGAGGACTTGCTGCGACAGTCGCAGCAGGTGACCGGCGGCGTGGCGCACGATTTCAACAATCTGTTGACGGTCATCAGCGGCAACCTCGAAATCGCCGCGCGCAGCGTACAATCGGACGGCGGCGCCAAGCGCGACCGGCTGGCGCGCGTGATCGGCAATGCCTCCAACAGTGCACAGCGGGCGGCGGTGTTGACGCAGCAACTCCTCACCCATGCGCGGGGCGAGCCGCCCGATCTCAAGCCCGCCTACCAGCCGCCTCTTCCAACCGCCGTCCCCGTCAAGGAGGACGTCGTCCCGGTCGTCGGCAGCGCCGGCAATGAGACGATCCTGGTGGTCGAGGACGAGGCCAGCGTGAGGTCCTTCCTCGTGGAGACCCTGCAGGACCTCAACTACAAAGTCCGCGAGGCCGCCGATGGCTCGGCCGCGCTGGCGCTGTTCAAGGGCGGGCGGTTCCATGTCGACCTGCTGCTCACCGACATCATCATGCCCGGCCTGAATGGCCGCGAATTGGCCGATGAACTGCACCGTATCCAGCCTGACCTGAAGGTGCTGTTCATGACCGGCTATGCGGGCAACGCCGTCGGCGGCGAGGATCGGCCCGACGACGACGTATCGCTGTTGCAGAAGCCGCTGACGCAGACCGTGCTCGCGGCAAGGATCAGGGAAATGCTCGACAAGCCCGTGACGTAGCCCGGATGCAGCGAAGCGTAATCCGGGTTCATCTCGCCACGCAGCGAGCATCCCCGGGTTGCGCTGCGCTTCACCCGGGCTACGGCGAATGGATTTCGAGGGCGATCTGCAGCTCGGTCGCGGCGAGCTCGGCAATCTCCTGGCTCGTAGCAAATCGGCTCACGACCGCGACCGCTGGTCGCAGTTCGCCTTTGCTTCATCCCACTGCAATACAGGAAAAATAGCTTTCCGCCGGAAACGCGGCCGCGAGCCAATGCGTGCTGTATTGGCCGGTGTCACGCCGGTTTCATTCCAAGGGAGATTTTTCCGATGCGACGATTGATCCTGGCTGCTGCGTTCTCGGCTGTTGCCTTTGCGCCTGCCTTGGCCAAGCCGGTGGCCTGCACCACGGAGAACATGGCCAAATCGACGGCCTCGATGAACACGATGCCGGAAGGGCCCGGCAAGGCGGCGATGGCCAAGAGCATCAGCAAGGCCAATAGCGAGATGAGCAAGGGCAACATGCGCGGCGCCTGCAAGCACTACCTGGAGGCCCAGGCGGCCAAGTAAACAAGACCGACCACCGAGCTTGGGCCGCGCCACCTGGCGCGGCCTTTTCCTTGCCTGCGTCCCGTGGTCGGGAATCCATGATCATCGTCTTCGCGCAAACGCTTGGCTTTGGCAGGGCGGAAATCCAGTGTCCACTTTTCCGGATCATGCACTACATTGCGGGCAATGCCCCGCCCGATTCCATCCCATCCTCTGAGCAGGATCGACGCCCGCCGCATCTGGCTGCGCGCCCAAAGGCTCGACACGCCGGTGCCGTTTGGCGATGGGCCGGCCGCCGTGGCCGCCGCGGTTGAGCATCTCGGCTATGTGCAGATCGACACCATCAACGTGATCGAGCGTGCCCACCATCACATCCTCTATAGCCGCATCCCCGACTACCGCCGCGCCGATCTCCGTCACGCCCAGAGCGTCGACAGGAGCGTGTTCGAATACTGGACCCATGCTCTCTCTTATGTGCCGGCCGGGGATCTGCGCTACTTCCTGCCGGCGATGCGGCAGCACAGGCGCGAGGGCCACAAATGGTTCAACTCGGTTACGCCCGCCGACATGCGCAAGGTGATGCGCCTGATCCGCCAGGGACCGCTCACCATCCGCGACATCGACGACGACGTGCTGGCGGAAAAGGAGCATCTCTGGCAGAGCCGCAAGCCGTCAAAGCGTGCGCTGCAGCTCGCCTTTTACACCGGTGCCCTCACGATCAGCGAGCGCAACGGCATGCTGAAGACCTACGATCTGATGGCGCGGCATTTCGGCTGGGACAAGCCGCCGAAGCCGGCCTCGGCGCGCGAGATCACCGCCTATGTGCTCGACCGCGCGCTGCGGTCGCAGGGCGTGGTCAGCCTGGATTCGATCTGCCATCTCGATGCGCCCAGCAAGAAGCCGGTGCGGCGCCTGATCGAGACCCGCCTGCGGCGAGGCGAACTGGTGCCGGTCGCGCTCGAAGGCGCCGGCAAGCAGGAGCACTGGGCGCGCCCTGAGGCACTGCAGCCGGCGGGTGAGGGCGATCCAACCCTGGTCCACATCCTCTCGCCCTTCGATCCGCTCATCATCCAGCGCAAGCGCAGCGAACTGTTCTTCGGTTACGGCCACCGTTTCGAGGCCTATGTGCCGAAGGAAAAGCGCCTGTTCGGTTATTTTGCGCTGCCGGTCCTGGTCGGCGACGAGATCGTCGCCGCCATCGACCTGAAGACCGACCGGGCGAACAAGAAGCTCCTGATGCAGAAATGGAGCTGGGTCGGCAGCGCCGCCAAGCGAGGCGCCCGCAAGGAGCTCAAGCCCCGCATCGAGGAAGAACTGCATAGATTCGAGCGCTTCCAACTCGCCAACTGAGGACGCGCAGAGCGATTGGCGCGCAATAACGGATGGATTCCGTTCGCCACTTTCTCCGCTGTCATTCCGGGATGCGCCGCAAGGCGCAGGCCCGGAATCCATTGGGCCACGTGCGCCGGCGGAGCCATGGATTCCGGGCTCGATGCTGTGCATCGCCCCGGAATGACTACGGCGAGTAGCTAACCTAACTAACTAATCCGCCCTACATGGCTCCAAGTTTCGTCTCGGGAACCCGCGGCCTCCCGGCCGGTTAGTTTATTGCAACTAATTTCAGGGAGGCATTATGGGCAAGGATAAATCAATTCTCGACAAGATCACGGACACAGTGAAGGGCGTCGCCAGCACCGCCGGCGGCGCATTGAAGCCGGACGAAGAGGCCACGAAAGCTGACGAGCGCACGGCGACCTACGTCCCGCTCGCCGCCGACGGCCTCGTTTCCGATCCGATGGTGCCGCCGATGGCAACGGCCCCGCCGCGCAAGCGGCGCGCCGCACCCAAGCCGGCGCCAGCAAGCGCAAGACGGACGGCGGCCGCGGCAAAGAAGGCCGCGAGGAAACGGTCGGCCAGCAAAGCCGGCAAGAAATCCGCCAAGAAGCGCTCGGCCAAGGCGGCCAAGAAGACCGCGAAGAAGACCAAGGCCGCAAAGAAGACTCGGAAAGCACGGCGGTAGCGGTCGGCCTCGCGCCAACTCTCCCCGTCATTCCGGGATGCGCCGCCAGGCGCAGGCCCGGAATCCATCGCGCCACATGCCCAGGTGGCGCCATGGATTCCGGGTTCGATGCTGCGCATCGCCCCGGAATGACGAGAGCGGTGGCGGCGGATTACGCTTCGCTAGTCCGCCCTACGTAGCTTGATTGGCATCGCACAACGATCCAGCGCCACGCCGAGCAAAATCCCGGCGGCATAAGCGACGATATTCCATGCCGAGAAGATGCGGCCCAGCAACAGCGCGCCGGCGGTCGTCAGCCTGAAGGCATCGAGCCACGGCGTATGCACCAGCCGAAACAATTCCACGCCCACCGCAATCGCAAGCGCGATCAAGGGCACTGTGCGCCGCGCCCATCCCGGCGCGGCAATCGCGACCAGGAAGAACACCATCGTCCCCCACAATAGCGAGCCGCCATACTTCACGACGAATGCTGGGAGCCCCACGCCGAAGCCGAACCGGCGCAGCGCCAGCCCGGCAATGGTGACCGAAAGACAAAGCAGGACGCGGACAATCATGAGCGGGCAAGCCTGGTGGGAGACGGAGCTAAAGCTCAGGTCCGCGCCCGGCGCAAGTTCGCACCCGAGGCCGTGCGCGCCGCACCCCGCGGAGATCCTTGTCACAATTCCGATTGACAGCGTGCGCCTGATGCTCAAAACCCCCAGGCAATAGCAATAACAGCCCTCGGGGGGACACCCATGAGCCAGACCACCACGCTTGCCACCGCCGCGAGTGCGAAGAGCGAGATCGAGACCTCGACCATCCGCGCCATCTCGGCGCGCCTGATCCCGTTCCTGGTGCTGGCCTACTTCTTCTCCTATCTCGACCGCGTCAATCTCAGCTTCGCCGCGCTGACCATGAACGCGGACCTGAAGTTCTCGCCGCTGGTCTTTGCCTGGGGCGCCGGCATCTTCTTCATCGGCTATTTCATCTTCGAGGTGCCGAGCAATCTCGCGCTGGAGAGATTCGGCGCCAGCCGCTGGATCGCCCGTATCATGGTGACCTGGGGCGTGATCTCGGCGCTGATGGCGACGGTCAGCGGCGAGACGAGTTTTCTTGTGCTGCGCTTCCTGCTCGGCGTGGCGGAAGCCGGCTTCTTCCCCGGCATCATCCTTTATCTGACCTATTGGTATCCGGCCGAATACCGCGCCCGCTTCATGGCCGCGTTTGCGGTCGCCGTTCCCGTGTCCACGGTGATCGGCGCTCCGATCTCCGGGCTTCTGCTCGGGCTTGACGGCGTGATGGGGCTGAGGGGCTGGCAGTGGCTCTTCATCATCGAGGGCGTCCCCTCGGTCCTGCTCGGCATCGTCACCTGGTTCTATCTCACCGACAGGCCGGAGAAGGCGAACTGGCTGACCGCGGAGCAGAAGGCGTGGCTCAAGGCAAAGCTTGACGCCGAGGCCGCGGCCAAGCAGGCGGTCAGGCATTTCACGCTCGGCGAGGCGCTGTCCTCGCCCAAGGTGATCACGTTGAGCCTGATCTATTTTGGCTTCGTCGGCGCGCTTTATGGCATGCAGTTCTGGCTGCCGCAGATCGTGAAAGCCTTCGGCCTCACCAACGCGCAGACCGGCTTCGTCACCGCGATCCCCTATCTGTTCGGCACCATCGCAATGGTGCTGTGGGCGCGGCACTCCGACGCCAGGCGGGAGCGCGTCGCCCATGTCGGCGGGCCGCTGTTGCTCACGGCGCTCGCGCTCGGCGTCTCCAGCTACCTCACCGATCCCATCATCACCATGGTCGTCTTGACGATCGCGGCGATCGGGATCTTCTGCACCTTCGCGGTGTTCTGGACATTGCCGACCGCCTGGCTCTCCGGCACCGCGGCGGCCGGCGCCATCGCGCTGATCAATTCGATCGGCAATCTCGCCGGCTTCGGCGGCCCCTATCTGATCGGCTGGGTCAAGGACGCCACCGGCAACACCTCGACCGGCCTGCTTGTGCTGTCGCTATTGCCGCTCGCCGCCGGCCTCCTCACGTTCCTCGGCGGCCACGAGACCAAGACCGAATTCGCCAGCGCGAAGTAGCGCAGCTTCGCCATCGGACATGCCGTAGCCAGGATCGAGCGCAGCGCAATCCGGGGCTGGTCTATCCATACGGCCAGAACCCCGGATTGCGCTGCGCTCCATCCGGGCTACCCGCCATCGCGACCCCCTTTGCCCGCAGTCAATCGGCCATGCCCAAACTCACGATTTAGTGTTGATCACTGACGATTATTGACATTCGTCAGTGCTCAATCGATAGTCTTCATCAGACATCAGCCCGATGGAGAGACCGATGTTCGCCCGTTCTATTTTCGCAAATTATTACAAGCTTTTAGCTGGCGCGCTGCTGGCGGCGGCGGCGATTTCGCTGGCCGGCTGCGACGAGACGGTCGCCGAGAAAGCCGATCCCGGGCGTCCGGTCCTGGTCTCCATGGTGCATTATGAGGCCGAGACCCCCGACCGCAGCTTTGTCGGCACGATCAAGCCGCGCATCGAGAGCGACATGGGCTTCCGGGTCGCTGGCAAGGTCGCAAAGCGCCTCGTCGAAGTCGGCCAGACCGTCGATATCGGCCAGCCGCTCGCCACCCTCGATGAAGTCGATCTGAAGCTGCAGGCCGAGCAGGCTGAAGCCGAACTGCGCGCCGCCACCGGCGTGCTGGCGCAGGCGGCGGCCGCCGAGAAGCGCGCCAAGGACCTGCGGGCCAAGGGCTGGACTACGGACGCGCAGTTGGACCAGAGCAGCGCCGCGGCGGATGAGGCCCGCGCCCGCCTCAACCGCGCCGAACGTTCGGTCGAACTGACTAAGAACTCTCTTTCCTATGCGACGCTCGTCGCCGACACCCGCGGTGTCGTCACCTCGACCCTGATTGAACCCGGCCAGGTCGTGGCCGCCGGCCAGACCTCAATCCGCGTTGCGCGGCTCGGCGAAAAGGAGGCGGTGGTCGCGATCCCCGAGACCTTGCTCGGCCGCGCCAAGACCGGCGTCGCCACCGTGACGCTGTGGTCGGAGGCCAATAAGAAGTACGCCGCAAAGCTCCGTGAGGTCGCGCCCTCGGCCGATCCGGCAACCCGCACCTATCTCGCCAAGTTCTCGCTGCCGGAAGCCGGCGACGACGTCTCGCTCGGCATGACGGCGACGCTGACGCTCGCCGATACCGATACCGAGCGCGTGGCGAAGCTGCCGCTGTCGGCGCTGTACAGCCAGGGCGGCGAGCCCTCGCTCTATGTCGTGGGCGACGCCGGCGAGATCACGCTGAAGCCGGTCAAGGTGAAGGCCTATGAGAGCAATTGCGTCGTGATCGCAGGCGGCGTGGAGGAGGGCGCGAAAGTGGTGGCGCTCGGGGTGCAGAAGCTCGACCCGGCCCAGAAGGTCCGCGTCGTGGCGTCGCTGTCGTTCTGATCCGTCGGCCGTAAACGGTTTTGGATATTGGAGGGTGACATGAAGCGCTTCAACCTGTCGGGCTGGGCGGTGAGCCATCCGACCCTGATCCTGTTCCTGATGATCGCACTCGCCGCCGCCGGCTACTTCTCCTATCAGAAGCTTGGCCGCGCCGAGGATCCGTTCTTCACGGTGAAAGTGGTCAACGTCTCCGTGATGTGGCCGGGCGCCACTGCGAACGAGATGCAGACCCAGGTCGCCGATCCCATCGAGAAGAAGCTGCAGGAACTGCCGTATTTCGAGAAGGTGCAGACCTATTCCAAGCCGGCCTTTGTGGCGATGCAGGTGACGTTCCGCGATTCGACGCCGCCGAAGGACGTGCCCTATCTCTTCTATCTCCTGCGCAAGAAGCTGGTCGACGTGCAGGGCCAGTTGCCGCAGGGAATCCTCGGTCCCGTCGTCAATGACGAGTTCTCCGACGTCGATTCCATCCTCTATATGATGACCGGCGACGGCGCCGATTACGCGCAGTTGAAAAAGGCGGCCGAAGGCTTCCGCCAGCGGCTGCTGCGCGTGCCGGGGGTGACCAAGGTCGACTTCTACGGCACCCAGGACGAGCGCATCTATGTCGAGTTCTCCCACGCCAAGCTCGCTACGCTCGGCATCACCCCGCAGGCGCTGTTCGACTCGCTCGCCAAGCAGAACAATGTCACCCCGGCCGGCACGGTCGAGACGTCCTCGCAGCGCGTGCCGCTGCGCGTCACCGGCGCGCTCGACGGCGCCAAGGCGGTGGCTGAGACCCCGGTCGAGAGCAACGGCCGCGTGTTCCGGTTGGGCGATATCGCAACCGTCACCCACGGCTTCGTCGATCCGCCGACCTTCACCGTGCGCCAGGAAGGCAAGCCCGCGATCGGCATCGGCATCGTCACCGCCAAGGGCGCCAACATCCTCGAGCTCGGCAAGGACGTCGAGAAGGCGACCGCCGAATTCATGAAGGCGGTGCCGCAGGGCATCGAGGTCGAGCAGATCGCTGACCAGCCGAAGGTGGTCGAGCATGCGGTCAGCGAGTTCGTGCACTCCTTCGTCGAAGCGCTCGCGATCGTGCTGTTCGTCTCCTTCCTCGCGCTCGGCTGGCGCACCGGCATCGTGGTGGCGCTGTCGGTGCCCTTGGTGCTCGCGATCGTCTTCATCGTCATGAACGCGATGTCGCTCGACCTGCACCGCATCACCTTGGGCGCGCTGATCATCGCGCTCGGCCTCTTGGTCGACGATGCCATCATCGCGGTCGAAATGATGGTGGTGAAGATGGAGCAGGGCTGGGACCGCATGCGCGCCGCATCGTTCGCCTGGGAATCCACGGCGTTTCCGATGCTGACGGGCACGCTGGTCACCGCAGCCGGCTTCCTGCCGATCGGTTTTGCCAATTCGGCGGTTGGCGAATATGCCGGCGGCATCTTCTGGATCGTTGCGATCGCGCTGGTCGCGTCCTGGTTCGTCGCGGTGATCTTCACGCCCTATATCGGCGTGAAGCTGCTGCCCAACATCAAGGTGCATCATAACCACGATCCGCACGCGATCTACGAGACCCGGCTTTACCGCGGTTTGCGCGCGGTGGTGCAGTGGTGTGTCAATCACCGCATCACGGTGGTGGCGTCCACGGTCGGCGTGTTCGTCGCCTCGATCGTTGCCTTCGGCCACGTCCAGCAGCAGTTCTTCCCGCTCTCCGAGCGCCCCGAATTGTTCCTGCAGCTCCGCCTGCCGGAAGGCACCGCCTTCAACGTGACCGAGAAGGCCGTCAAGAAGGCCGAGGACCTGTTGAAGGGCGACAAGGATATTGCGACCTACACTGCCTATGTCGGCCAGGGCTCGCCGCGCTTCTGGCTCGGCCTCAACCCGCAACTGCCGAACGAGGCCTTTGCCGAGATCGTAATCCTGTCCAAGGACGTCGAGGCGCGCGAGCGCATCAAGGCCAAGATCGAGAATGCGGCGGCCAATGGCGCGCTGAACGAGGCGCGCGTGCGCGTCGACCGCTTCAATTTCGGCCCGCCCGTCGGCTTCCCCGTTCAGTTCCGCGTGATCGGTCCCGACGCCCAGAAGGTGCGCGATATCGCCTATCAGGTGCGCGACATCATGCGACAGAACCCGAACGTCAAGGACGTGCAGCTCGACTGGAACGAGCAGTCGCCCTACCTGAAGCTCGTCGTCGACCAGGACCGTGCCCGCGCGCTCGGGCTGACCCCGCAGGAGGTCTCGCAGGCGCTGTCGATGCTGATCTCGGGCGCGCCGGTCACGACCATCCGCGACGGCATCGAGAAGGTCGGCGTGGTCGCCCGTGCCGTGCCGTCCGAGCGGCTCGATCTGGGGCGCGTCGGCGATCTCACGATCACCTCACGCAATGGTGTCGCGGTGCCGCTGCAGCAGATTGCCAAAATCGAATATGCTCATGAGGAGCCAATCCTGTGGCGGCGTAACCGCGACATGGCGATCACCGTGCGCTCCGACGTCGTCGACGGCGTACAGGCACCCGATGTCACCAACCAGATCTCGCCCAAGCTCAAGGAGATCCAGAACCATCTCGAGCCGGCCTACCGGATCGAGCCGGGCGGCGCGTTCGAGGAATCGGCCAAGGGCAATGCCTCGATCTTCGTGCTCTTCCCGATGATGGTGCTGGTGATGCTGACGCTGCTGATGATCCAGCTCCAGAGCTTCTCGCGCCTGATCCTGGTGTTCCTGACGGCGCCGCTCGGCATCGTCGGCGCTTCGCTGGGCCTGAACGTCGCCAACCAGCCGTTCGGCTTCGTGGCGCTGCTCGGCCTGATCGCGCTCGCCGGCATGATCATGCGCAACACCGTGATCCTGGTCGATCAGATCGAGACCGATGTTGCCCACGGCCTGACACGCAAGGAGGCGATCGTGGAGGCCACGGTCCGCCGCGCCCGCCCGGTGGTGTTGACCGCACTGGCCGCGATCCTGGCGATGATCCCGCTGTCGCGGTCGGCGTTCTGGGGCCCGATGGCGATCACCATCATGGGCGGCCTGTTCGTCGCGACCTTCCTGACGCTCTTGTACCTGCCGGGCCTTTATGCCCTATGGTTCCGCAAGAGCCTGGAGGAGAGCGGCGCGGGCGAGGAAGCCGCTTCGGCGGCGCAGCATGACGGCAATGCACGCCCGGCAATTCCGCTTGCTGAAGCCGCTGAATAGTTGAACAGTGAATACATAATTGAGTCCTCACAGATGACGCTGGTTTCGGAACATATCGAGAGTGACACTCGGGAGCGGATTCTCGTGGTGGCCGAACGGCTGTTCCGTCAGATCGGCTATCAGAAGACCACCGTCGCCGACATCGCCAAGGAGCTCCGGATGAGCCCTGCCAACGTGTATCGCTTCTTCGATTCGAAGAAGGCGATTCACGAGGGCGTGGCGCGGACGCTGATGGGCGAGGTCGAAATCGAGGCGCAGCGGATCGCGCAGGCACAGGGGCCGGCGGCTACACGCCTGCGCGACCTGATGAAGACCGTCAACCGCATGAACACCGAGCGCTATGTTGGCGACTCCAAGCTGCACGAGATGGTCGAAATCGCGATGCAGGAGGACTGGGGCGTCTGCGTGGCCCATATGGAAATGATCGCCTCCACCATCGGCCTGGTGATCGGGCAGGGAGCGGCTTCCGGCGAGTTCGAGGCTCCGGACGTGCAGCTCGCCTCGCTGTGCGCCTGCACCGCGATGATACGCTTCTTCCACCCGCAGATGATCGCCCAATGCGCCACCAAGCCGGGCCCGACCATCGACCAGATGATCGATTTTGTGATCGCGGGTCTCTCGCCGCGTGGTAAGTAAGCTGGGCTACAGACAACAGAGAGAGCCCAGCGTGACCGCGAAAGACCTGCATTATTACGAGCCGAAGAACGGCCACGGCCTCAAGCACGATCCCTTCAACGCCATCATCGCCCCGCGCCCGATCGGCTGGATCTCCTCGCGCGACACCAAGGGCCACGTCAATCTCGCGCCCTACAGCTTCTTCAACGGCTTCTGCTACGTCCCGCCGATCATCGGCTTTTCCTCGACGTCCTGGAAGGACAGCGTTGCCAACATCCAGGAGACGAAGGAGTTCGTCTGGAATCTCGCCACCATGGATCTGGCGAAGCAGATGAACGAGACCGCCGCCCACGTCGCCCGTGATGTCAGCGAGTTCACGATCGCCGGCTTGACAGCGGCGCCCAGCAAGATCGTCAACGTGCCGCGGGTGGCGGAGAGTCCCGTGTCCTTCGAGTGCAAGCTGACCCAGATCGTCCAGCTTGAGGGCGCCAATGGCGAGAAGGCGCAGGCCTGGCTCACGCTCGGCGAAGTCGTCGCCGTCCACATCGACAAGGCCATGATCAAGGACGGCGTCTACCAGACCGCCGCCGCGCGCCCCATCGTCCGCGCCGGCCGCCGCGGCGACTATTTCGAGATCCGGCCTGAGGCCATGTTCGAGATGGTCCGCCCGGATTAGGTGGGACGCGTAGATGCGTAGTCCGGGTGAAGCGCAGCGCAACCCGGGATAATCGAATCCGTTTGCGAGATAACCCCGGATTGCGCTGCGCTCCATCCGGGCTACGAAGCTCATCCCGGGAACTGGCACCGCGCTTCGGTCGTTATATCGACCGCGTCAATTCGCGCCAATTTGCCAGCGAAGTGTTCACTTCTGTCGGCCACTTTCCGCTAAAATATGCTGGAACGCGCCGCCGATCATGAGGATACCGCCATGAGTTTCCGTCGCGACTTCGTCACCAAGCCGATCTTTGGGTTCGCCCGCGGCGTGATGCCGACCATGTCGGACACCGAGCGCGAGGCGCTGGAAGCCGGCGATGTCTGGTGGGATGCCGACCTCTTCAGTGGCAATCCCGATTGGTCGAAGCTGCTCGCCTATCCCCAAGCCGAACTCACGGACGAGGAAAAGGCCTTCTTGAGCGGCCCCGTCAACGAGCTCTGCAGGATGCTCGACGAATGGAAGATCTTCTGGGAGTGGCGCGACCTGCCGCGCGAGGTCTGGGACTTCATCAAGCGCGAAAAATTTTTCGGCATGATCATCCCGAAGGAATTCGGCGGCCTCGGCTTCTCGCCTTATGCGCATTCCGAGGTGGTGCGAAAACTCTCCTCGCGCTCGCTGACCGCCGCCGTCACCGTGATGGTGCCGAACTCGCTCGGCCCCGGCGAGCTGCTGATGCGCTTTGGCACCAAAGAGCAGCAGGAGAAATGGCTGCCGCGTCTGGCCTCGGGCCACGACATCCCGTGCTTCGGCCTCACCAGCCCGGAAGCAGGATCGGATGCGGCCTCGATGGTCGACACCGGCATCATCTGCAAAGGCAATTTCGAGGGCGTTGAGGTGATCGGCCTGCGCCTCAACTGGCACAAGCGCTACATCACGCTCGGACCGGTCGCCACGTTGCTCGGCCTCGCCTTCAAGGCTTACGATCCCGATCATCTCCTCAGTGACCAGGAAGAGCTCGGCATCACGGTCGCGCTGATCCCGACCCATCTGCCCGGCGTTACGATCGGCCACCGCCATCTGCCGGCGATGCAGGTGTTCCAGAACGGCCCGAACCGGGGCCACGACGTTTTCATCCCGCTCGACTACATCATCGGCGGCAAGGAGCGCCTTGGACAAGGCTGGAAGATGCTGATGACGGCGCTCGCCGCCGGCCGCGGCATCTCGCTGCCGTCATTGTCGGCGGCCGGCGCCGCCTATGCCGCGCGCACCACCGGCGCCTATGCCCGCATCCGCGAACAGTTCGGCATCTCAATCTCCAAGTTCGAAGGCGTCGAGGAGCCGCTCGCCCGCATCGTCGGTACCGCCTATCTGCTCGACGCCGCGCGGCGATTGACCTGCGCCGCGCTGAACGCGGGCCATCATCCCGCTGTCATCTCCGGCATCATGAAACTGCACGCCACCGAGCGGATGCGGATCGCGATCGACGACGCCATGGACATCCATGGCGGCAAGGCCGTGATCGACGGCCCGCAAAACTATCTCGGCAATCTGCATCGCGCGGTGCCGGTCGGCATCACCGTGGAAGGCGCCAATATCCTCACCCGCAATCTGATCGTGTTCGGCCAGGGCGCGATCCGCGCCCATCCTTATCTGCTCGAGGAGATGGCCGCGCTTGGCGAAGCCGACCGTGCCAAGGGCCTGGACGCCTTCGACAAGGCGCTATGGAAGCATATCGGCCATACCTTCAAGACCATGTTCCGCGCGATGGGGCGAAGCTGGACCTTCGGCCTGTTCGCACCGGCTCCCGATGCGGGCGACGCCACGAAATTCTACCGCCAGCTCTCGCGCTACTCTTCGGCCTTTGCGATTTGCGCCGACATGGCGCTGCTCACGCTCGGCGGCGCGCTCAAGCGCAAGGAGATGCTCTCGGCCCGTTTCGGCGACATCCTCTCCGAGCTCTATCTGCTCTCCGCCGCGCTCAAGCGCTGGCAGGATGAAGGCCGACAGAAGGAAGATTTCGCCGCGCTCGAATGGTGCATGGCGAGCGGCTTCAAGACCATCGAGAACCGTTTTGCGGAGATCCTCGCCAACCTGCCGAACCGCTTCATTGCAGGCTTCCTGAAGCTCTTGATCCAGCCGTTCGGGGCGCGCGTGCTCGGGCCTTCCGACCGCGTCGTGCATCAATGCGCCGCGCTGGTGCTGGAGCCGTCGGCCGCGCGCGATCGCATCACGCCCGATCTGGCCTTCGTCGAAGACGACGGCGGTGTGGCGCGGCTGGAGAAGGCCTTCCGCCTGTTCACCGCGACCGAGGATATCGCCAGGCACATGCGCGCCGCGCGCCTGCGCGATCCACACGAAGCGGTGAGGAAGGGCGTCATCACCCAATCCGATGCCGACAAGCTCATAGCCGCCCGCGCGGCGGTCGCCGCGGTGATCGAGGTCGACGATTTCGCGCCCGAGGCGCTGTCGCCGATTTACAGGAAGGGTGCCGACGTGCATCAGTTCTTCCAGGAATTGGGAGAGCAGAGGGCTGCGAGCTGATGGCGCGACCGGTCTTTATCGTCGACGGCAGCCGCACGCCGTTCCTGAAGGCGCGCTCCGGTCCAGGACCGTTCACGCCTGTTGACCTTGCCGTGCAATGCGGCCGGCCGCTATTGGCGCGGCAGCCGTTCGCGCCCGATGCCTTCGATCAGGTGATCCTCGGCTGCGTCAATGTCATTGCCGACGAGATGAACCCGGCGCGTGTCGCCGCGCTCCGGCTCGGCATGGGCGAGAAGATGGTCGCCTTCACCGTGCAGATCAATTGCGGCTCCGGCATGCAGTCGATCGACACCGGTTATCGCTATATCCGCGAAGGCACAGCCGATCTCATCCTCGCCGGCGGCGCCGAGGCGCTTAGCCACGCGCCTCTGGTCTGGTCGAACGCCGGCGTGCGCTGGTTCGCTGGCCTCGCCGGCGCCAAGGGCATGGGTGCGAAGATCGCCGCCTTCTTCAAGCTCCGCCCCGGCTATTTCAAGCCGATCATCGGCCTGGAGCGCGGGCTGACCGATCCCATCACCGAGCTCAACATGGGGCAAACAGCCGAGGTCGTCGGCCATCTCTTCGGCATCACCCGCGCACAATCGGATGCCTACGCCGCAGAGAGTCACCGCCGTCTGGCGAAAGCGCAAGCCGAAGGCTGGCTGAAGGGCGAAGTCGAGACCTCGTTCTCGCGCGACGGCAGGTTCTACGATCACGACGACGGCGTCCGCCCGGACTCGACGCCGGAGACCTTGGCAAAACTCAAGCCGGTGTTCGAGCGCCCATGGGGCCAGGTCACCGCGGGCAATTCCTCGCAGATCACCGACGGCGCTTCCTGGGTGATCCTCGCTTCCGAGGAGGCGGTGGCCAAGCACGGGCTGAAGCCTAAGGCCGTCATCCTCGACAGCCAGTGGGCCGCGCTCGATCCTAGCATCATGGGGCTCGGACCCGTGCTCTCGGTGACCGCGCTCTTGAAGCGCAATGACTTGAGCTTGCAGGACGTCGAGACCTGGGAGTTGAACGAGGCCTTTGCGACGCAGGTGCTCGGCTGCCTTGCGGCCTGGAACGATGAAAAATTCTGTCGCGAGATCCTCGGTCTCGACGGCGCGGCGGGCGAAATTGATCGTGCGAAGCTCAACGTCGATGGCGGCGCGATCAGCCTTGGCCATCCCGTCGGCACCAGCGGCAACCGCATCGTGCTGCATCTCGTCAACGCCATGAAGCGGCTCGGCACGCGGCGCGGCATCGCCACCGAATGCATCGGCGGCGGGCAGGGCGGCGCCATGCTGATAGAGACGGTGTGATCATGGATTCGCAGATCATGAACGTCCTTGCCGGCCGCGTGCTCGAACTCGGGCCCGCGCCGGAAGCCGGTCCCTACAAGCATTTCAAGCTGACGCGCGATGGCGACGGGATCGCCTGGCTCCTGTTCGACCATGAAGGCGCCAGCGCCAACACGCTGAACGCCGAAGTGCTCAAGGAATTCGATGCGGTGCTGGCCGCGCTCGAAAGCCAGCGGCCGACCGGCCTCGTCATCCGCTCGGCGAAGACAAGCGGCTTCATCGCCGGCGCCGATGTCAACGAATTCCGGGGCGCCAGCGATGCGCGTCTGGTCCAAGCCGAGATCGGCCGAGCGCATGCGGTGATCGACCGGCTCGAAGCGCTGCGCGTGCCGACGGTCGCCGTGATCCACGGCTTCTGCCTCGGCGGCGGCTTAGAAGTCGCGCTGGCCTGCCAGTCGCGGATTGCCATCGATGGCGCGCGGTTCGGCTTTCCCGAGGTGATGCTCGGCCTGCACCCCGGCTTAGGTGGCACTGCGCGCTTCACGCAGCTCGTCAACCCGATGCAGGCGATGAGCCTGATGCTGACGGGCAAGACCATCGATGCGCGCCGCGCCAAATCGCTCGGCCTGGTCGATGCGGTAACGCAGGAGCGTCATGTCAGGAACGCGGTGAAGGACGCCGTGTTCGGCCGCATGAAGCGCGCCAGGCCCGGGCCGGTCAACACGCTCTTGAATTTCGGCCCGGTGCGCGGCTTTCTCGCCTCCCGCATGCGCAGCGAGGCCGCCAAGGCCGCGCCGCAGGCGCATTATCCCGCGCCCTACGCGCTGATCGACCTATGGGAAAAATACGGCAGCGAAAAGCAGGCGATGCTTGCGGCCGAGAAGCGTTCCTTCGCCGAATTGATGGTGACGCCGATAGCGCAGAGCCTGATCCGCGTCTTCTTCCTGCGCGAGCAGATGAAGAAGCTCGCAGGAGGCGGCAACAGGATCGCGCATGTTCACGTCATCGGCGCCGGTGCCATGGGGGGCGATATCGCGGCATGGTGCGCAGGGCAGGATCTGCGCGTCACGCTGTCGGACATGAAGCCGGAGCCGATCGCAAGCGCGATCAAACGCGCCAATGATCTCTATGGGAAGATCATCCGCAAGCGCACGGAGGTGCGCGACGCGCATGATCGGCTGATCCCGGATATGGACGGCGAGGGCGTGCGTAATGCCGATCTCATCATCGAGGCGGTGCCGGAAAAGCTCGAGCTGAAGCAGAAGGTCTATGCCGGCATCGAGCCGAAGATGAAACCGGGCGCAATTCTTGCGACCAACACCTCCAGCATCCCGCTGCAGGATCTGCGCGCGACGCTGGAAAAGCCCGCGCGCTTGCTCGGTCTGCACTTTTTCAATCCGGTCTCGCGATTGCAGCTCGTCGAGGTCGTCAGCCATGACGGCACCGACGCCGAGCTGTTGAAGCAGGCGCTCGCTTTCGTCGGCGCCATCGACCGCCTGCCGCTGCCCGTGAAGAGCTCGCCGGGTTTCCTCGTCAACCGCGCGCTGACGCCCTACATGCTGGAAGCGATGCTGCTGCTGGACGAGAAGGTCGACAAATCAGTCATCGATGCGGCGGCAAAGAAGTTCGGCATGCCGATGGGCCCGATCGAGCTTGCAGACCAGGTCGGCCTCGACATCTGCCTCGATGTCGGCGACATGCTGCGCTCGAAATTCGGCGACCTCTTGCCGCCGACACCGGCGTGGCTGCGCGAGAAGGTCGCCAAGGGCGAGCTCGGCCGCAAGACCGGCAAGGGCTTTTACGTCTGGAAGGACGGCAAGCGGGAGCAAACAGCTCCGGCATTGGCCACCGAACCGACACAGGAAATGATCGATCGTCTCGTGCTGCCGATGTCGAACGTCTGCGTCGCCTGCCTGCGCGAGGGGATCGTCGAGAATGCTGACGTGGTCGACGGCGCCATGATCTTCGGCACCGGCTATGCGCCGTTCCGCGGCGGTCCGCTGAACTACGCCCGCACGCGCGGTGTCGAGAATGTGGTGTCTGCCTTGCAGGCACTCGAGCAAAAATTCGGCGGCCGTTTTGCGCCCGACGCCGGCTGGGAGAGTTTCAAGTGACTGACACCAAAGTTCCGCTGGCACAAAACGAGCCGCAAGGCGATCTCTGCATCCGCACGCTGGCGATGCCGGCGGATACCAACGCCAATGGCGACATCTTCGGCGGCTGGCTGCTGAGCCAGATGGATCTCGGTGGCGGCGTGTTCGCCTCGAAGGTCGCGCGATCGCGCACCGTGACGGTCGCGATCGAGGCGATGAATTTTCGTAAAGCCGTCTATGTCGGCGATCTCGTCTCGGTGCACGCCAACCTTGTGCGGATCGGTCGCACCTCGATCGCCGTCCATCTCGAAGCCTGGGTGCTGCGACGGAAAGAGCGGCAATCGATCCTGGTGACCGACGGCAATTTTACCTACGTCTCGATTGACGACCACGGCAATCCGCAGCCGATCCAGCGCGATGGCGCGACGCTTGCGACGTAGAGCATGGTCCGGAAAAGTGGCAGCCGGTTTTCCCTGCGACAAACGCGGAGCGTTTGCGCGGAGATCATGCTCAAACAAAGATAAGATCACGATCCGATCTCAAATCGGATTGTGATCTGGACGTCTCATCGCTTACACATGATTGTTATCAGCCGCTCGTATCCCACCTCTCGCGAAAGCAGGTGATTCGGTGCTCGGAGGGCCGAGCAAGTGCGGTCATTTCGTGGCGCCAAGCATCGGTTTTCGCATGACACGGCGGCGAGGCCTGAGGAACAATCAGGCTCTCTTCCCGTTATTGGCCCGCACTTCAATCGGGACTGGGAATGTCTGATACCTACATAATCGAAGTCGGCTCCAATCCGGCCGGAATCGTCGTACGCGATGAGCGTGGCTATCGCTTCTTCGCAGCCAGTCATCAGTTCAACCGGCTCGAAGGCCAGGTCTTCCGCAACGCCCGCGAAGCCGAACGCGCCGCCCGCCGCCTCGCCGACGGCGAGTTGAAGCTGGCATCATAGATTCCAGGACGGTCTCTCCGTCTTCCCTTGCGAAAGCAGGGACCCATAACCACAATCGTGTGTGTGTGGCATGAGCAAGTAGTTGCAGCGGAGCACACTACATAGGCCTGTGGTTATGGGTCCCGGCTCAAGGCCGGGACGACGCCTGGAGACAATGACGCCTTAATCGGCGACGTCTCCTGCGTTGACCTTGGCGCCAAACCGCCGCAGCATGCGGCTTTCGATGCCGCAAGGTGCCGCCGTGCCCGTATTGACCCATCGCCAGACCGAAATCCTCAACCTCGCGCGCGCCTTTGGCCGCGTGATGGTGGAGGACTTGGCAAAACGTTTCGAAGTCTCCGCGCAGACCATCCGCAAGGACCTCAACGATCTCTGCGACCGCCGTTCGCTGACGCGCATCCATGGCGGCGCGATCATCGCGTCCGGCGTGGAAAATCTTGCCTATGAGGCGCGGCGCTTCGTCGCCGCCGAGGAGAAGAAGGCGATCGGGACAGCGGCTGCGGCGCGCATTCCGAACGGCTGCTCGCTCTTCATCAACATCGGCACCACGACGGAGGAGGTCGCGAGCGCGCTGACCTCGCATGAGGGTCTGCTCGTCATCACCAACAACCTCAATGTCGCGATGCTGCTCTATCGCCATCCCCGCATCGAGGTAGTGGTGGCAGGCGGCACCGTGCGCCGTGCCGACGGCGCCGTGGTCGGCTCCACCGCGACGCAACTGATCGGCCAGTTCAAGGTCGACTACGCGATCATCGGCGCGTCGGCGATCGACGAGGAGGGTGCGCTTTTGGATTTCGACTATCGCGAAGTCCAGGTCGCCCAGGCCATCATCGCCAACGCCCGCAACGTGATGCTGGTGGCGGACTCAACAAAACTCCGCCGCAGCGCCCCGGTCCGCATCGCCCATATCAGCCAGATCCAGACTTTTATTACCGACACCGAATTGCCGGCGGGACTCGCCAACATCTGCCACAGCAGAGGCATCGAGGTGGTCGTGGCGATGGATAAGCCGGCCGCCGATATCGACGACACCGCGCCTGAGCCCGCACCGGTGACACTGCGAAGCGTCTAGCACCGCCGGTGGCCTCGCCCTTCGAGACGCCTGCTTCGCAGGCTCCTCAGGCTGAGGAGATAGATGCGAGCGCGCCGCTCTCTCCCCGGTCATTGCGAGCGCAGCGAAGCAATCCATCCCGCCACTTGCTGCGGCATGGATTGCTTCGTCGCTATCGCTCCTCGCAATGACGGCCCTGGCACAGCCGTCTGCCCCTCATCCTGAGGGGCGCGGAACGCGCGTCTCGAAGGATGAGGCCCCGCTGCAGAACCCGTTATCCTTCATCCCCAAGTCGTAGACCCGGTTCCCCATTTTCGGTTTGCTTTCGTTTTCCTTTGTGATCTAATCAAATCCGAAAGCGAAATCGCCGAAAGCGAACGCGTGCGGCCGGGGAAGCGTCTGTTGGATCGGATTTTCGACCTCGCAATCATTGGGGGCGGCATTAACGGCTGCGGCATCGCGCGCGACGCGGTGGGCCGGGGTAATTCCGTGTTCCTCTGCGAAATGAATGACTTAGCGAGCGGGACATCGTCCTGGTCGACCAAGCTCGTGCATGGCGGGCTGCGCTACCTCGAATATTACGAGTTCCGCCTGGTCCGCGAAGCCCTGATCGAGCGCGAGATTCTCTGGCAGATCGCGCCCCACATCATCCGCCCCCTGCGTTTCGTTTTGCCGCACCACGCCGGCCTGCGCCCGGCCTGGCTGCTCCGGCTCGGGCTGTTCCTTTACGATCACATCGGCGGCCGGCACCTGCTGCCGCCGACACGGACGGTGGATCTCACCCGCGACGAGGTCGGCAAGCCCCTGATCAAGAATCGCTACGTCAAAGGGTTCGAGTATTCGGACTGCTTCGTCGACGACGCGCGGCTGGTCGTGCTGACCGCGCGCGATGCGGCCGATCGCGGGGCAGAGATTTGCACGCGCACCCGTGCCGTCGAGATCAGGCAGGCCGACGGCCTCTGGAATGTCACGGTCGAGGACGACGGCAGCGGCGCGCGGCGGACGGTGCGGGCGCGGGCGCTGGTCAATGCCGGCGGTCCCTGGGTCGAGGAGGTGCTTGCTTCGGGCGCCGGCGTCAACGCGCGCGCAAAAGTGCGGCTTGTGCAGGGCTCTCATATCGTCGTGAAGAAGCTTTACGACCACGACCGCGCTTACATCTTCCAGAACGCGGATGGCCGCATCGTCTTCGTGATTCCTTACCAGGGTGAGTTCTCGCTGATCGGCACCACCGACCGCGACTACGACGGCGACCCCGCCAAGGTGAAGGCGACGGAGGAGGAGATCAGCTATCTCTGCGCCTCCGTCAGCGAGTATCTGGCGAGGCCGGTGAAGCCGGAGGATGTGGTCTGGACCTATTCCGGTGTGCGCCCGCTCTATGATGACGGCGCGAGCGAGGCAAAGGCCGCGACGCGCGACTACGTGTTCGAGCTCGATACGCCCGGCGGCGTGCCGCTGCTCTCGATCTATGGCGGCAAGATCACGACCTACCGGCGATTGGCCGAAGAAGCGCTGGAGCGGCTTGCGCCCTACTTGCCCAGTGCAAAAGCCAGTGAGGGCTGGACCGGCAAGGCGCCGCTGCCCGGTGGCGAGATGGATGTCTCCGCGGTCGACGCGCTCGCTGCGGAACTGGTGCGCGACTATCCGTTCCTGTCGGCGGCGCATGCGAGCCGGCTCGCGCATGCCTACGGCACGCGTGCGACAAAAGTACTCGGCAGCGCGGAATCGATCGGCGATCTCGGAAAGTCCTTCGGCGCCACCTTGACGGAAAGCGAAGTCAGGTACCTGATGGCGAACGAATGGGCGTTGACCGCCGAAGACATCGTCTGGCGCCGCTCCAAATTGGGTTTGAGGATGTCGGCCGCCGAGATATCGGCGCTCGACGAATGGATCGCCGCTCATGGCCTGTCCGGCGAACGTCCGCTACGCGAAGCGGGAGGACGGCCATGAGTGTCTCGCTCGACCACGTCACGCGCACCGTGGACGGCATCCCGGCCATCCACGATGTCTCGCTGACGCTCGAGCGCGGCACGCTCAGCGTGCTGCTCGGCCCGACGCTATCGGGCAAGACCTCGATCATGCGGTTGCTCGCCGGCCTCGACAAGCCGACCACCGGCCGCGTGCTGGTCGACGGCAAGGATGTCACCGGCATCGACGTGCGCCGGCGCTCGGTCGCGATGGTCTATCAGCAGTTCATCAATTATCCCTCGCTTTCGGTCTATGAGAACATCGCCTCGCCCTTGCGTGTGCAGGGGCGGCCGCGCGAGGAGATCGACAAGCGCGTGGCGGATGCCGCAAAGCTGTTGCGGCTTGAACCGTTCCTGAAGCGCACGCCGCTGCAATTGTCCGGCGGTCAGCAGCAGCGCACTGCGATTGCACGCGCACTGGTCAAGGGCGCCGACCTCGTGCTGCTTGACGAGCCGCTCGCCAATCTCGATTACAAGCTGCGCGAGGAATTGCGCACCGAACTGCCGCGCATCTTCGAGGCGTCAGGCGCGATCTTCATCTACGCCACCACCGAGCCTTCGGAAGCGCTGCTGCTCGGCGGCGACACCATCTGCATGTGGCAAGGCCGCGTGCTGCAGGCCGGCGCCAGCTGGAAGGTGTATCGGCAGCCCGAGACGCTGCGCGTCGCCCAAGTCTATTCCGATCCGCCGCTCAACATCGTCAATATCGAAAAGAAGAACGGCGCTGTGCACTATCCCGGCGGCATGCAGGCGCCAACGGCCGGACTCTATCTGGGCCTTGCCGATGGCGCCTATCGCGTCGGTTTCCGTGCGCACCAGCTCGAAGTCGGCCGCCACGCCACCGGCCGCCATACCTTCCGGGCGACCGTCACGGTGACCGAGATCACCGGCTCCGAGAGCTTTGTCCACCTGCAGCACGGCTCCGCCAACTGGGTCGCGGTGCTGCACGGCGTACATGAATATGAGCCCGGGCAGGCGCTCAACGCGGCGCTCAATCCGGACGATATCTTCGTGTTCGACTTGGCCGACCGCCTGGTCGCAGCCCCTGGCCGGAATTGAGGGAGATGGCGCATGGCCCGCATTGACCTCGTCGATCTCGCGCACTCCTACAGCGGCAATGACGCGCCGCCGGAATCCTTCGCGCTGAAGCCGGTGACGATGACCTGGCGGCAGGGCGGCGCCTATGCGCTGCTCGGCCCCTCCGGCTGCGGCAAGACCACGCTGCTGAATCTCATTTCAGGCATCGTGACGCCGTCGCGCGGACAGATCCTGTTCGACGGCAAGGACATCACGCCGCTGTCGACGCAGAAGCGCAACATCGCGCAGGTGTTCCAGTTCCCGGTCATCTACGACACCATGACGGTCGGCGAGAATCTGGCTTTTCCGCTGAAGAACCGCGGCGTGCCGAAGGCGGAGATATCAGCGCGCGTGAAGCGGATCGCGGAGCTGCTCGACCTTGCGCCCTACCTTAACCGCAAGGCGACGCGGCTCACCGCCGATGCCAAGCAGAAGATCTCGCTCGGCCGCGGATTGGTGCGATCCGACGTCGCCGCGATCCTATTCGACGAGCCGCTGACCGTCATCGACCCCGAATTGAAATGGCAGTTGCGTTCGAAATTGAAGGCGCTGCACCGCGAGCTCGATCTCACGATGATCTATGTCACCCACGACCAGACGGAGGCACTGACCTTCGCTGACACCGTCGTCGTCATGCATGACGGCCGCGTGGTGCAGAGCGGCTCGCCGGCCGAACTGTTCGATAAGCCCGCGCACACCTTTGTCGGCTATTTCATCGGCTCGCCCGGCATGAACATCG
This sequence comes from Bradyrhizobium sp. Crot121, assembly GCF_059512385.1. Taxonomy (NCBI): domain Bacteria; kingdom Pseudomonadati; phylum Pseudomonadota; class Alphaproteobacteria; order Hyphomicrobiales; family Nitrobacteraceae; genus Bradyrhizobium; species Bradyrhizobium sp. Crot121. The sequence continues at coordinate 10,061 of NZ_JCAMOR010000010.1, read as the reverse complement.
TGCCGGCTCACGTCGATGGGCGCGAAGCGCGGATCGATGGCCACACCATCGGCCTGCACCGCAATTACGGCGTGCTGCCCGCGGACGCGAAAATCGAGATCGGGGTGCGGCCGGAATTCGTCGACATCGCGCCGCCCGCCTCCGGCCTGCTCGCGGCGACGATCGAGCGGATCGACGATCTCGGCCGCATCCGCTTTGCGCGGGTGCGCGTCGGCGATTCCAAATTCGCGGCACGTGTGCCGCCGGGATTTTCGGTGCCCGACAACATGGCCGGGCTCGTGTTCGATCCCGCGCATGTGCACGTCTATGCCGACAGCCGCCTGGTCGAGGGGGTTGCGTGATGGACAAGACGGTCAACCAGAAAGCCTGGTTCCTGGTGCTGCCGGTGTTCCTGGTGGTGGCGTTCTCCGCGATCATCCCGCTGATGACGGTGGTGAACTATTCGATGCAGGACACGTTCGGCAACAACCAGTTCTTCTGGAACGGCGTCGGCTGGTTCAAGGAATTGCTCGATCCCACGACCGACCTCGGCGAGCGCTTCTTCGCCTCGCTGTGGCGCAACCTGATCTTCTCAGCGATCATCCTCGCGATCGAGATCCCGCTTGGCATCGTGGTCGCGCTGTCGATGCCGCGCGAGGGCTGGACCGTCGCGGTCTGCCTCGTGATCCTGGCGCTGCCGCTGCTGATCCCGTTTAACGTGGTCGGCACCATCTGGCAGATCTTCGGCCGTCCCGACATCGGCCTGCTCGGCTACACGCTGAACAGCCTGGGTATCCCTTACAACTACGTCTCCAACGAGTTCGACGCCTGGGCGACCGTGATCGTGATGGACGTCTGGCACTGGACCAGCCTGGTGGCGCTGCTCTGCTACGCCGGCCTGAAGTCGATTCCCGATGCGTATTACCAGGCCGCCCAGATCGACGGCGCATCGCGCTGGGCGGTGTTCCGCGCGATCCAGTTGCCGAAGATGAACCGCGTGCTCCTGATCGCGGTGCTGCTCCGCTTCATGGACAGTTTCATGATCTATACCGAGCCGTTCGTCGTCACCGGCGGCGGGCCGGGCAATTCGACCACCTTCATCTCGATCGAGCTGGTCAAGATCGCGCTCGGCCAGTTCGATCTCGGCAAGGCCGCCGCGCTGTCGCTGGTCTACAACCTCATCATCCTGATCGTCTGCTGGGTATTCTACACCGTCATGACCAATGCCGGCGCCGAGCGCCCGCAAAAAGAGGTAGCTGTGTGATGGGCACGATTCCCGGGCGCCGCCTCATCATCTCGCTGTTCCTGATCTTCCTGTTGTTGCCGATCTACTGGCTCATCAACATGAGCTTCAAGACCAACGGCGAGATCGTCTCGACCATGACGCTGTGGCCGCACCAGCCGACGATCGAGAACTACATGCGCATCTTCACCGACGAAAGCTGGTATTCCGGCTACATCAACTCGCTGAAATATGTGATCATCAACACCGTGATCTCGATCTCGGTGGCGCTGCCCGCGGCTTACGCGTTCTCGCGCTATCGCTTCCTCGGCGACAAGCACCTGTTCTTCTGGCTGCTGTCGAACCGCATGGCGCCGGCCGCGGTCTTTGCGCTGCCGTTCTTCAATCTCTATTCGGCGATCGGCCTGTTCGATACGCCCTGGGCGGTGGCGCTGGCGCATTGCATCTTCAACGTTCCGCTCGCGGTCTGGATCCTCGAAGGCTTCGTCTCCAGCGTGCCGCGCGAGATCGACGAGACCGCGTTCCTCGACGGCTATTCCTTTCCGCGCTTCTTCATCAAGATCCTGGTGCCCTTGATCGCAAGCGGCATCGGCGTGGCCGCCTTCTTCTGCTTCATGTTCTCCTGGGTCGAGCTGCTGCTCGCGCGCACGCTCACCTCTGTCTATGCCAAGCCGATCTCCGCGGTGATGACGCGCACGGTTTCCGCTGCCGGCATGGATTGGGGCCTCTTGGCGGCCGCCGGCGCGCTCACCATCATCCCGGGCGCGCTCGTGATTTGGTTCGTCCGCAACTATATCGCGCGCGGCTTCGCGCTCGGCCGCGTGTAGGAGGCGCCCGATGGAAAGTATCGCATGGATGGCCTGGACGCTGCCGACGGCGATCTTCTTTGCGCTGCTCGGCATGACGCTGGCGCTGATGACCTGGCTCGCGGTCGCCTATCCCGAAGCCGAGCGCGTCGGCGTGCTCAGGATTCCGACCACGCGCGGCGATCGTCTCTTCATCTCGCTGGTGCTCGCCGCTGTCATCCATCTCGTCTGGATCGGGCTCGTCGGCGCCGACTCCATCTACACGCTGCCCATTGGGGAGGAGGGCGTCGAGGTTTCGAGCCTGTGGCTCGCCACACTGATTTCGCTTGCCACGGCCGTTGTGATTTTCCGCACCGTCTGAGGAAGTGAAGAAGAGCAGATCCGGGATCAACCCGGACCTGGATTTTAATTTGTCGCCATAACCGGAGGAACCGCCATGCGACACTTGAGAGGAAGGAACCTGACCAGGAGCCGTTGGCTCGCGATGACCAGCGCCGCCGCGCTGCTTGTGGCTGCCGCGGGCGTTGCCGCACCGGCGCGCGCCGACGACGCCGTCAACCAGAAATGGATCGACAGCGAATTCCAGCCTTCGACGATCTCGAAGGACGACCAGATGAAGGAGCTGCAGTGGTTCGCGAAGGCGGCCGAGCCCTTCAAGGGCATGGAAATCAACATCGTCTCGGAAACCATTACGACGCATGAATATGAGGCGAAGACGCTCGCCAAGGCATTCAGCGAGATCACGGGCATCAAGCTCAAGCACGACACCATCCAGGAAGGCGACGTGGTCGAGAAGCTGCAGACCCAGATGCAGTCCGGCAAGAACGTCTATGACGGCTGGATCAATGATAGCGACCTGATCGGCACGCATTTCCGCTACGGCCAGACCATCGTGCTGTCGGACTACATGACCGGCGAGGGCAAGGACGTCACCGATCCCTATCTCGACGTCAACGACTTCATCGGCAAGTCGTTCACGACGGCGCCGGACGGCAAGCTCTATCAGTTGCCCGACCAGCAGTTCGCCAACGTCTATTGGTTCCGCTACGACTGGTTCACCAACCCCGACTACAAGGCCAAGTTCAAGGCCAAGTATGGCTACGAGCTCGGCGTGCCCGTGAACTGGTCGGCGTATGAAGATATCGCCGAGTTCTTCACCAACGACATCAAGGAGATCAACGGCGTCAAGGTCTACGGCCATATGGACTATGGCAAGAAGGACCCCTCGCTCGGCTGGCGCTTCACCGACGCCTGGCTGTCGATGGCGGGCAATGGCGACAGGGGCATCCCGAACGGTCTGCCGGTCGACGAGTGGGGCATCCGCATGGAAGGCTGCCGCCCCGTTGGTTCGTCGGTCGAGCGCGGCGGCGACACCAATGGTCCGGCCGCCGTCTACTCGATCACCAAATATCTCGAGTGGCTCAAGAAGTACGCCCCGCCGCAGGCGCAGGGCATGACCTTCTCCGAATCGGGCCCGGTGCCGGCGCAGGGCAACATCGCCCAGCAGATCTTCTGGTACACCGCGTTCACCGCCGACATGGTGAAACCAGGCATTCCCGTCATGAACGCAGACGGCACGCCGAAATGGCGCATGGCCCCGTCGCCGCACGGCGCGTACTGGAAGGAAGGCATGAAGCTCGGCTATCAGGACGCCGGCTCGCTGACGCTGTTGAAGTCGACGCCGGCGGACCGCCGCAAGGCAGCCTGGCTCTATCTGCAGTTCATCGTCTCCAAGACGGTGTCGTTGAAGAAGAGCCATGTCGGTCTCACCTTCATCCGCGAGTCCGATATCTGGGACAAGTCGTTCACCGAGCGCGCGCCCCAGCTCGGCGGCTTGATCGAGTTCTACCGCTCGCCCGCGCGCGTGCAGTGGACCCCGACCGGCAACAACGTGCCTGACTATCCGAAGCTCGCCCAGCTCTGGTGGCAGAACATCGGCGATGCGTCGTCGGGTGCGAAGACGCCGCAACAGGCGATGGACGCGCTCGCCGCGGCCCAGGATTCGGTGATGGAGCGGCTCGAGAAATCAGGCGTGCAGGGCGCCTGCGGCCCGAAGCTGAACAAGAAGGAGAAGCCGGAATACTGGTTCGCCAAGGCCGAGAAAGATGGCACCATCGCGCCCCAGCGCAAGCTCGCCAACGAGAAGCCGAAGGGCGAGACGGTCGACTACGACACCCTGATCAAGTCGTGGCCCGCCACTCCGCCGAAGCGCGCCGAGGCGAAGTGATCTCTTGCAACGCCGTCATGGCCGGGCTTGTCCCGGCCATCCACGCGTCGCCGCGCGTGTGGGAAGACGTGGATGCCCGGGACAAGCCCGGGCATGACGGAGAGAGACAAAAGGCCGGGAGCAATCCCGGCCTTTCGTCATTCCGGGGCGCGCGAAGCGCGAGCTATGATGTGCAAGTGCACATCAGAGAATCCATCGTGCTGCAGAGGATGCCGTGAAATGGATTCCGGGCTCGGCCCTGCGGGCCGCCCCGGAATGATGGTGGGAGAGAGATGTCGTCCTTTTCTCCCGTCATTGCGAGCGAAGCGAAGCAATCCATCTCTCCGCTTGCGGAAGTATGGATTGCTTCGTCGCTTCGCTCCTCGCAATGACGGCGGTGTTCGCGGCTACTGCGCCGCTTCCGCGGCCTCCAGCGTCGGATAGTCCGTGTATCCCTTCGCGCCGCCGCCGTAGAACGTGGCCTTGTCCCATTCGTTCAGCGCTGCGCCACTCTTCAGGCGCTCGACCAGGTCGGGATTGGAGATGAACAGCTTGCCGAACGCGATCAGGTCGGCGGCACCGGATTCCAGCACCTTGTTCGCCAGCGCGAAATCATAGCCGTTGTTGGCCACATATGCCTGCTTGAAGCGCTTGCGCAGCGACGCATAGTCGAACGGTGCGACATCTCGCGGCCCGCCGGTCGCGCCTTCGATGACGTGGATATAGACCAGCTTCAGCGCATTGAGTCCGTCGACGATGTGATCGAACAGCGGCTGCGGGTTGGAGTCCGAGACGTCATTGGCCGGCGTCACCGGCGAGATGCGGATGCCGGTGCGCTCGGCGCCAACTTCCGCGGCAACCGCCTTGGAGACTTCCAGCATCAGGCGCGCGCGGTTCTCGATCGATCCGCCATAGGCATCGGTGCGCTTGTTGGTGCCATCCTTGGCGAACTGGTCGAGCAGATAACCGTTGGCGCCGTGGATCTCGACGCCGTCAAAACCGGCTTCGATCGCGTTCGCTGCGCCGCGCCGGAAGTCTTCGATGATTCCAGGTATTTCGGAAAACTCGAGTGCCCGCGGTTCGGACACGTCGGTAAAGCTGCCGCCCACGAAGGTCTTGGTCTTGGCGCGGATCGCGGATGGCGCAACCGGCGCGCCGCCGTTCGGCTGCAACAAGGTGTGGGAGATGCGGCCGACATGCCAGAGTTGGATGACAATGCGTCCGCCGCGCGCATGCACGGCGTCGGTAACCTTGCGCCATCCCGCAATCTGTTCCTTCGAATAGATGCCGGGCGTGTCCTGGTAGCCCTGGCCCTGCTGCGAGACCTGGCTCGCCTCGGTGATTAGAAGGCCGGCGGAGGCGCGCTGCGCGTAATAGTCGACCGCAAGCGGGCTCGGAACGAAGCTCGACGGTGCCGCGCGGTTGCGCGTCAACGGCGCCATCACCGCCCGATTGGGCAGCGTCAGCGGACCAAGCTTGAAGGGCTCGAACAGTTTGGAGGATTGGCTCATGCGAAGGTTTCCAGAAATGAACGATAGGCAAGAGTTGTGCATTGCGGCGATGGACGCAATGCCCCAGTAGAATTTGTTCCAAATCCGGATGTGAGCAGCAAGAACGACCTCTTGAACAAGTCTGTCACAGAGGCGTCATTTCCCGAAGCGGACTTCCGTCCTAGCGAACGGACGGCATCGCCGCTTCGGTCGGCTGGGTCCGCCCGCGCATCCGTGCCAGCAGTTCCGCTGATGGCCAGGAATCCGCCGGCAATCCATATTTGATCTGCATCGCCTTCACGGCGCTGCGGCTCGCCTGTCCGAGCACGCCGTCGACCTTGCCGACATTGAAGCCGGCGCGCACCAGGAGCTGCTGCAATTCCTTCATCTCATTGAACGGCAATTGGGCCACGGGTCCCGAAGGCCGCAGCATCGGCGGGCTGCCTGCGATGCGGGACGCAAGATAGCCGGCGGTGGTCGAATAGATCAGCGAATTATTCCATTCGGTGTAGGCGGCGAAATTTGCATAGGCCAGGAACGCCGGTCCCATTCGTCCCATCGGCAACAGCAGCGATGCCGGCATGTCATCATTCGGCAGCGGCCTTCCATCAGGATAGGCTATTCCCAGTTGAGCCCATTTCGAGCGGGGCAGCTTGGTCGTGAGATCGGCCTGGTCCCACGGAAAGCCGGATGCGGTCACGCGCACTTCCTGCAGCCACGGCTCGCCGCGCCGCCACTTCAATCCGTTGGCGATGTAGTTGGCGGTCGAGCCGATCACGTCGGGCCCGCTGCTCAAGAGGTTGCGATGGCCGTCACCGTCATAGTCGACGGCATAGTTGAAATAGTGCGTCGGCAGGAATTGCGTCTGCCCGAGCTCGCCGGCCCAGGAGCCGACCATCTCATCGGCCGAAAGGTCGCCGCGGTCGATGATCTTCAAGGCCGCGATGGTCTCGTTCTGGAACATCTCCGAGCGCCGGCAATCATAGGCAAGCGACACCAGCGAGGGCAGCGTCGGCAGATTGCCCATGTTGGCGCCGAAGTCGCTCTCCAATCCCCAGAACGCGGCGATCACCGCCGGCGGCACGCCGTATTCCTTCTCGGCGCGCGCGAACGCCGCCGCATAGGTCTTGATGCGCTGCTGTCCCTGCTGCATCCGATAGGGCGCGGCCATTCGCCCTGCAAACTCGGTGAAGATCTGGCCGAACACGCGCTGCCCGCGGTCGCGGTTGACGATGCCTTGGTTGTAGACGAGGTAGGGCGAGGCTTCCGCGATCGCCTGCTGCGACACCCCTTCGGACACCGCGCGCTGCTTGAGATCGGCAAGGAAGCGCTCGAAGCTCTGGCCATTATGGCAAGCCGCCGCGCGCGAGGAGGGCACTGTGGCAGGCCGCGCAGCCGTCGGAGGCTGACGTGTGGGTGCCGGCAACAACTGCTGCGCGGAGGCCGCAGATGCCGCAATCATCGTGACGGCCGCGATCGCAAATCGGGTCTTGAACATCAGAACTCGCCGCAGGAGGGGTGGATTCGAAAGAGAGCGCTGATTTTACGTGAAGCTTCGCGCGCGGGCTATCCCTCACTCCACCGTCGTCCCGGGCTTGACCCGGGACCCATAGCCACAGGAAGTTGTTGTGGCGCGAGCAAGCGGTTGCGGCGAAGCACATTACAAAATCCTGTGGTTGGGTCCCGGCGTTCGCCGGGACGACGCGGGGGAGATACCTCCCGCGTCGCCCCGACGCACCTTGCGCCCCTTGCGGTACCTATGGGAAAATCCCTACCTAAGCTGCGCCTGCAACAGTGGTTTTTCCGCAACGACGCAGGGGAAACGGCGATGAATTATTTCAAGACAGCCCTTCTGCTGGCCGGCCTCACCGCCCTGTTCATGGGGATCGGCTATCTCATCGGCGGCGCCAGCGGTGCGATGATCGCGCTGGTGGTTGCGGCCGCGACAAACCTGTTCACCTACTGGAATTCCGACCGCATGGTGCTCAGGATGTACGGCGCTCATGAGGTCGATGCGCGCACCGCGCCCGAACTCGTCGGCCTCGTCGCCGAGCTCGCGAGCCGTGCCGGCCTGCCGATGCCGCGCGTGTTCGTGATGGACGAGGCGCAACCCAACGCGTTTGCCACCGGCCGCAATCCGCAGAATGCCGCGGTTGCCGTCACCGCTGGCATCATGCAGCAGCTCAGCCGCGAGGAGCTCGCCGGCGTGATCGCGCATGAGCTTGCGCATATCAAGAACCACGACACGCTCTTGATGACGATCACCGCCACCATCGCCGGCGCGATCTCGATGCTGGCGCAGTTCGGCATGTTCTTCGGCGGCCACCGCAACAGCAACAGCGGTCCAGGCGTCGTCGGCTCGATCGCGCTGATGATCCTGGGGCCGCTGGGAGCCATGCTGGTGCAGACGGCGATCAGCCGCACCCGGGAATATGCCGCCGACAATCTCGGCGCGCGTATAGTCGGCCAGCCGATGTGGCTCGCTTCCGCGCTGATGAAGATCGAGAATGCCGCGCACCAGGTGCCGAACTTCGAGGCCGAGCGCAATCCGGCGACCGCGCATATGTTCATCATCAATCCGTTGTCGGGCCATGGCGTCGACAATCTCTTCTCCACCCACCCGTCGACCGAGAACCGCGTCGCGGCGCTGCAGCAGCTCGCCGCCGAGCTCGGCGGCGGTGCTGCACCTACCGCCGGCGCGCGCTATCCTTCCCGCAGCCCATGGGGCGGCGCATCCACCTCGCGTGGACCGTGGGGCTAGTCGAGAATTTGTAGGGCAGGTTAGCGAAGCGTAACCTGCCATCGCGTAGCGCGCCGGCGCAAGACGTAACCCGCCCTACGAATTGGAGGTGCCGGATGCAGCGCGCGCTGATCATCCTCGGACTCCTGCTCCTCGCCGCCGGGCTGCTGTGGCCGGTGATCGGCAAGCTTGGGCTCGGCCGGTTGCCTGGTGACATCCATGTCGAGGGATCAAACTATTCGTTCTATTTTCCACTGATGACGTCGCTATTGCTCAGCGTCGTGCTGAGCGTGATCATCTGGCTCGTCAATCGCTAGAGCGTTTTCGAGCGAAGTGGACACCGGTTCGCGTTAAGAAAACGCGTCAAAACAAGAATCTAGAGCGAAGGTTCCCTTGGATCCTGCCGCCCGCGGCCCCGTTTCTGCCGAAAATACGGCGGATTGGCGCAGTGCAATCGGCCGCGCTGGTGCTACACTCGTAAAAGCAGAGGATCACGCTGGAAACAAGCATGGCCTTGTTTGGTTGGGGCAGAGAGGTGCCGTCAGAAGAGGTCCTGGACGCCAGGGCCGGCGCGGATGCGTTGTTGCGGGCGCTGGACAAGGTGGTCGCGACATATCTCGAAAAGGCCGATCACGGCGATCTCGTCTATCCCGCCTGTAAGCGCAAATCGAATGATGCGAGCGCCAGCCCGCGCGAAATCTGGCGCCACACGCGGCTGGAAGGGATGCGCTATCTGACCATGATTCCGGGACGCGACTCCGCGCTGCTGACGGAGCCATCGCGCCAGGCCGAGACGATCGACGGCTTCCTGCGCCAGCAGCCGCACGAGGACACGGTGATCGATTTCACCGGACGCGCGGTCGACGATGTCGCGATTGCGATCGTCGCCGGGCTGAACTGGCTGAACCATTGCGCGCAGCTCGCCAAGGTCGATCGCGCGAAGTCGTCGGGCACCTTGCGCAACTTCCGCAAAGTCGTGACGGTCGCCCAGCAATGGTGGGGCATGGAAGGCGCCGAGGCCCGCTGCAGGAACATGCAGCAGGCGCGCGAACTGCCGCCCTTGATGCTCAATCTGGTCTGGCTCGAATGCACCCATCTCGCCAAGGACATCACCGCCGCTGCGGTGTTTGGTGCGGCCGGCGAAGCAAGCGATGCATCGACGCGCTTCGAGGCTGCACTCGATCCGGATGAGCCGGCCGGGTGAGGGGCGACGCGGCGCCCTGCTGCGACAATCTCCGTCGTCATTCCGGGGCGCGCGCAGCGCGAGCCCGGAATCAATCGAGCCGCGAGCGCATGTGAAGAAATGGATTCTCTGATGTGCAATTGCACATCATAGCTCGATGCTTCGCATCGCCCCGGAATGACGGCCCCCCGTCATTGCGAGCAGAGCGAAGCAATCCATGCCTCCGCTTGTGGCGCTATGGATTGCTTCGCTCTGCTCGCAATGACGATGTGGCTGCTTTCGGTGCGACATAACGACCCGTCGGGCAAATCAGTCGAAAGTCTGTCCATCCCTCGCACAAAAAACATTCCGCTTTCGCCGTCGGGCAAATCAGCACTATGACTCCGCGCGTCTCACCCAGATGAGGGGCGGGTC